>DJYW01000138.1:0-4865 GCA_002450255.1 Gammaproteobacteria bacterium UBA6968
ACTTAGCGGTCGTTCCGTCAGCTATTGTAAAAGTGCCGTCGACGGCGAAGAACCCGTCCGCGTCGGTTACGCCACTCGGCTCGCCGTCGTCCTGCTGCCCGTTATCGTTCAGATCGATGAACACTGCCGCCCCCGAAATAGGGCCGTCAATCACTCTGCCTTCCAGAGCGTTGGTCACGTTGACAACAATAGAAGCGTTGTTCGATAACGTTCCATCTGAAGCGGTGACGGTTAGCTCGTAGTTGTTGGTCCCACCTTCGTCAGCAGGAGCCTCGAAGTCCGGAGCTGCAGCGAATGTGATCTCGCCAGTGGCTGATATGCCGAAGAGGGCGCTATCGCTTCCACTGAGGCTAAACTCTATGTCATCGCCATCTGCGTCGGAAGCTGTCGCTGTCGCAACGCTCACGTTCCCTTCCAGCACATCCACCGACCCAACGAGCTCGATCGTTGGCGCAGAGTTTGTTGGCGTCGGAGTTGGGGTGGTGTCGTCTGTCGACTTCGCACTGCCGCCACCACACGCTGCGAGCAGGGAAGTCAAAAACGCCACCCATAAAAAGCGCGTCAACCTTGTCATATTCTCCTCCTGAAGGGAAAGTTAGGCCGTCCTGTCTTATAGCTTGGCGACTATAAGTTCACAATAAGTCAGTATCATTACATATGTTACACATTGCTCAATACGCGCTTAACAGTCTAATCATATTTTTCGATAACTAAAAGTTAACATCTACATCTTGGCGGTTTTTTACTCATTGTCGGCGCGGTTTAAACCCTCCAACTGAGGTTTCGCACTCATAACGACACGCTGAGGCTGGGCGCGCACCAAAATAATGCGTAATAGTGAGCTGGAACTTGCGCTCATTGCTCATCAAGCATTTCCCTTTCGGCTTTGACTGGCACTATCCCTTCGACCAGCTTTGGCCCCAGGACGCTGCAAGCCAAGCTATCTGCCGTAGCAGTTTCGGTTTAAACTTTCCGGCAATAGTTACCTTAAGAAAAAGGTGTCGGAACTGTGTCGGAACTAAGGCACTTATCGTGCAGGGAGCAAACTATGATTGAACTGAGCCGAGACGAGAGTGTTTTTACTCTAACGATGACCGCCGGCGAAAACCGCTGGAACACAGAGTTCGTACGTGCTATCGCGGCAGCTCTGGATGAAGTCGAAGCATCAGATGGACCGGCCGCGCTGGTGACGACCTCTAGCAGTGAAAAGTTCTTCTCAAATGGTTTGGACCTGGCTTGGGTGCAAACACCAGCGGATCATCCTGCGGGTGGTGATTATCAGGTTTTCGGCGAAGAATTCATGGCCCTGATGGGGCGCTTTATTACTCTGCCAGTTCCAACGCTGTGTGCAATCAATGGTCACGCCTTTGGTGCCGGCTTTATGGTGGCGCTGTGCCACGATGTGCGTTTGATGCGCGCAGACCGAGGTTTCCTTTGCGCGAACGAAATGCAGCTGGGTATGCGTATTCCAAAACCCGAACTTGCGTTGTTTCGCCACAAACTGCCCATGCCCACCTTCTTCGAGACCGTGCAATTGGCGAAGCGTTGGGCTGCGCCACAGGCTTTCGATGCCGGCATTATTCAACGTACGGCAGCTTTGGAATCACTTCTTTATGAAGCGCAACAGTGGGCTGCCGAGTTAGCACCCTTGGCTAAAAATAGAAATAATTTCGGCGCGCAAAAAGAGGCGCTATACGGCGAGAATGCAATTTTGAATAGCCAACATGGTCCAGCACACTTACTGAAGAATTCAAGCCAGTTCCATTAACAGCCAAGGCTAAGAAACTGCCTAGTCCGAAACGGAAGCGTTGCGGGAACATAACGCGCTGATATCAGTGGCCATGAGCCAACTGATGCTTAGTGAACCCGTTAGGCCTGTTTGCTAGGACTGGATTTGCAAAGACTGAGCACTGGCCTTCGGCAAACCAACGGACGCATGACAATATCTGGGGCCGTAGGTAACGACCGACTCACACTATGCTGCAATCACGCTCTATTTTCGCCATCCCGCTCCTTATTCGCAGCCGACTGACCTTGTAGCACTAAGCTTCCAATACTTTGCAAGGGTTCGCGGACAATTCGGCACCCCTGGCTGACGCGAAACACACAACAGCCGCGTACACCGAAAAGCTCATCAACCCGAAGCACTACCCATCCATTACCAACGAACGGTTCAAGACCCGTTCCGTCAACAACGATTCCACCGCTAGAAACTAGGTAATCGTTTTTTGTTAGCCTCGCCTCTACCTTATTGAGCCGATACCTTCGTTTGTTTTTTGACCGCGTCTCTTTCCAGCGTGTTTGCAGGCTTGTTTTGGACTGCGCGGTTATGCACTTTTTTTCGCAAAGCGTTTTGTTTTGCGTTGCCTCCAGATTGAGCAAACATCACGGTACCCGTGCATTCATGCCTACGCGCCCAATACTCTGAAGTTTGCGAATAATCCCATCAAGCATTGCATACCGACTCAGGCCTCGGCCAACACGAGTGAATCGATACAAAAAACCTTAAGTATTGGCCATGATGTCAGGCAGAGATTATTCTTTAGCCGGGAATCTGGGCGCTTGCTTTTTGCAAGCCTGAGTAAAGGGTACAAGCTTCGGATTTAGAGGACGGGGACATTTCAGCATGACTATTAACGACAAGCAGCTTCAACACTATCGAGATCACGGCTATGTGATCATCGAAAACTTTTTGACGCCTACAGAACTAAGCAAAGCACGCGACGAAGTTGAAGACTTTATCCCAGGCTGGTTGGATTACACCGCTAATCCAAGACTGCCGAAACCGCTAAATTGGGATGAAACGCCACGGTCACGTCGGCAGATGCGCTTTCCATTTAAAGGAGAACAACTCAACGCTGTAACCCTACATCCGGAAATGCGTCGGCTCGCTAGTTTGATGGTCGGACACGACGATCTGTTTTGTGAGCAATCTGATCTGACTTATAAATGTAAAGGCCACTACGCCGATCAGGACCAGCCGATGCATTTAGACTACGTCAATCACACCCTGGTCTACCCACCAAAAGATCCAAGTTATTGGCAAACCGCATTTTTGGTTTACTACACGGACGTGGATTTACACCAAGCGCCTACTGCAGTTTGTTCCTGGCAGCATTATCACGACGAAATTTTGTGGCCGGCGGCCTATACCAAAGAAGATCGTCCCGGCCTTTACGACGCCGAGGTAAAGGTGACCGTCCCAGCTGGATCGCTCCTCGCCTATAGCATGCGCACCTTTCATCGCGGCACTCGCTTTCTCGAAGAAGCAGCGCGAGTTGGTCACTTCATAACTTACGCTCCCTCGGCTTATCGTTGGCTCGGAATTCTCGGTTGGCCAGAGCAAGGCGTGTATAAAAGCTTCAGTGAGTGGATGAGCAGGGCCACACCGGCAGAGCGCGAGTTGATTGGCTTTCCGCAGCCCGGCGACCCTTATTGGACGTCAGAAACCCTAGCGGGGGTGGCCGCGCGTTATCCTGAGATGGATCTGGGGCCATACACTTAGAAGGTGGCGAATAGTGCAGATCACTTTAGTCTCGCGTCTATGTGGAAAGGTTATGCCTTGAGCCAATACCGTCGTGATGAAATCGCTACGCTTATGATCTAGTACGTCGCAGCTTCGCGGCGCAACCCGTCTAAACGGAATTGCTCAGAGGCGCACATCAAGAAACGGAGAAAAAGATGGTCATTTACGGAGTTGGCTTACTTGCATTCTGCTACCTCGCCGGAGTGATTCTCGGTGATGGCCTGGGACTGTTATTAGGCGTTCAAGCTAATGTCGGCGGCGTCGGCATTGCCATGCTGTTGCTCATCATCCTATCCAGCTTTAAAACCGAATCTTGGCAGCCTTCCCCTCTATCCTCATCCGGCATCCAGTTTTGGAGTGCGATTTATATCCCGATCGTAGTGGCCATGGCCGCAAAACAAAACGTGATCGCGGCGCTATCCAGCGGCTGGCTCGCCATTATCGCAGGGACGCTAGCGGTCGCCGCCTGTTTTGCGCTGGTCCCGGTGCTGGCTCGCTTTGTACCTGCCGAAGACACCATGGAAACGAACGATGGGTGATCAGGTTGTCGCACTACTTGAGAAAAACGGGTTAATCACTGCCTTCGCCACAGTTGCACTCATCATGCTTTTTTCCGAGTGGCTTTCTAAGCGACTCACGCAAGGCCGGCTACACGGTTCCGCCATCGCTATAACCATCGGCTTATTGTTAGCTTATATCGGCGGCTTGATCACAAATGGTGATAAAGGTTTGGCAGACATCACTCTGTTTTCAGGGTTGGCGGTTTTAGGTGGCGCGATGCTGCGAGACTTCGCTATTGTCGCTACCGCATTTGGTGCGGACTTTCGGACCCTGCGTAAGGCTGGTCTGGTCGGCGCAGCCTCTATTTTTATCGGCGTCGTTATTAGTTTTATCGTCGGCGCCCTCGTCGCCGTTGCTTTTGGATTTAATGACGCGGTTTCGATTACAACCATCGGCGCGGGTGCCGCAACCTATATCGTCGGCCCGGTCACGGGTACTGCAATCGGTGCAGACAGTAGCGTGATTGCCCTCAGCATTGCCGCAGGACTAGTGAAGTCAATATTGGTGATGGTGGGCACACCGATGCTTGCAAACATAATCGGTCTAAAAACACCGGCGGCTGCCTTGGTTTATGGCGGCCTGATGGGTACGACCAGCGGCGTAGCGGCTGGCCTTGCCGCAACGGACCCAAAGCTGGTGCCCTACGGCGCCATGACCGCCACATTTTATACCGGTATAGGCTGTTTGTTAGCGCCCTCTATCCTATTTTTTCTGACCAAACTGTTTTTCTAAGCGGATGAACTCTTCAGCAACTGACAAGATGAACGCGATCACTCCC
>DJYW01000138.1:5272-6596 GCA_002450255.1 Gammaproteobacteria bacterium UBA6968
TGGGAATCTCGGATCTCAGCCAAACCACCAAACAAAATCCTCGCCGGTCACTCTTAGGCGCTCTCTTACTTGGTTTTGGCAGCACAAATTCAAAATCACTTTGAGTACTCAACACGCACCGCGGATGGACTGCTGGCTTACCCGCGCTTATACCTTTTCTATTCGCTGCCCTTCATTTCAAATCACAAAAGGTTGTCATAGCGCCCGAGTTATCCGCAGTGCTACCACTCTGCTATGTAGCTTCGCCAGCAGAACTCAAGGTAAATCCGTATGGCTCGTGGGCCGTGCAATGTCAACCATTGACGGGCTGAACCTTGCCAACGACCTAGCGATTAGGGAGCCAAAAATGCCTTTAGAAAAACCACTATTTACATTGAGCGTAGCTGTGGGCGCGATGCTAGCGGGTGCCATCATCGTCTCCGCCGGACTAAACTTTGTCGTTTTCTTATTAGGGGGCTAGTCGAATAGTCATTGGTATTCGTCGATTCTGTGCAGCGCCGATCCGGGATCGTTCCCAGTATCGGCGCTATCTGTGCTAATTCCTTGCAAAACTGAAGAAGTACATTAGTTTTTGCACCAGCTCCGCGTTTTCTGACAGACTTAAAAATTGACGATAACGCCTAAAGACAGTTGTCCAAACGGGTATTGAAAGAATTTACTGCTCTTGCGGTTATAGGCCATCGGTTCTAAGCCAAGCACATTGTTGGAAGAAGCTCGGCCGCGCAGATAAACCATCACACGATCTATCGGTGCGTAATACAAAGACGCATCGACAACTACATTTCGCTGGTAGCTCTCTTCATCTTCCGCTAGCAAATAATCGAAGCGCTTAACCCGGAAATACTCGGCAGACAAACCAACGCCCCATTTCTCCGCGATCGGCAGTTTGATACCGCCTAGAAGTGAAAAGGAGAGTTCCTCCCAAGGCGTCGTTTGCGGCATCTCTTCACGGATTTTCGCCAATGCGTCGCCCAGTCGATAGCCTTTGTAGGTCGAATTAAGCAAGAAAGGCTCTCTCACGTTTAGAATCTTTGAGTCAAAACCCAACTCAATTTCGCTCAACCTTGCGTTGACGCTCAAAAGATACCGAGAGTCGAACCGCCAAGAACCGCTGCGGCTCACACCCAACCCCCAGCCTGTAGTTTCTGCACTGCTCTGCAGAGCTGGATAATAGATCTCAACCCCTTCGTTAAACAAAGCCGGGCCGTTAAGCAGTCTCACATCCGCCTCGGCACAAAGGCCGCCAAGAATCAATCCCGAATACTCGTAACAGTCGATACTCAGATCGTCTTGTTTGGTCCGGTACCATCGCAGGTGCGCTGTA
>DJYW01000173.1 GCA_002450255.1 Gammaproteobacteria bacterium UBA6968
AATTTTGTGCTGGCCCGCCGGACTTTCGCAACACACTATTTAAGACACATGTGACGCTGCATGATATGCACGTCGGGACACCCAGCGAGCATGCAGGTGAGCATGCAGACCGATATCGCCGCCTCAAAGAACTCGCCGCCACTGCTCGAGATCACGACCGTGCGCAAGCCTTTTTTGCAAATGAAATGCGTGCCAAACGCGGCTACGAAACCCGCGGTTTGGCGCGCCTTCCCAACTGGATCTACCAAGTCTTAAGCCATTACGGCAAAAGCCTACTGCGGCCGGCCTTGGCTTTGCTGGCGACTTGGCTCGTTGCCGCTGCGGTCTATTTCTTGCTGGCCTGTGGGTGGTGCGCCGTTAGCCGTGACAGTTGGCGCGCGGCCTGGGAAACATTAGCGGCAGCACTTTATTATTCAGCGTTGATGCTGGTCCCGGCGCTGCCGATGTCACGACCCCGCCTCAGCGCGCTAGAGGACACTTTGTTCGGCAGCGACTCGTTACACTTAGCCGTGTGGATAGTGAGCACGCTGGAAAGCGTAGCCGGTATCGTGCTGCTGTTTCTGTTCGGCCTGGCGCTGCGTAATCGGTTTCGGATTTAAGCGTAGCTGATCCTGCGCTTTCCGTGACACGGCGTTACACGTAACATCGTAGCGCTGTTACTGGAGCACACCCAATGAGCATCGCTATCACCCCCTCGGCCTACGACTTCACGCCACTGCATCAACGCATGCATGAGTATGTCGATGCCAAAACCATTCCGTTCTTCGCCTCCGCCGTATTGAAAGGCAACGACGTGGTGGACGTACACTACTACGGCAACATCGATATGGAAGGTGGCCCGGCGTTAGACGCAAGCTCGATTTTTCGTATGGCCTCCAGCACCAAGATGGCGTGTTCTGTTGCGGCCATGATGTTGGTCGAAGCGAATCGCATAGCCCTAGACGATCCACTATCGGACTACATTCCGGCGTTTAAAGACATGCAGGTTTTGCAGCCCGACGCGACTGCGCTCGACCAGACTAGCCCAGCGCAACAACCGATTTTAATTCGCCACATTCTGTCGCATACCGCCGGCTTATCCTACGGCTTTGTCGACCCAGAATCAGTGTTAGACCAGGCCTATAACGCCAGCGCCCTCAATCCACTTGCGGCAGGCTCGCAAATGACTTTGGCTACTTTGTGTGACGGCCTCGGCGAGTTACCGCTGGCGTTCGAACCCGGTTCTTTTTGGCGCTACAGCTTTGCGACGGATGTAGTCGCGCGCTTAATCGAAGTCGTTTCCGGCATGCGCTTTGACGACTTTCTTAAGACACATTTATTTAATCCGCTTGGCATGCATGACACAGACTTTTTTGTACCCGCTGACAAGTTGGCGCGGCTTACCACGCTGTACTTGCCGTCGGACGTTACAGATCAAACCACACCCTGTGTGATGCCTATGGATACACGTCATGCTAGTGCTGCGGCAGTGCTGCCTTCGTTTCTGTCCGGCGGCGGCGGGCTGGTATCGACTCTGACCGATTATCTGGCTTTCGCTCGCATGATCATTAATCAGGGCGAATATAACGGGCACCGCTTGCTGAAGCCGGAAACCCTAGCGCTGATGCGAACCGATCAGTGTCCTGCCGGTGTCAGCGTGAATTTTCCGGTATGGGATATGCCTAATACCGGCTTCGGCCTCGGCTTCGCGCTGAAGCATCAACCGGCACAGGGCGAGCCCAACTCAGCCATTGGTGAATACCACTGGGGAGGCTTAACCGGCAATCACTTTTGGTGGTCACCTAAAGCTAACCTAACAGGAATCTGTATGACTCAGCGCATGCCAAGCTTCTGGAGTCCGCATAGCCACGAGTTTAAGCGTTTGGTGTATCAGATAGCCGCGGATTAACAGGATAAACGCCGGTCGGTTACACTGGTTTACCGGCAACAAGCTGCGACCGCATCGGCTACAAATCGCTGAACGAAGCCAACTGCGTCAGGCCAGGACCAGAACGGAGATACTGGACCTGTTTGCGCTACCAGGCGCGGCTGCATATAAGGGGAAAATAATATGTCCAAATCACCTCACCGATCGTGGGGCACACTGCTGTGTGCCGCATTTTTAACTGTCTCACTTGGTGTAAGCCATGCCGCATATGCAGATTGGCCAACCTACGGCAACGATGCAGGTAGCCAGAAATACGCACCATTAACGCAAATCGATGCAACGAACGCAGCACAACTTGAGGTCGTTTGGCAGTGGCAGTCGCCGGACAACAAACTGGTAAAAGCAGATCCTCGCCGCACGCCATGGGGCTTTAAATCGACGCCGCTCATGATCGACGGTGTGCTCTATACCAGCACATCTCTTAACCAAGTCGCGGCTGTTGATGCAGCCTCTGGCAAAACCCTGTGGGTATTCGACACAAAAACTTACCAAGACGGTCGCCCGACTAACCTGGGCTACAACCATCGTGGTGTCGCTTATTGGCGGGAAGGCGATCAAGCCCGCATCTATATGCCAACCAACAACGCCTATCTATGGGCTTTAGATGCGGCGACGGGCAAGCCGATCAAGACCTTTGGCAAGGGCGGCCGCGTAGATCTCACCCGCGGCCTGGGGCGACCAGTTGATCGCAAGCTGTATTCGGTTATTTCCGCGCCCATTGTTGTGGCCGATGTCGTTGTGGTTGGCTCATCCATTATGGATGGCCCGCAGAACAAGGAAATGCCGCCAGGTCACGTTCGCGGCTTCGATCTACGCACGGGCGCGCAGCGCTGGATGTTCGAGACCATTCCGCAACAGCCTGGCTTCGCTGCAGATACCTGGGAAAACGATTCAGCAAGCTACTCTGGCAATACTAATGTTTGGACAAACATGAGCGCCGACCTGGATTTAGGCTATGTCTATCTGCCTATCGGCACCCCAACCAATGATTGGTATGGCGGCCATCGCCTTGGCGACAATCTGTTCGCAGAGAGTCTGGTGTGTGTCGACGCCAAAACCGGCGAACGGGTATGGCATTTTCAGTTTGTGCATCACGGCCTGTGGGATTATGACCTGCCAGCGGCACCAACCCTGGTGGATATCGAAGTAGACGGCAAACCGATTAAGGCATTGGCTCAGGTGACCAAACAGGCCTATTTGTTTGTTTTTGATCGAGTCACCGGCGAGCCGGTTTGGCCGATTAACGAAACACCGGTCCCAGCAAGCACAGTGCCCGGCGAGCGAGCCAGTCCAACCCAGCCCATACCAAGCAAACCCGCACCATTTGATCTGCAGGGACTAACAGATGCGGACCTTATAAACTTTAGTCCCGAACTGCGTGCGGAAGCGTTGCAAATAGTCAGTAAGTACGAATACGGACCGCTTTACACACCGCCCTCATTGCGTGGCACCATAAACATCCCCGGCTGGGGCGGCGGTGGTAATTGGACCGGCGCCGCGTTTGATCCGGACACACAACGCCTGTTCGTGCCGTCGCAAACCGGCCCGATGGTCGTCAAGATCCGCAAAGGCAAACCAAAGGAAACGAATTTCAAATACGTGCGCAGCAGCGCGGTTAACCGCTTGCGTGGCCCGCAAGGCCTGCCGTTGACTAAACCGCCCTATGCGCGCATAACCGCTATAGATTTATCCAACGGCGAACATGTGTGGATGCAACCCCACGGCGACGGGCCGCGGCAAAAGATCATCGACATGGGTCTAAAAGATCCGGGGCCACTCGGCGCAGGTTGGGCCGGCGGTCCAGTTCTAACGAAAACGTTGTTATTCGTCTCCCAAGCGGATGGAAAGCGCAATGTATTGCGAGCTTTTAATAAGGATGACGGCGCGATCGTCGCCGAAATCGATTTACCGGCGCGACCCTGGGGCACACCCATGACCTACATGCAAAACGATAAACAATATATCGTGGTCGCCGCCGGCGAGGGTCAACAAGCGAGCTTAGTAGCACTAGCGTTGCCGTAACAACCGCGAAACCGACGCCGACCGCAGCAACTTAGTTAGGCAGGCGCTGACAGACCGAGTGAACGGCGACACGGCAAGGCAGCGATCGTGCGCGGCAAACCTCGTATCAAATCGCGCATCAGGAGTTGGGTAAAAGGCTCGTCGTCGAAAGCGAAAAGCGAAAAGCGACAAAAAGCTAGAAGCGGCGGTAAGTTTTGGCGCCAACGAAGCAGTTTTATTCTGTTCTACGGCGGCACAGAAGCGGCGAGTCTAATCCAACCACCTGCGTAAAAAATATTCCCATAATGGAAACTATCGCCTGTACCCAACTGATTTAGCTTGGGTCTGGGACGGTAGCGAAAGATGAGATGAACCGTGCCGTCGCCAAACCATTGGGGCTCAATAGAGCAGAGACCGAATTTCAAGCTATCATCAGGAAAAGCCTCAAACAACTCCAAACATGACAGGTGCAGCTGGGCTTCCGCGCGGAAGGCCAATACCTAACGATGATAGTAGGTTTAACGGCGAGGCATCAGCTTACTGGATGCAAGCCAGTTCGACAGTAAAGCAAAAGCACATAGCGAAAAAACAGAGAGCTAAATACCCAACGCCCTCCCCAAGGCATAGATTGATGGTTGATCCCGACCGGTTTCACCCAACAACGCCAACAAATCAAAAGTCACTGCCTTTACAACGCAAAAAGCGCACCGAAGTGCGCTTTTCTTATTTCTCGTAATCGCAGTGCGATTATAAGAAGTTGTACACGAACTCAACCCCAACGTAGCGTGGCGCTAAAGCAACGACGCGTTGTGGGAAATTGGTACCATGACCGGAACGACGGCCTTCCATGTCTGACCACCGCAGATAAGTGTCGTCTAGGACGTTATCGATAAAGACCGATGCGCTCCAGGTTTGGTCAGCTGCATCGAAAGACAATCGCGTGTCCACACGATGCCGCTCTGGCACTTCGTCCCAAGGACGCGCAAACGTACTGGTGAAATATTCACCGGTGTACGCAACAGAACCGTACCAGGTCAAGCTACCCATAGGCAGGTCCCAGCGATACGACGCCCAACCGGTGAACTTGTGCTTAGGTATACCGGACAACTGCACGCCATCTATTTCCAAGCAATACAGCTCTTTCATAGTGCCGGTTAAAGTACATGGATCCTGGTTCAAATCCCCACCAAAAATCTCCCGCGGCCAGCGTGGGTCGTTTTCGTTGAATACCGAGTAAGCCACGTCGTAAACCGATTCGGTGTAGCTGTAGTTACCGCCGACAGTCAAGTTATCTGTAAGCAATACCACACCGTCGAATTCGACACCCGCGTTGTGTGCTTTCGGAATGTTATCGGTCTGCTCAACCGGACCGCGTCCAGGAGGTGGTGAAATGCCGGCGGGTAGGTCGAAGTCTGCGCCGCCATCAGATTCCCAACGCTCTACGTGGTCTTGGTAGTCCTTGTAATCGTAGTAGTAAACCGCACCAGTTAACTGTGCACGGCTATCCCAGAATACGGACTTAAAGCCGATTTCGTAGGCTTTCAAAGTCTCATCATCGTAGAAGACCAAGCCACCGATACCATCAACGTAGACGCGGTTCTCGGAACCACCCATATTGAAGCCACCCGCACGGTAGCTCGAGGTCACGCCAGCATAAATCAAATGGTCTGGAGACGGCTCCCAGTTGAAGTTCACGCGATACGTCGTTTGGCTGGTCGTATATTCACCACCGATGCGGCTACCAAAAGAAATCGGGATACCACCCAAACGCAGCGGATTTGCACACGTCGTCGCAGTCAGTTCGCAAACTGGGGCGATCGGATTGAGCGGGTCACCGGTCAGGGTTGCAGCGCCAATGGCCACGTTCATAGCCGCTAACGGAGTAACACCCTCAGCCAACAGGCCAGCGGCAACATCAGCATCGTTTGCGGTGCCTGCAATTACTGCGGGCAACCAGCCGTATGCGTCAGCCTCTAACTCGGAGTAACCGCCGCGCGCCTCTAGTGCTTGACGTTCATCCTCGGAGTAGCGAACCCCCAAAGTTACGCTCAAAGATTCAGTAAGCTGCAAATCACCCTGAGTATAAAATGCACGATTTGTGCTAATCACATTGTTGTCGTGCTCGTAAACCGCACCAATGTCGTTGGTGATGCTATGAGCACGACCGTCGTCACCACAATACTGGCCATAGCCGCCAGCCGCGCCAACCGTTGCAGTCTTCCAGTCAAAGCATTCTGGCAGATTCCAACCAACCAGTGCCAACGCATTGATTAACCAATCTGGATTGTCCGCCGTACCGTATTTGGCTGGGTCATTGACCATTGGGATGCGGTTGCGCTGACCGTAAAGCTGGTCGCGATCTTCCTGGAAGTAGTACAGGCCGGACGTAGCGGTCCAACGATCACCGTAACTCCAGAACATGCGTAGTTCGTGAGAAAGTGAGCGAACAGACTCATCAACCGTATCACCGAAGCTTGAGAATTCGCTGTCAGAAAAGTCGTTGTCACGGTCAAACCAGTACAAGAAGTTCTGATGGTTTGCCAGATACTTGATCGAAACTGTATCACTGATATCCCAGTCAAAAGTGATGGAACCTGAGTTGTGATCAAAGATCTCGCTAACGTAATTGTTAGTCAGGGACTTGAATTCAGGTTTTGCGTTATCACCGCCGTCGTACTTAGCTACATTTTCGTTCATGTAGTTTGGTGACGGCATATAAGGCCAGATCACAGGGTCGACGCCTGGACGCTTATAAGCGGCCCATTGCGTAGCGCCTGTAACAGGATGTCTAAACGGATACTTTGCACCCGGATCATCCGCTTCGACTGGGCGTAAACCGCGAGCGTAGTAGTTGGTATCACGCGCAACACGGTATTGCGGGTCACATTGATCAAGGCTGGTGATGCGAGAAACGCTGGCATTAATGCAAGGCCCTTCGCTCAAAATACCATGGCCGCCGTTACCGAAGTTACGTGGTGCCTCAGATTCGCGATCATTGACGCGCACGTTAAGGTTCATGGTATCGGATATCTTCCAATCTAACGTTAATGCTACGTTAGCATCGTTGACCGCTTCCATATCCTCGGAGTTGCCCATACCCTCGATACGGCCATCGCCGGTACGCTTACTGACATTCAATCTGTAAGCCAACTTATCGGTGAGAGGCGCGCTGAGGACCGCATAGCCTTCAGAAGTATTGTATTGACCGCCAACCCAGCGCATTTGCGCTTCGAACTCGTCATGGTTAGCAGGATTAGTTACGTAGTTAACAACGCCACCAATCGAGTTACGTCCATATAAAGTGCCCTGTGGACCACGTAAAACCTCAATACGTTGAATGTCGAATAATCCGCCCTCAGTAGATGCGATACCAAAGTCCGGATTATAAATTCCGTTATAGTAGGTACCGACGCCAGGGTCACCGCCCAAGCCACGAAAGTTACGGCCAATGCCGCGGATCTTGATATCCCAGTCAGTACGCGTGGCTGCGGGGATATAGTTAACCATCTCGTTAGGGCCTTGAATACCCATATCGAGAAGGAAATCCTCGTCCATTGCGGTGATTGAGATTGAAGTATCAGAAACAGTTGATTCGACGCGCTCGCCGTAGACGACTACGTCCTCAATGCGCCGGTCTCCAGATCCTTCTTCAGCGAAGGCGACTGGTAGCACACTGCTTAAAAGTGCCGCACAGGCGACTAACCGGGTGAATTTACCCATTTACCTCTCCCCTGTTGTGGCCATGACTGGCCTTTTCTTATTGTTCTCCCGAGGAACCCCTCCAAAGATTCCTACGCCATCATTTTTTAACAGGGGCAGCAATTTAGTCAACTATAAATTTACAATAAAATAGTCAATCTGATGGTCAGAAACAGAGGCCAGTCGATTTAGTCTAAGTAGATAGTCTATTAAAACGCACGGCACTGGTGCGACATCCAAAAAAGTAACGTTACGGAGTTTGTTTGTTACTAAAGGTAACGCTACAGAGTGCAATGTTTAGACACACGAGTCTTTAGTACCGCATCGGTTTTTATAGCCCTAGGAAAGGCGTCTCGCCGCAGGCGCTTTTTAGCCGCAGCTTTATTTCTTATTCGCCGCAGGCGCT
>DJYW01000088.1:0-16789 GCA_002450255.1 Gammaproteobacteria bacterium UBA6968
AAGCACTACCCAGTAATCAGGACTTACATTGCGAAGCCGTTTTTATGGCGGATTCCCTAGAAGTCTGCACCCGTTTACGCAGTGAATTCCCAGATAATCTGATTGTGGCGGTGACAGCGCGTGAGCAAACTACTGACGAGTTGTTGTTGCTTATGCAGCAAGGTGTGGTGGATTGCCTGGCTCCCGGCATGAGCAGCACAGAACTGCGCGAGCGCTTGCATGCGCTTGCTGCCTACCAGCTTAAACATAACGCGACTCGCGTAGCCATCATTGCAGAGCACGCCGAATTGGCAGCAGATCAACGCGCAGGCCAGCGGATTCAGTTTGGACTTTTGCCCGACACGCCCGCGCATTACGGCGAGTACGATTGCGAATATCGAATCGCGCCGTCGTTGTTGTTGAGCGGTGATTTCATTGACTATCTGTGCCTGCGCGATCGATATTTGTTGTTTTATGTCGCTGACGTCTCTGGGCATGGCGCATCATCTGCACTGCTGACGATGTTTTTGTGTAATCTGTCGTGGCGGATGCAGCAGTCATCGGCAGAGCCGCAACTGGGTCCCGGCGAGATTCTGACTTCATTGAACCAATACCTTCTGCAGCAGCAAATCGAAAAACATGTTGCCATGTTTCTGGGGGTTATTGATTTACAAGAACATACCCTGGGATTTAGCGCTGCGGCACAATTTCCGCCCGCGTTTTTGCTGTCTGAAAATAATCAGGCAATCAGTCTTGAGCAAGTAGGCAAACCGTTAGCGCTGTTTGCTGCTGAGCAGTACCAGACTAAATGGATGCCTTTTGCTTCAGGTGATCGCCTGGTGGTCTGCACCGATGGTGTATTAGACGCGCTGCCTGGCAAAGATTTGTTAGCGAAAGAACGGCGTTTCGTTGAGATCCTAGAAGGCACGCATGCTCAGGATGATACTTGGCAAGCTTTGGTTGGCAGCGCTGAGCTGCAGGACGACGTTAGTATGTTGACTATTCAGAGGCGAGCAGTGGGGACGCTTTCATGAGGTTGGCAAAGAGAAATTTTTTGGCTTCGAATATAACGATAATGTCAGGGAGTTTGTTGTAGTGAAAACGCAAGTGCTTGCTGGAAGCCACCAAGGCATCTATGTCATTCGATTGTCAGGCGATGTGCGCGTTCCAGAAGCGATGGCGTTAGAGCGATTCGCTAAACCCATATTTGCCGATGCGGGCTTTCAAGGGCTGCTTATTGATGCAACGCTGGCGGAGTCCTTGGATAGTACGACGCTGGGTGTGTTAGCGCGCTGCACGTTAGAAGTGCAGCGTTTGTGCGGCGTTTCCGCGACATTGATCTGCCCTAACCAAGGGTTACGCAGATTATTGTTGAATATGGGGTTCGACGAAGTCTTCGAGCTAATAGATGAAGCCTCGCATCTGGATGTACCGGTTCAGCCGATTCCTGCCGGTATGGCGTCTGACGAGAGAGAAGCGTGCATGAGCGTGCTTGCTGCCCATCGGGTTTTGATGGAACTCAATGCTTCCAATGAAGCCGCCTTTAAAGATTTGGTCGCGGCGCTCGCGGCTGAGGTCAATGACGTCGCATAGCGCGGGATGCAGAGATGCTTTCGCATAGCTCTTCGTTTCGGAAATTTAGTTCTGGCTGATGGTGCGCGTTGCGGTACAACGGATGAGCACCAAACAGGCAACAAAATAGGCGAACGACAGGCAGCAAAAGGGGCCACTTAGTCTATTGGAGATTGCCGGCTCGGCGATTGCCCGCCGCGGGCGGATAACTAATTTTGAGTCATTACAAGCAAGAAGCGCTGTTGAAACCTCTTCGGCAGCGAATGGCTAGCTCCCGATTAGTGCCACATCAGTGGGACATGGTTGGGGTTACTTAGCACCTTGTTTGGCACTTAACTTGGCTTCGATAAAGCGCGTGTGGCTTAGGTACAGTAAGTCGGCCGCGCGGCGAATCGTATGTTCTTCAAATTGATCGGCGTGTCCATCGCTGAATGCAACCTGCCACAGCGCCTTTACCAGATTAAATTTGTCTTGCTCCGTTAACGCATCGTTTAGATGTTGCGTATAGGGGTGCAGCCCTACATTTTCATCTAGGCGTTCACGTGCGTCGTTCACCAAGTTGACTAGTGCAGCGTGATCGAGTGCATAAAGGCTTTGCAAGCTGGTTTCGATTTGCTCGACTTCCTGGTCGTTAATGGCATGATCTGACCAAATCACTTCAAACATCAATGCAGCGGCTGCAAGGGCCGGATCGATTTGATCACTGGCTTGATGGTTGGCGTCTTCGGTGAAAGCAAAGAGTTCTTTTAAACTGGCGAGCATTATGCGGCACTCCGTTGTTCGATATAGGTCAAAGCGTCATCTAACAAATCAATGCCTTCACTGCGCAACCGTGGGTGGTCGCTAAGTGTTTGGCGAAAGCGCCTTGCGCCGGGTTGTCCGGCGAAGCTGTGTAAGAGATGGCGGACGAGATCGTGCAATCGGTCTCCTGCCGCTAGGCGCGTTTCTGCGTAAGTTCGATATCTGTTTAAAAGCTTAGCTTCATCGTCAATCGGGGTACTGCTTAGCAGGCCGTTGAGCTCGCTCAATAAGCGTGGTTGATGATAAGCCGCCCGCCCGATCATGACGCCATCGGCCCAGGTCATCGTCGAACTCGCTTCATCTAATGAATCAATTCCGCCATTCATAATCAGCTCTAATTGTGGAAAGTCTTGTTTGATCTGCCGGCCGAACTCGAAGCGCAACGGAGGGACTGACCGGTTCTGAGCAGGACTTAAGCCGGCTAGGATAGCCGTGCGCGCGTGCAAATAAACTCGCTTGCAGCCCGCGCCAACTATGTGGCGAATGAACTCGTGCAAAAACTCGTAGGTCGCATGGCGACCCTCATCACCGCGTGTCTCAACGCCGATGCGGCATTTAACGGTAATCGGAACAGACGTCGCGTTTTGCATATGTTCGACGCAGCGGGCAACCAGGTCGGGTTGCAGCATAAGGCAAGCGCCGAATGTGCCTCGTTGAACCCTGTCGGACGGGCACCCGACATTTATATTGATCTCGTCGTAGCCGGCGCGTTCAGCCAGCTTGGCACATGCCGCGAGGTCTTCTGGATTGTTGCCGCCTAATTGAATCGCAAGCGGATGCTGAGCCGCATCGTAATCCAGCAAGTGCAGCTGCTTGCCATGCAGCAGTGCACCGGTTGTGATCATCTCTGTAAAGAGCAAGAGATTAGGTGCGTACAAGCGATGTAAGTGGCGGCAGTGGCGATCAGTCCATGCCATCATCGGGGCCACGGCAATGGTTTTAGTCATAAGTTGCTAGTCTATCAGCGGCAAACCGCGCATTGGTAAAGGTCAGAGTATGCCATAGGCGTCACACTTTCTTCGTATGTCTCACGGCGGGTAACGGCGCTTCCACGTCCGAATCGACGTGTAACGTGCTGAAATATTTTGTTTCATTTTCCCCCGTTTTTAGTTCCATTTTTCCTTCATAATCGCTTTAGAACACTTTAGAATACACGGGATCGATGAATAGCGGCGGCCCATGGGCAAAGAGCTCTGAGGCCTGTTGAACAACAAAGTAGATTATCTGGAACGCTCGCAAGCATGATGCATCAAAGAACAATCCGAAAATCAGTTCACGGAATTGGCATAGGCGTACATTCTGGAGAAAAAGTGGCGATGACGCTTCGTCCAGGCGCACCCAATACCGGCATTGTGTTCGCTAGGACCGACTTGAATGGCACCAGTGGGGCCATCGTGCCTGCTCGAGCGCACCTTGTTTCCGATACGATGCTGTCGACCAGCGTTGGTAACGATTTAGCCCGCGTCGCAACCGTAGAGCATCTCATGTCCGCTTTGTGGGGAATGGGTATCGACAATCTGGTCGTTGAGCTGTCCGCTGAAGAAGTGCCGATTATGGACGGTAGCGCGCGGCCGTTTATTGAGTTGATTCAAGCCGCTGGCATCGTTGAGCAAGACGAAGCAAAGCGGTACATCCGCATTACTCGTGAAATACGCGTTACCCAAGGCGACGCCTACGCACTATTGCGCCCCTACGACGGCTTTAAGGCGGAATATACTTTCGTTGCAAATCATTCAGTTTATGACCGATACCCTAGTTTCGCTGCATTCGATTTTTCGACGACCTCTTTCGTTGACGCCGTCGGCGGTGCCCGCTCGTTCGGGTTGATGAACGAGTTAGCAGACGCTCAGGCCATCAATAAATGTTTAGGGTCGAGCTTATCCAACGCGGTAGGCATAGACGAAGATGCCGTGATTAACCCGGAAGGGCTGCGCTATGAAGATGAGTTCGTTAAGCACAAATTGCTTGACGCCATTGGCGACCTGTATCTGCTGGGCAGCCCAATTCTTGGTGAGTTTGTTGGCTTTAAGTCGGGCCATACCTTAAATAATAAGATGGCGCGGGCAGTTCTACGCTGTGACGATGCATGGGAATATGTCGAGGTCGGTGCGTGCCCGAAAGCCGTTGTTGAAACCCCTATCCTGCAGCCTGCTGCGATCTCTCCGTTCTAAGGACATGTCGAGGTAGTACCTCGACGAACTCAGCCCTGTCGGTCGTCCTATGCGCTTCGCCGGCTCTGTTTATTTTGCCGAGTCTGCTTGCTTCATATATCACGATATTGGCACCGTATTGGTGCGAAGGCGCTATAAGAGTCCAGTCTCTGAAGAAATGCCGGGTGGAGACAAAATAAAATTGGCATAAAAAAAGTGTGAAATCTCCGGTAATTTTGTGCGAATGATTGGCATCCCGAATGCATATCCTTATACTTTGGCTGGTCCGATTTGATCTTCAAATGCGTATTCGTGATTACCGCTAGCACCGGGATAGGTGCTGATCCGATGCCCGTAGACGGCACGGTTGGGACGTAGCGGAACAAAGCGATTTGATATTAAGCAGAGTGCCCGTCTGCTTTCGCAGCGCTAAGGTGATCTGCGGTTACCAAAAATAAACCATCCGAGCTAATTTGCCGCTGCCCTGCGTTGCTAATACGACTGGGGCAAATAGCGTGTAAGTGGCAAAAGTTCAGCGTTGCTCGGGCGATCGCTCAAATAAGGTAAATATGATCAAAATCAAAAAAGGGATGGATCTACCGATAGCGGGTAAACCTTCAAGTGAAGTTGATGAAGGTAAGAAAGCGCGTTCAGTAGCCATTCTTGGCGATGATTATGCCGGTATGAAGCCCACAATGGCGGTGGCCGAAGGGGATAGCGTAAAAAAAGGGCAAGTCTTGTTTGCCGACAAAAAAACCTCAGGAGTGGTTTATACCGCACCCCAGGGTGGGCGTATTGCGGCGATAAATCGAGGCCCCAAGCGCGCCTTGGTCAGTGTTGTGATTGACGTGGACGAAAGCACCGGCGAGATCGGATTCGAGAGCTACCGCCGTGAAGACATTGACACAGTAAGCCGTGAGCACGTTTTAACTCAACTACTTCAAAGCGGTTGGTGGGTTAGTTTACGCAACCGCCCCTTTGCTAGAGTGCCTGATCCGGATACACAACCTCATTCTATTTTTGTAACGGCAATGGACACCAATCCGTTAGCTGCGGATCCACTCCCGGTTATTGCGGCCCGACAAGAAGAGTTCGATGCAGGTATTGCCACTCTCGGTAGACTTACCGAAGGTGCAGTTCATGTGTGCTTTGCTGCAGAGGCTGCACAACCTCGGTTATCGGCTAACTGCGAATTGCACGAGTTTTCCGGGCCGCATCCAGCAGGTTTGCCTGGCACCCACATTCATTACATCGATCCGGTTAGTATAACGAAATCAGTTTGGTACGTTGGTTATCAAGATGTGATCGCTCTCGGCGCGCTAATGCTTACCGGGCGAATCGACAGTGAACGGGTGATTTCACTTGCTGGCCCTGGCATGGAAAATCCCCGTCTGGTCAAGACGGTAGTCGGTGCAGACATCCTTGAACTCACCGCGGGTGAGTTGAAAGAGGGCGCCCAGCGGGTGATCTCAGGGTCTGTGCTCTCCGGTCATTCAGCGGAGGGCGGGAACGCTTATCTGGGGCGCTACCACAATCAGATTTCCGTCATTCCAGAGGACAGCGAGCGTCGCGTCCTCGGTTGGTTGCGACCAGGTGGCAACCGGCACTCAGTGTTTCCTGCGTTTTTATCCAAGTGGATTGGGGAAAAGAGCGTTGAGTTCTCAACCAGTACAAACGGCAGCACCCGAGGCATGGTTCCTATTGGAACTTATGACACTGTGATGCCAATGGATATTCTTGCCACCCAGCTTATGCGCAGCTTGCTGGTGGGCGATATTGAAAAGTCGATCGAGCTGGGCTGTTTAGAGTTAGATGAAGACGATATCGCGTTATGCACCTATGCCTGTCCGGGCAAATATGAATTTGGCCCCGTGTTACGCGATATGTTGGCACAAATCGAAAAAGAGGGTTAACGAATGGGCTTACGGTCTCTTTTAGACAAAGTAGCGCCGCATTTTGAAAAAGGCGGCAAATTACAAATTTTCTATCCGGCCTACGAGGCAGTCGATACTGCTTTGTATACACCGGGCATAGTCACTGCGGGTGCATCCCACGTGCGCGACAGTCTGGATTTAAAACGCATAATGATCACCGTTTGGTTGTGCGCGTTTATTCCCGTATTTGTTGGTAGTTACTTTGTCGGCATGAATGCCAACGAGGCTATGCAGGCAGCTGGTATCACATCCGTTGATAATTGGCGCGGCTTGTTCCTGAACTCGTTAACGAGTTATGACCCAAACAGTGTCTTTGATTGTTTAATGCACGGGCTCGCGTACTTCATACCACTTTATATCGTGGTATTTGCAGCGGGTATGGCGTTTGAATTGTGGTTCGCGTCGAAGCGCGGGCATGAAATCAACGAAGGCTATTTCGTTACTTCTATCCTGTTTACGTTGACCTTGCCTGCAGACCTGCCGTTGTGGATGGCTGCGCTTGGCGTTGCATTTGGTGTGGTTATCGCGAAAGAGGTTTTTGGTGGCACGGGTAAGAACTTCCTGAATCCGGCGCTGACTGGCCGTGCATTCCTTTATTTTGCGTACCCCGCCTATATGTCTGGCGATACAGTGTGGGTCGCCGTCGATGGGGTCACTCAAGCGACGCCACTTGGCTTGGCGGCGCAAGGGGAAGCATATGGCGTAGATTGGTTCTCTGCTTTCGTCGGTTCTATGCCCGGTTCATTCGGCGAGACGTCTACCCTGGCTATCCTGATTGCTGGCTTCTTTTTATGCGCAATGCGTATCGCCAACTGGCGAGTCATTGCAGGCACATTCGCCGGCATGATTTTGACGGCCAGCCTTTTCAATATGATTCCGTCGACCAACCCGATGTTTGATATGCCATTCTGGTGGCATATGGTCCTAGGCGGCTTTGCCTTTGGCGCCGTTTTCATGGCTACTGATCCGGTTTCTGCTGCAATGACGGACAAGGGACGTTGGGTTTACGGAATGCTTATTGGATTTATGTGCATTCTTATTCGGGTGGTGAACCCGGCTTTCCCCGAAGGCATGATGTTAGCCATTCTGTTCGGCAACCTGTTCTCACCGTTAATCGATCACTTTGTGGTCCAAGCGAACATCAAGCGGAGACTTGCGCGTGTCTAACGATACATCTTCTGAGACAGAGGCAAAATCGGCGAGTAGTCGAGACAGCCTAAAAAATACCTTCTTCACTGCTTTTTTGCTGTGCTTGGTGTGTTCTGTTCTGGTATCCGGGATGGCGGTTGTTCTCAAGCCCATCCAGGTCGAGAACAAACTGCTCGATCAAAAGAAAAACATTCTTCGCGCTGCGGGCATGCTTCCGGCTAATAGTGATCGCGCCGCAGATGGCCGTTCGATCGACGATTTATTTGCTGAATTTACTGTTAAGGCAGTTGATCTGGAGACCGGCGAGTTTGTAGAAGGCATTGATTTGGACATCTACGACCCGGTCAAAGCGGCGCAAAAAGCGGATCTGTCTCGCGCACTGAGCGCGGAAGAAGACATTGCCACGCTACGCCGACTCGAAAAAATATCGTTAGTTTATCTTGTGCAAGGTGAGGCCGGAATCGAGAAGCTGGTTCTGCCGGTTCGTGGCTACGGCTTGTGGGGGACTTTGTACGGTTATTTGGCATTGGATTCAGACTTAACGACCATAACCGGGCTTGGGTTTTACTCTCATAAAGAAACGCCAGGGCTCGGTGGTGAGGTCGACAACGTGGCATGGAAAGCGTCGTGGAGTGGGGTCAAGGCGTTTACCGAGCAGCGAACGCCCGGCGTAAAGTTGGTTAAACAACGCTCGCCTGCGGGCAGCATGAATGCAGATTACGAGGTTGACGCCTTGTCGGGTGCAACGTTTACCACGCGTGGGGTTGAGAATCTGGTCAATTTCTGGACCGGGGATTTGGGCTTTGGTCGGTTCATTCAATTGCAGAGCCAAGAACAAAAGCAGCAGCAAAATACGTTGGCGCAGGGGTAGGGGGAAACCATGTCTTCGCAAAAAGAAGTGTTGATCGATCCGATTTTTAACAACAATCCCATTGCCTTACAGGTTTTAGGAATTTGTTCGGCTTTGGCGGTGACGATCAGTATGTCGACCACCATTGTCATGTGCCTGGCCGTGATATTCGTTACCACCATGTCGAATATTTGCGTCTCGCTGGTTCGCAATTACATTCCAACGAATATTCGTATCATCGTGCAGATGACGATCATCGCTTCGTTGGTGATAGTGGTTGATCAATTTCTGCAGGCGGTTGCGTATGATATCTCCAAAAGCCTGTCGGTTTTTGTTGGTCTCATCATTACTAACTGCATCGTAATGGGGCGAGCGGAAGCGTTCGCAATGCAAAACGGTCCTTTTCTGTCGGCCTTAGATGGCTTCGGTAATGCACTCGGATATAGCGTCATTCTGATTGGGGTTGCGTTGATTCGCGAGCCGCTTGGTGCCGGTACATTGTTCGGCTATGAAATATTACCCACCGTCGCTAATGGCGGTTGGTATACAACTAACGGGCTACTGCTGCTTTCCCCGAGCGCGTTTTTTATCATTGGTTTATTCATTTGGGCCATTCGATCCTGGAAGAGCGATCAGGTCGAGGAACCCGAATATGAAATTGCTCCGAACCTTCAATACAAGGAGGCAATGGAGTAATGGAACATTATCTAAGCATCTTCGTTCGCGCTGTTTTCATCGAAAACATGGCGCTGACGTTTTTTTTAGGCATGTGTACGTTTATCGCTATCTCCAAGAAGATTTCTACGGCACTCGGTTTGGGTATCGCGGTCATTGTGGTGTTAGCCATTACTGTGCCAGTTAATAACTTGATCTATAACTATCTGCTGCGGGAAGGCGCGCTGGCCTGGGCAGGCTTTCCGGAAGTCGACTTGAGTTTTCTTGGCTTTTTGTCCTATATCGGCGTCATCGCGGCGATGGTGCAAATATTGGAAATGGTGCTGGATAAATATGTCCCTGCACTCTACAACGCGTTGGGCGTCTTTCTGCCATTAATCACCGTTAACTGCGCAATATTAGGCGCATCACTCATTATGATAGAGCAGGACCAGACGCTTGCTGAAAGCGCGGTATTTGGATTGGGAGCTGGTGTGGGCTGGGCGTTGGCCATAACCGCATTGGCCGGTGTGAGGGAAAAACTAAAATACAGTGATGTGCCCGAGGGACTTCGGGGTTTAGGCATCACATTCATCTCTGTCGGACTCATAAGCTTATGCTTTATGTCGTTCGGCGGTATCGACATATAGGAAAACACTATGTTTGATCCGCAGGTAGTAGTCCTCGGCGTCGTCATGTTTACGGTGACGGTACTGTTTCTGGTGTCTATTATTTTATTCGCTCGCTCACGCTTGGTTAGCACAGGCAACGTCACGATTCTAATCAACGATGACGCCGACAAAGCCATTGAAGTGCCGGCCGGCGGCAAACTGTTAGGGACTCTGGCTGCGAAGGGTATCTTCCTCGCCAGTGCATGTGGCGGTGGGGGCACTTGTGCGCAGTGTCGGTGCCGTGTTGTCGAAGGCGGTGGTAGCATCCTATCTACCGAGGAAGGCCACTTCACTCGCGGTGAGATCCAGGAAGACTGGCGTTTGTCGTGCCAGGTGGCGGTCAAACAAGACCTAAAGATCCAGATTCCAGAGGACGCAATCGGCGTACAGCGTTGGGAATGTGAAGTAGTCTCTAACGATAACGTTGCGACCTTCATTAAAGAGCTGAATTTGAAATTACCCGAAGGGGCGGATGTTGACTTTAAAGCCGGCGGTTACGTTCAGCTTGAAATACCCCCGTACGAAATGGACTATTCTGAGATTGAGGTTGATCCTGAGTACCAGGGCGACTGGGATCGATTCGGTGTATGGAACCATCATTCTAAGGTTGATGAAGTCACCATCCGCGCATATTCGATGGCGAACTATCCGCTAGAAAAAGGCATTCTGAAATTCAATATTCGGATCGCTTCACCGCCTCCAGGAATGGAAGTGCCTCCAGGTGCGATGTCCTCTTATGTATTTAACCTCAAGCCGGGCGACAAGCTGACGGTGTTTGGTCCTTATGGTGAGTTCTTTGTCCAGGAAACGCCCGCAGAAAAGATCTGGATTGGCGGCGGCGCTGGCATGGCCCCCCTTCGCTCACAGATTTTTGACGAACTGCGAGGCAAAAGTTCGAACACTAAAATGAGCTACTGGTACGGCGCCCGGTCATTGCGCGAAATGTTTTATACCGAAGAGTTGGACAAGCTTGCAGCAGAGAACGAGAATTTCGACTGGCACGTGGCACTTTCTGATCCCTTGCCAGAAGACAACTTCGATGGCCATATTGGATTCATTCATGAAGTCGTGTTGGAAAACTACTTGAAGGATCATCCCAACCCGGAAGATTGTGAATACTATCTTTGTGGACCGCCGCCGATGACCGCGGCAGTACTAAGAATGCTGGAAGATTTGGGCGTGGAGCCTGAAAATATTCGTTTGGACGACTTCGGCGGCTAAAGTCAGTCGAGTAATCAAACGAGAAATAAAACGCCTTGCTTGTCGCAAGGCGTTTTTCGTTGTGAGTGGCTTAAATTTCGGTAGTGCTCGTGAGGTAAAAGAGCGAACACTGAAATAACTAACGCGGTGAAAAGGGGCAGTTTCTTGCCAATAAGGTACGTACTGGGTTGGTCTAGGCAATAGACGCTTGCGCAGCGGATGCATAGTCTTTGCGTGCGCTATCCTTCCAGGCGACGTTTACTGACTCTTCCTATTCGACGCTGACTAGCCCGAGGCGTCAACTATGACTGTTGAGTATTGTTAGGAGTCCTCCAGAAAAATACAGCTCGCGCAGTTTTGCTGCACCTCTGCGGCGTCTTTTGCAAACTGAAATTGCGGCTCGGTGGTGCGCGGTTGGCGGTCATCGCCAGAGTGATCGCCGGAGCGATCACTGTCTGCAGATGGTCGCATCACATGGTCCTTCCAGGTCTGATCTCCCGTACGGTTCCAACTCAGCCCTAGATCGAGCATGGCGCCTGGTGCCTTAGCGTCTCCAGCGAACGTCAATGCCTCAACAATGATTTGGCGTTGTTCGGTTGAATCGTTGGGCCGGCCGGCGGTATGCCCAAGTGGATAGTCGACAAACACACTCCGCGGCGGGTTAACCGCTTGAGTAATCGACCAAGCACTGGTTAAACCGACCGTGGTTATTCCCGCAGCTTCCAGGCTTCTTGCAATCAGTCCCACGGACTGATGACACACGGGTCAGGCGGGTACCAATAAGGCGAGATCTATCTCGTCTTGCAGGCAACGTCGGGTCAGTTCGGGGGCCAAAATCGTTGCTACTTTTCGGCTGGAGTAGATGCCGCCCATAAAAGTGTAGGCGTGCTCGGCGAGACTTGCGAAGAATCCCTCGTTGCGTAAGTTTTTTAACGGCTCCAGCGGCAATACAATATTGGGATCGCGTCTAGCGTCACGTTCATCGTAGGCAAAATGAGTGATTCGAATCTGGTCTAACTCGATATCCGTTGCAATGAGCCGCAAGCTGATATCGTCCTGTGAGTGGAAGGCGGTTTGGCCCAAGCGATAAATGCCGCCCGAGCAAATCAGACCCACACGGCATTCGGAAAGCGGTTTGGTCAGGACAGACCAAGGCGGCGCGTCAGTATGCGTGACCCATTTGTAGTCGGGATAATTTAATGAGGCGTACAACGCTTTCGTGCGAGCGATATAATCTACGGGTTCTGACATGACTGGTTTCTCCAGAATTTGTCACAAGCTTGCCAGACGGCTTCGACATGGCAAGCTCCTTTTTTTGCTCCCGAATAACAAGTAAGAGGAAGCTTATGTCTGCGCCGGTCATTTTCGCTGAGGTACCCGCCAAAGATCGCAGAATTGGCAGAATAACGCTGAATAGTCCGCAGACGTTAAATGCGTTGACTCTCACAATGGTCGATTTGATTCGCGACCAGATTGAGGCGTGGCGCGAGGACGAGCAGATTGCCGTTGTGGTTTTAGATGCACTGGGCGGGCGAAGTTTCTCGGCGGGTGCGGATCTGCGTTTATTGTACTGGCAACTCTTAGAGCAGCCAGGTAAGCCTTGTTTGGAGGCTGAAGCATTTTTTCGGCGTGAATATGCTCTGGACCTCGCTTTGCATGAATACCCTAAACCGATAATTTGTTGGGCCGATGGTATTACCATGGGCGGCGGTATGGGGCTTTTAAAGGCCTGCCGTTACGGTGTCGTCACGGAAAACAGCCGATTGGCTATGCCAGAAATCAGTATCGCGTTATTTCCAGATGTCGGCGGTAGTTATTTTCTCAATCAGCTGCCCCAGCGATTGGGATGGTTTCTTGGGCTTACTGGCGCTTCGATCCATGCTACCGATGCTGTTAAGGTTGGTTTGGTCAAGTACGCCGTACAACACGATCAATATGATGCGCTGTGGTCTGCGCTTGAGCAACACGCCTGGAGCGACGAGGTAGAGGCCGAGCATGCGTTCATCGAAGCGCAGCTTGCTGCACTGCAACGGATAGGGCCGCAAGACAGTCCATTGGCCAGGCATGCGAACACAATAGCTTCAGTGTTTGTGGATGCGAATGGCGCATCTCTATCTACCGGTACGGCCTTTGTTGATGCGTTGCTCAACCTTGATGTTGATGATGTCTGGTTTGTCGAAGCCCAGGCTAACCTGCGTCGAGGCTCACCTTTGGCGGCAGCCTGGATCTTACGTCAGCTGCAGCTTGCAGAGGGGTTATCGCTCGCTGCAGTTTATGCTTTGGAATTGCAGCTGGTGATTAACATTATTCGCCACTCCGAGTTCCTCGAAGGGGTGCGCGCCTTAATGATTGATAAGGACAAACAGCCCAAGTGGCAATTCACCCACAGCGAAGAGGTCCCCAGCTTGCTGCTTGATCAGTTCTTTCGCCCGATTGACTGAAGCGGCAAGCAGAAAATGGAAAGCGGCCTCGCTATGTGAGCGGTGATCGCGCGAGTCGTTAAGCTTACGGCACCTCCTCAGACGCAAGCTCTGCTACAGTGCTGGCAAAAGGCGCACGCCTTTAGATTCGCCATCAAATCACAGGTAAGGGCCGGTTGTTCTTTGCGCAAGTGTTTCACACTTTAGAGGCAACACCGGCTCGCCGCTGGTTTTGCTCAGATCAACTTTTATAGATGAGCGCGCGCGCCCGCTACGGACAGTCATTACCCCAAATGGCGGCAACAAATTCCGGGTGATCGATGAACGGGTTGCGGTTGCCTTGCCAGCTATAAATGACATCGTTGCGAACACGTTCAATTTCGCTAACTGGATCACTATGATGCCAAGCATAAAGACTGCAGAGCTTACCGAGTTGACCTTCTGTGGTGAATGTCTTACCCGATGGTTTCGTGCCGACTATATCTAATAGCTCAAGGTCTGGCGTGCTACTCGCGTCGTTGCCTTCGTACCGGGTTGCCATATAGAAAAGCATGCGTGCAATATCGCCTTGATGTGCCGCTGGGGGCTGCCACGTATCGGGTCCTGTCGCACAGCCGTCGCAGAGGTCGTCAGGTAGGTTGTTCTTGGCGTTGCTAAAGTCGCGATTGCCGCGATGGCCATTGATTTTTTTGTCCGCGGCTCGCAAATGATGTAAATCAGTGTAGGCATGCTGGTTGGGATGGGGGAAACCATGTGAGTTCGCCCACACATGCTCTCTATTCCAACTCAGCGGATCTTTCGGGTTATTTTTCTCCATTCTTGATTTGTCTATCGAGCGTTGCGTGTATATCTCGATAACAGCGTTTGCATCGTCAGGATCTTGATCGCTTTCCGAAATCATTAACCAAACACAGGGGCTATATACGTAGCGGCGGTGGCCCTTAATGCGCTCGTTGAGCGCAGCTTTTAGGGCGGGCCCGGTAAGGCCAATAGTTGTCGCATAATAAGTTTTGGGATCGTATTTTGGCTGCGGCACCTTGTCGCAACTGGGTCCGTCAGCCAAGAGAGGTAGGTGCAAAAAACTTAAAATAATGAGCGCGACTGACCGCAGCCAAGTTGACTTGTGGCGTGTATTTCCCATGGCAGGTGCTCCTTCAAGCTAAAGTTTTAGAGCGTGGTTGGCTAGGGCCATTATCTATAGCTATGGCAGATATGCAGTTGCTTTGAGGAGATAGGCGGCATGCAGTAAAGACGTGGGTGTCTGCAATAGAAGTGATTGGCCGTCTGTTGAGCGGGACGATCAAGCGGTAAAGCGACGCTTTTGATTGATGTTTAAACTAAGTTAAGGAACACGTCAGCGCGTTGCCAATGGCGAGGGGGCGTTGCGGCGTGGAGAAAGGCCTGCGGTGATCTGCGGTGGGAAGTTTGCGGCTTAAGCTGCGTGCGACAACCGTGCGACAAGATCTTGCGTGGCGCTATCTTGTAGGGTGGTACCGATTATTTGCATAGCGGCTTCCGCGCAAGTACCGCAGCCAATGCTAACGCCCAAGGAGCGTTGCAGGTCATGAAGTTCGTTGGCGCCAGCTTTGACGGCTTCGCGAATTTGTTGATCTGTGACACCACTACAAAGGCAAATATACATAACGGAAGAGTCTAGCAAGTGAGTGTCGTAATTGTAATTGCAAATCGTTCTCTTTTGCAATTGCTTTTTAATTGCCTTTAGGATTGATCCTAGGATTGCCCGATGAGATTAATTATCGTTAAAAATCAATAAGTTATGAGGATTTTTGTTGCTTTGATGATTTTTTTAAGGCACTCTGATTAGCACCATCTATAAGGAATGTCTTTGTGAAAACTCTTGATCCAGGTGTGATTACCTTTCTGAATAAAGTGCTTAAAAACGAGTTAACGGCGATTAATCAATACTTTTTGCACGCCAAAATGCTGGATGATTGGGGCTTAAAGCGTCTCGGTAAATATGAAATGGGTGAATCAGTTGATGAAATGAAGCACGCTGATGCGTTAATCGAGCGCGTTTTGTTTCTCGACGGTCTGCCGAATCTGCAAGATTTAGGAAAACTGCTCATCGGCGAAAATGTGGCGGAGATCCTAGCCTGCGATCTTAAGTTGGAAATGATTGCCATACCGGACTTACGGGATGCTATTGCGCACTGCGAGCAATGCGGCGATTATGTGAGTCGTCAGCTTTTTAGTGACATATTGGATTCCGAAGAAGAACACGTTGATTGGATCGAAACCCAAATTGGATTGATAGACAAGGTAGGGATTCAGAATTATATCCAATCACAAACTGCGGAGGCTTGATTGAGGTGAAACTGCGATTGCGTGGCAACACATTGCGACTTCGTCTAACTGTAGGCGAGGTCGCGGCGCTAGGGGCGGGTGATGAGGTTACCGAGGCAACGCTATTTCCCGACGGGTCGACGCTACGCTATCGGCTCCGCGCTGACGGCGCAGAAGCCCTGGCCTCCCAGCATAGTCAGACCACCGCGCAAGGGTTGGTGCACGAGATCGTTGTGCAAGTGCCGCGAGGCGACGCCGCGATCTGGTCGACTTCCACGGTGGTTGGGTTCGCTGGTGAAGAGCCCATGGTAATGGGTCCATTGAACGTGCTCATAGAAAAAGACTTCGATTGTGTCGTGCCGCGTGCGGGCGAGGAAAGCCTGGATACCTTTCCGAATCCCAATGCAACCGACAAGCGTGTTGCAGGCTGAATCTACAAGCCCAACTTGCGTCGCGTTTGTGACCTCTTATAGCCCCTTTGCTTTGCCGTTTTTTTGTCTTTGCTCGGTTTTTCTCGCCTTTTCTCGCCTTTACGTTGGTCAATTCTTAAACCCCACGACTCAATCTAGTGACCCAGTTCAAGAGTCGGATAAGACCTTTAAAAAATGATCCGTAAGCTGTCGCTGCAGACTATTTAATGCCTGGGAAGCTTGTTCTAATCGGCAGCCTCTTCGAGATCGCTTGGCGTATTAATATTGCGAAACGAGCGCGGGTCGGCGTGGGTCACTATGGCGGGTTCTAGGGTGTGCAACCAGGCTTCAACACGCCAGGCGCGCGGATCCGCTTGTCGCGTCAAGAAGTGGGTAAGCGATTCTCTGCAGGAACGATGCAACAGACAATGCAAGGCTTGCAAACGATGCCCGTCGTGAAAAACAGCTGCTCGCGTCGCTTTCTTAAGCTCGATCTTTAGCGCGGCGGCGTAAAGGGATTGGTGCCAGTCCGTCGGCAGAAAGGGCGTGTCGCCCGGACAAACCAATAACCAGGGTGATTCAACTTCTCGCCAAACGCTGTAAAGGCCAAGCAACGGGCCGCCTAAATCAGCAGTTGACTCTTTACGATAAGCCCCAGGCGGTTTCTGATCAGCCCCAGGCGGTTTTTGATAAGC
>DJYW01000088.1:17116-26866 GCA_002450255.1 Gammaproteobacteria bacterium UBA6968
GATAAGCCCCAGGCGGTTTTTGATCCAACACAACCGGAGCGTGTCGTGCATATCGCTCTAGACTGCGGTTGGCACTGATGAACCGTGGCATTGCTGGTGGCAGCGTTGCCAATATATGGTCCAACATAGCTGCTTGCTGGCCATTATGACTCACCTGCAGTAAGGGTTTGTCGACGCCGCTCATTCGCTCGCTTTTGCCGCCGCATAGAATGGCGGCGGTTAGGTCGGGTACGGGAAGGTTTGTATTGACTAGCATGAGTCCAGCTTAGCATCTCTATCGCAGCCGCTGTCTTACATGCACCGCCAGTATTTGATTCAATGCAGTCTGATAAGGGAGCAGGGGTAACACAATGCAAGTGAGTGAACAGGCGTTTGATGTCGTCATTGTTGGTGCAGGCAGCAGCGGTTGCGCCATGGCGACCCGCATATCGGAAAATCCCAACCTCTCTGTGGCCTTAATTGAAGCCGGTCCGGATTATCCTAATCTCCAGTCTTTGCCCTTTGATCTGGTTAACTCACACAACAATTCTTATACCGAGCATGACTGGGGTATGCACTACGCGCCAACGACTACGCGCCAAGATCGCTTTCCACGCGGGCGAGTTGTCGGCGGTTCCTCGGCGGTCAACACCACGATCGCCCTGCGAGGTGTGCCGGAAGACTACGATGCATGGGCTGCATTAGGTAATCCGGGCTGGTCTTGGCAAGACGTGTTACCAGCTTTCAAACGCTTAGAACGCGATCTGGATTTTCCCGATGCGCCGTATCATGGCGACAGTGGACCAATCAGCATTCGGCGCTATCCGACTTCGGAATGGGTGCCGTCTCAGGCTGCTTTTCTGGACGCTGCAGAGCGCCTCGATTATCCGTTCTGCGCAGATGCCAATGATCCTGGTGGTTGGGGCGCAGGGCCACACCCAATGAACAAACTAGGCCGCTTGCGCTTGTCAGCTGCCATCGGTTATCTCGCCGCCGCGCGCGCGCGTCCGAACCTTTCGATCCTTGCGAATACCCTGGCGAGTCGGGTGCTATTTGAAAAAGATCGTTGCTGTGGCGTTGAAATCATTAAGGCGGCGGAGGCACCTCAAACCATTCGCGGCCGATTGGTCATCCTGGCTGCGGGCTCACTGTTAAGTCCAGCCATATTGGTCCGTTCCGGCGTGGGGCCGCGCCATGTTCTGCAGAATTTGGGAATTGAGTGTTTAGCCGATCTGCAAGGCGTCGGCCAAAATCTGTCTGATCATCCGGCGTTAAGCGTTGTCTGCGAGGTAAAGGATGCGAGCCTAATCGATTTTGACCAGCCGTTGATTCAAACCATTTTGCGCTATACCGCGCCACAGTCAGCGCACCGCAACGACTTACAAATTGAACAATTGAGTTTTGCCGGCCGCCCCGGTGGACCGCCGTTAATAGCGATCGCGGCAGTGCTGGAACACCAATATGGTCGGGGTGAGCTGCAGTTTGTTTCCGCAGACCCGAAGGCAATGCCGATTATTCAAAATCACTTTTGCGAAGATCCACGGGACGCGCGCCGTTTGGCTCAGTGCATGCTTGACACTTTGGCATTCAGTCGCACCGCGCCTCTGCAAGACATGATTAAAGAAATCCGTTTTCCTGATCTGCAGCGCGGCGCAGAACTCGCCGATATGGAAGCGTTGTGCCGCAAATTTTCTGCTTCGGGTTATCATCCGTGCGGTACAGCGAAAATGGGTCCGACAGCGGATGCGGGCGCCGTCGTTGATGCCGGAGGACGCTGTTATGGTGTGCAGCAGCTGGTCGTCGCCGACGCCTCTATTATGCCGGCGGTGCCTCGCGCTAATACGAATCTGACTTGTTTGATGATTGGCGAACAGATAGGCGAATGGGTGCGTACCCAACCGCAAAACTATGGTCTTTAGGCAAGTGGGGCACCCGCTGACGGTTACAGGAAAACAAAAATATGCATGATCTCATTATCCGCAACGCACAAATTTTAGACGGTAGCGGCGCTGATCCCGTAGCTGGAGATGTAGCGGTGAGCGCCGGACGGATTACAGAAGTCGGTCGGATCACTGCTGGACTGGGTCCGGCTGGTGAAGAGATTGATGCCAACGGTGCTGTGCTGAGTCCCGGTTTCATCGATACTCATGCTCACGACGATGGTGCGTTTATTCGCTACCCGGGAATGGAGTTCAAGCTGGCCCAAGGGGTGACCTCGGTGGTCAGCGGCAACTGCGGCTTTTCCGCGATCCCAGCCGACCCCCAGCAGGATTCAGTCGCCGCCAGCGGCGGCATTTTGGCGGGTTTAAGCGGCGAATTTACTGACTTAGACGGCTATTTCTCAACCGTGATGGCAGCAGGACCAGCCATTAATAACATGATGCTGGTTGGTCACAATACGGTTCGCACGCTGGTGATGGGCGCAGCCAAAGGTCCGCCAAATCAAACTCAAATGGCAGCGATGAAAGATCACGTTCGTCGCGCTTTGGAGCAAGGTGCCTGCGGTTTTTCAACCGGCTTAATTTATCGTCCCGGACGCTACAGTGCGACTGAAGAAGTGATTGAACTGGCATGCGAGGCAGAGGCTTATGACGCGCTGTATGCCACCCATATGCGAAATGAAGGCAATCACTTGTTGCGCGCGGTAGAAGAGAGCCTTCATATCGCCAAATCCAGCAACGTGCATTTACATATTTCGCACCACAAAGCGGCGGGGCCTGCGAATTGGGGCAAGGTGCGCGATTCTCTGGCTCTGGTTGATCAGGCGATGGCTGACGGGCAGCGAGTCACTTTGGATGTCTACCCCTACACCGCGGGCAGCGGTCGCATGATCGAGTATTTCGATTTGCAGAAAATCGATCCCGTGCTGGCCAGTTCGATACGAATTGCCAGTTGTCCGGCTTGCCGCGCATACGAAGGTCGCATGGTTAAGGATATTGCCAGCGAGCAAGATAAATCCGCCGCAGAAGTGGTGCTGGAAATTTTGACCGCGCCGCGAGGTGATCGCACGCTTTGTATTCAATTCATTATTGACGAAGCTGATGTGGTTACGAATTTGAGCCACGCCGATATGATGGTAGGTAGCGACGGGATTCCCGCTCTCAACGGCAAACCGCATCCGCGTTTGTTTGGCACATTTCCACGCATTTTAGGGCGTTATGTACGCGAACAGGGTGTACTGTCCCTGCCTGAGGCAGTGCGACGCATGACTTCGCTGTCCGCAGAGACCTTTGGCCTCGCGGAGCGCGGCGAAATCAAGCCTGGCTATTGGGCGGACCTGGTTTTGTTTGATCCGGCTGTGGTAGTGGATATGGCGACCTACGACGAGCCTAAGACGCCACCGGCTGGTATTCAACTGGTTGTGGTCAACGGCAAGATTGCGCTGCGCGATGGTGAGCACAGCGGTGTTGGGGCCGGGCAAATGCTGCGTTATCGCGGCGGCTCATAAGGGCGTAATACAATTGTTTGAGTATTTGGGCTGTGCTGATTTATCGCAGCTCGGGTATGCCAAGGGTTAGGAATGAGCGCCATAAAAAGCCAGCTGCGAGCCTATGGCTCGGACATAGATTTTAAATAGATCGGATATAGATCGGTTAACTAGGAAATTTTCACAGGAGACGCCACGATGCCTTTTTTAAGCCGCCAGATAGAGAACCATGTGTTGACGCTGACGATGAGCAGTCCAGATACCCGTAATGCGTTAACCGGCCCGGAGCAATTTCTCGACTTCGAGCAAACCTGTAACGAAGTGAATGCGGACAAGTCGATTCGGGTGGTCGTGTTGACTGGTGCAGGGTCAGCGTTTTGTGCTGGCGGCAATGTAAAGGATATGCGCGACCGGACCGGGTTATTTAGCGGCGACCCTTTCGATCAGGCGGATTCCTACCGTGACGGCATTCAACGCATTCCGCGCGCGATTTATGCGCTCAACGTCCCGATTATTGCAGCGGTTAACGGACCCGCAGTGGGCGCTGGGTGCGATCTTGCAACTATGTGTGACATTCGCGTGGCTAGTAGTAATGCCATGTTTGCCGAGAGCTTTGTGAAGCTCGGGATTATCCCTGGCGATGGTGGTGCCTGGTTTTTGCCTCGTGCGGTTGGGCATTCTAACGCATCGCTTATGGCTTTTACTGGCGATGCCGTGAAAGCGCCCCAGGCTCTTGCAATGGGTCTGGTGTCAGAGGTGGTCGAGCCGGAAGAGCTGCTGCCCCGTGTGCATGCCATCGCTGCCAGCATCGCGGCCAATCCACCACACGCGGTGCGCCTAACTAAACAGCTCTTGCGCGCAAGTCAAAAAGCGACGTTGGACGAGTTGCTCGACAAATCAGCTGCTTTTCAAGCGGTTTGTCATGCTGAGGCAGATCACCATGAGGCCGTTGCCGCGTTTTTTGAGAAGCGGCCTGGCAATTATCGCAGTGAATAAGCGAACAATCAGGCAGCGGTCTGGCCTGGCTCGCGACGCGCGGCTCGTTAATCAAGCCATTTGATGGCGCGAATCATTTCATCATCAAAACCAAAACTTTGATATAGGCTGTGTGCGCGCTCGTTGCGTCTGAAGACATGCAACGTCAGGCTACCGGCACCGCGTGCGCGAACTTCGCTTTCGGTGTGCTGGAGCAAGCGTCGACCAAGGCCAATGCCACGAAACTGTGGCCCAACAATAATGGTCTCCAAGTGTGCGCTCGGTGCCTCGCTCAGCATTTCAGGACGTAAGGTGATGATAACGAAGCCACCGATCTGATCGTCTTCGGTAACAGCTAGGTGGATAAACGATTGTTCGTTTTCGCCGGTTAGAATGGCGGTTGCGAGCGCTGCATCGCCTTGCCAAAGCTGTTGCGGTTGGCGTTGTTCGGGGATATCGAAGTCAGCTAATTGAGGCAGTAACTCGATGATTCGATTAAGGTCTTCGGGACGCGCTGCACGCAGAGTGAGCTGGTTTGCGGCGAGTGCATCAGGTGGCGTAGAACTCAAGACGGCATCCTCATTTTTGTCGGCATGTTAGCAGAGCTGCTCGGCTAGCGTGAGCAGAACAAACGGAACAATCTGGAAGTTTAGGTTGACGCAAATAAAGCAATATTTTTCTGCCCGTACGGCCGTTGCCTTGGTTATCGCTAACATGGTGGGCACCGGCGTTTTCACCAGTCTCGGTTACCAACTGGTTGGTATTCAATCGGCAGGGGTCATTTTGTTGTTGTGGGCCTTGGGCGGGGTAATCGCGCTGTGCGGCGCTTTGAGCTATGCCGAACTTGGCGCTGCGTTGCCCCGTTCTGGCGGCGAATATCACTTCTTAGGGCAAATTTATCATCCTGCCGCCGGCTTTATATCCGGCCTTATATCCGTCAGCGTGGGTTTCTCCGCGCCAACCGCTATGGCGGCTATCACTGCGGCAACTTATTTGCGGGCCGTCTGGCCGGATGCACCGGTTACATGGATCGCTCTGGCGTTAGTCTGGAGCGTGGCTTTTGTGCACATGCATAATCGCGAGGGCAGTTCGCGTCTGCAACAGACTTTTACCTTACTCAAAGTAGCGCTGATTCTGGTTTTTGCGATTGCGGCCTTCGTCTGGGTGGAACCGGCGCAGCCGGTGGATTGGGGGCTAGGACTGAGTGATGTTGATCTGATTGGGAGCGGCGCGTTTGCCGTCGCTCTCATTTATGTAACGTATGCCTATACCGGTTGGAATGCCGCGACCTATCTCATCAGCGAGATAGAAGCACCGGAGCAACGTTTACCTCGGATTTTAATTATCGGAACCGCGGTGGTTGCGTTGCTCTATCTGTTGCTGCATATCATGTTTTTGACAGTCGCGCCCATGCAGGCTTATGTCGGGAAGATCGAAGTGGGCTATGTTGCCGCAGAATATGCCTTTGGTGGGAGTGGTTCAGTAATTGTCGGCATTATGCTGGCGGTGTTGCTGGTCTCTACCGTCAGCGCGATGCTTTTGGCCGGCCCACGTGCGCTGCAAGTCATTGGGCAGGACATTCCGGCTTTCCGATTCCTGGCCCAGACGCGCGCCAGCGGTGTGCCCCATCTGGCGGTTCTGCTGCAAACGGCGCTGACTACGGTGATGATTATTACTGCTTCGTTCGAATCGATACTGCTCTTTTCTGGCGCGGTTCTGGCGCTGAACTCGACCATGACAGTGCTAGGTGTCTGGGTATTACGCCGTCGCCAGCCTGATCTGCCGCGACCGTTTCGCATGCCGTGGTATCCGCTGCCGATGTTAATTTACGCGGCGATCTCGATTTGGACGTTGGTGCACCTGTTGATGATTAGGCCCGAGGAAGCAGGTATGGCGATTTTGCTTATTGTCCTGGGCGGGATAGTTTATTGGCTGAGCAATAAGGTCGGACGCGAGACTTAACGCATGCGGGCACGTTTGTTAAGTGGTTGTTCTTGCGACCCGGGTTGGATAGGGTTCTCGCTCTTAGTCATTGCATTATGAAAGCAGCTTTGCAGATGCTTGACTTACCACACAACTTACAACACGTGGCTAGCGGGCCGCACATTAGGGGGAAACAATGTCTACGCAAACCGAGCAAGAGCTACCAGAACTAATCGAGTCGCACGCTGACGGCGTTGCCACCCTCACCATGAATCGCCCGCACGCCCGCAATGCCATGGGTGGCACCATGATGGACCTGATGCACGCAGCACTGCCACGCTTGGCGCTCGATAAAAGTGTGCGTTGTCTTGTCCTCACCGGCGCCGGCGGCGCGTTTTGTGCGGGTGGTGACGTGAAGGGTTTCGCTTCTTCAGCTGCGGCAGCCTCACCAGACTCCAACACGGGCTTTGACATGGAAAGCCGCAGTGATTCACTGCGTCAGGGCATGGAGCTCTCCAAGCTGCTACACACGATGGCTAAGCCAACCTTGGCGGCGATCTCGGGCCCCGCTGCTGGTGCAGGTCTTTCGTTAGCACTCGCTTGCGATATGCGTATTGCGCTGGATACCGCTAAGTTAACAACGGCTTTCGCTAAAGTGGGATTGTCCGGCGACTATGGGGTGTCTTTCTTTCTGCCCTATTTGCTGGGCCAGGCTAAAGCCCGCGAATTGTTATTCACGGCATCTGTTTTGAGTGGTACTGAGGCACATGCTATCGGCTTGGTAAATCAGGTGGCGAGCGCTGACGATTTCGCTGAGGTGGTGGCTACTCAAGCCAAGCAGCTGGCGGCGTTACCCACTGTCGCGCTCGGCTATATGAAGAAGAATCTGAATACTGCCTATACTGGCTCACTCAGCGATGCGCTGGATCGCGAGTCGCATCACATGGCGCGCTGTTTCATGACCGAGGATCACAAAGGCGCGGTACAAGCCTTTGTTGCCAAGACAGCACCGGAATTTAAAGGCCGCTAGCCGCTTCGCTTCATGCAGCACAAACGGCAGCAAAGATGAGCAGCACACCGATCGCGCACGCCAGCGGCAGCTGGCGTAGCCGCTTTGGCTTTGTAATGGCCTCGACTGGATTTGCCGTCGGATTGGGCAATATCTGGCGCTTTCCTTATGTTACGGGCGAGAATGGCGGTGCCGCTTTTGTGCTGATGTACTTGGCGTTTGCGTTTGCTATTGGTGTGCCGATACTGATGGCCGAAATAATGGTAGGCCGACGCGGCCGTTCCAGTCCGCCCACAGCGCTGGCGAAAGTAGCTCAGGCAAGCGCGCGCAGTCCGCGCTGGGGTTGGGTCGGCTATCTCACTCTGACCACCGCATTTTTGATCATGATCGCCTATAGCGTCGTCGCGGGTTGGGTGCTTTATTACTTCACCCAAGCGGTCTCATTTAGCGTGTCGGAATCGGCTGTTTTCGCCTCTGACGACGCGTTTCAATTGTTGCTGGGTGACGTGACTACACTGTTGATCTGGACTGGGGTTGCATTGACCGCGACTGGCGCAATCATTTTCACTGGCGTCGAACAAGGCATTGAACGCGCGGTTCGAGTGTTGATGCCGACCCTATTCCTGCTGCTGATTGGCTTGGTTATCTTTAACGCATTTAATGGTGGTATGTCGGCGGCGCTGGCTTATCTGTTTTTGCCAGATTTCACCAAGCTCACCTGGGGCGCACCGTTAGCCGCTTTAGGGCAGGCATTCTTTTCTATTGGTGTTGCGATGGCGGGCATGATGATGTTCGGCGCCTATCTGCCGCAGGATGTTGCGGTTGGCAAGAGCGCGGTCCAAATTGTAATAGCCGATACTCTGGTTGCCTTGATCGCCGGGCTAGTGGTTTTTCCGATGGTCTTCGCTAACGGGTTAGATCCATCCGCGGGCACCGGCCTGATTTTCCAAACGCTGCCAGTGGCTTTCTCGCAAATGCCATATGGCAGTGTGGTTGCTGTGCTTTTCTTCCTGCTGCTGTCCGTTGCAGCGGTTACCTCGATGGTGGGCCTTACCGAACCGCTGGTGGGTTTTTTGATGGAGCGTTTGCAATGCAGTCGGCGCCGCGCGACGGCGTTAGTGATTGGTGTTTTATTCGCCGTCAGTCTGATCAGTGTATTGAGTTACAACCATTGGCAGCATGTTGGCTTCGCCGGGCGAAGTCTGGCCGCCTGGTTGGACTACATTCCGAATCAAGTCATGTTGCCTTTAGGTGGTTTGCTGCTCGCCTTATTCGCGGGTTGGATACTCAACCGGCAAATAGCCGAAGACGAACTGGCTATGGCGAGTTCAAAGTACGTCGGCCTGTGGCGGAGTTTGCTGCGTTGGTTAGCCGTGCCTGCGGTGGCAATCATTTTATTGACGGGCCTGTAGTGAGTTGGAGAAGGCATGCAATTAACCTATCGGGGTAGCGTAAATCGTTGGGAATGCGACGAGAACGACCACTTGAACGTGAGGTTCTGCGAGCAAAAATTATGGCAGACTCTGGCGACGGGCGTGCACATGACGACGGGCCTCGGTGCCGATGGCAATGCCGGTTTAATTACCCGAGTGACCCGCCAGCATTTACGTTTTCAGCGTGAGGCCAGACTTTCTGTGCCCCTTAGCGGGTACTTTGCGTGGTTAGACGATGCCAGTGTGCCGGACTTCAACGCAGTAACGGAGCTACGCCATTCGGATACTGGCGAGGTAATGTTTTCGGCGTTACATCATATTCGGCAAGACGCGTCGGGATTGGCGTCGATAGAAGCCGCAGCAATTGATCCTCAAGTCCTGCCGCGAGGCATAACGTCTGATTTATTGGCAGCCGACATCACGATGGGGCAGGCACAGCAGGCGGGTTTTAAATTGATTGGCCGAGGCTTCATTCAGGCGGATGAATGTGCTGCCACGGGCACGCTGCTTAAACACCTTTACATGGGGCGCATATCGGATTCGATGCCACATTTGTGGCGGGGTTTGCTCGATGACGCTGGGCTGCTTGCAGATGGTGCTGAAGAAGGTGGGGCAGTATTGGAGTTTCGTAAGAACTATCATGGCGAGCTGCGCGCGGACGACAGCTACTCGCTGTTGTCAGGAGTTGTTGGCGTCGCGCCAAAAGTGCAGCAATTTGCACACCTCTTATTCAACACACAAACTGAGCAATTGATTGTCTCTGCGCAAGCCGTCGCAGTGCGCTTGGATTTGATTGCCCGTAAGGCCGCGACATTAAGTGACGCTATGGTGGCACAGCTGCAAGCAAAGCTGGTGCGACTGCCCGGCTCAGCCGTGTTCCCAAACACGTAGTCTGAACCACCGCTGCGTGGGGCGCTTTGTGCGGTTTATTGTCGTGAAATCCGCGCAGGTATCGGTACACTCTGCGCTGGTTTTTTGAGCTAACACTTTTGCTTGGTCGTCGT
>DJYW01000088.1:27229-29380 GCA_002450255.1 Gammaproteobacteria bacterium UBA6968
AAAGTACTGGCCAAAAGTACTGGCGATAATAACCGGCTAAAAGCGCAGGCCATAAGCGAGTTCATTGGGTCTGCTCATCGGTTTTGCTCAGATGCTACGCCTGCATGCTCAATTACGCGTCTGGCGCAAAAGGTTGTACGTTCTTAGCATCCACTTACAAAGATGGAGTTACGGCTTGTAACCTAACAATTTAGCCGCGCTTCAGTCTCAATCACAGGGCAGATACGACAGTGAAAAGAATGGTTTTATTGGTTGCCGCGATTGCAGTGATATTGCTTTGCGTAGCGCTTTTACCTGTGACTGACTTGTTAGCGCAATTACTACTCTTTATGCAGGCTAATCCGGCCGTAGCTTGGATCTTATTCATTGTGGTGTATGTGCTCGCCGTGGTGCTACTTCTGCCCGGTAGTGTGATTACTCTGGGCGGCGGCTGGTTGTTTGGATTAGGGCAAGGATTCTTGTTGGTCTCGCTTGCCAGTACCTTGGGCGCAACCCTGGCCTTTTTGCTGGGTCGTTCTTTCGCCCGCGATTGGGTCGGTGCCCGGCTGGCAACGATGCCGCGCTTTGCGGCCCTGGACCAAGCCATTGCCGAGCGTGGTGCGGTGGTGGTGTTCCTGACTCGCCTAGCACCGATCTTCCCGTTTAATTTGCTTAACTATGCGCTGGGTCTGACTCAAATACGGCTGCGGCAATATGTTTTGGCATCCTGGCTTGGCATGATGCCGGGTACCCTACTGTATGTTTACTTGGGTTCAATCGCCTCAGATTTAAGTAGCTTGCTGCAAGGGGATCTGCCCGAATTTGGCGGCAGCAACTGGTTGTTTTATGTGGGTCTTCTGGCGACAGCGGTGCTAACAATAGTGATAACGCGTATGGCGACCTCGGCGCTGAATAAGGAGCTAGAGTCTGACTAAAAGCGTCGTACTAAAAGAGACCGGTGGTATATTAGCGTGCTTAATCGACCGCTTAACGGCGGCTCGCAAATCTTGGTGACTAAGTAATGAACTATCCAGGTGCAGAATTTGACCAACAGTGGCAACAACTGCTGGCGCCCTCTGACTACGTTAACCCGGTGCCGCAAAATCGCTATCACTTAATCGTGGTAGGCGCAGGCCCTGCGGGTTTGATCGCGGCAATTGGGGCGGCCGGGCTCGGCGCTAAAGTTGCCCTGGTAGAACGCCACTTAATGGGTGGCGATTGTTTGAATGTGGGCTGTGTTCCATCCAAGTCCTTGTTGGCATTTACCGAGCGCACCGCTTATCCCGATTTCGATAAGGCGTTCGCATGGGTACGCGAAGTGCGTGCCTCCATAGCCCCACATGACTCGGTAGAGCGTTATACCGAAGCAGGTGTGGATGTCTTTCTTGGCGAAGCCCGCTTTGCGGACGATGCTGAACTGTATGTGGGAGACACGCGTCTGCAGGGCCGCCGTATTGCGCTATGTACAGGTGCCAGCGCAGCGTTGCCACCCATACCAGGCCTGGCAGAAAGCCAACCGCTGACAAATGAGACAGTCTTTGAGCTGCACAAGCGCCCCGAATCCTTGGCTATTTTGGGTGGTGGCGCTATTGGCTGTGAACTCGCCTTAGTATTTGCGCGGTTAGGTGTGCGTGTGAATTTATATGAATTGGCCGCAAGAGTGCTGCCATTGGAAATCCCCGATGCCAGTGCAGCGGTTGCCGAGGCACTCAGGGCGGCCGGTGTGCGCCTTAACCTGGGTCAGAGGGTGGATCGTATTGACGCGAAAACAACGGTGGTCGCAGCAGATGCAAGCCGCAGTTTCGACCAAATCTTGGTGGCGCTGGGACGCCGGCCCAATACGCAAACCCTCAACCTCGCTGCGGCTAAAGTAGAGGTGGATGCTGGCGGTTATATCAAAGTCGACGCTAAACTGCGCACAACAAATCCCAGAATATTTGCTGCGGGCGACTGTACGGCAGGTTTGCAGTTCACGCACCATGCAGACGCCCAGGCTCGCGCTTTGATCCAAAATGCGTTGTTTTTTCCGTCGCAACGCGTCGACGGTTTGGTGGTGCCGCATTGTACCTATACGGCGCCTGAGGTCGCAGCGGTGGGCCTCACGCCCGCACAGATGACCGAGGCAGGTACGCCCTACGATGTGTTTCGGGTAGAACTTAGCGAACTCGACCG
>DJYW01000088.1:29684-37369 GCA_002450255.1 Gammaproteobacteria bacterium UBA6968
CGGGTAGAACTTAGCGAGCTCGACCGAGTGCGAGCGAGCACAGCAGCAAAAGACGCAGGCTTTGCCGAGGTTTATACAGTAAAAAATAAAGACGTCATTCTTGGCGCAACGGTAGTAGCGCCAGAGGCGGGGGAATTACTTTCGCCAATCGTTTTGATGATGAATCGTAATTTGGGATTGGGCACGTTACGATCCGCTGTGTTTAGCTATCCCACGCGCAGTGAATTTCTGAAGCGAATTGGCGACGCCTACAACCGGACTCGAATGACGCCTACTGTAGCCAGCTTGTTCAAGGCGTGGTTGCGGTTAATCAGTTAGGGTAGTCTGGCAGGCGCTACTTTGTCTGTGGTCTTTGACAAAGTTCGCGTTCTGGGTGCCTGCTCTCGTACTCTCTCCAATAAGTAAAATAAAATGCAAAAACTAACCAACAATATTGATTTGTTAAAGCGCACTGGCCTGCGAGTTTTGATGGCCATCTTAGGCACCTTGACCGCTCTGGTCACTCTGCTGTTAGGCGGCTGTGGCGAGCCGCCGGCATCGAGCACGCCGTATGCGCCCACGGGCTCAACGTACAAACTCATGACCCGAGTGATGGAGCCCGCTGCAGATAAAGTCTGGGGTTCAGCCGGTGCGATTATTACTGAGACAGAAGAAATCGATCTACAGCCTACGACTGACGAGGGCTGGGACCTGGTAATCAATGCAGCCACCGTTGTGGCGGAGTCCGGCAATCTATTGATGATGCCGGGTTATGCTGCTGATGATGAGGCATGGCAAGTCTATTCACAGGGCATGACTCAGGCCGCATTAAAGGCGCGCACCGCCGCCGAAAACCAGGATGCAGACGCGCTGTTTGATGCGGGCGGCGAAATTTATAACGTCTGTCGTGCTTGCCACAATCGATACATCGTTGCAGAGGGCATGACTGATGGCTGATTCGCAGCTAAGCGGTCGACAGCTGATTCTTAGCGGTATCGCTGCGATGGCCGCGGCAGGTATCGCTTTCGTTGTGTTCATCCTGCCCGCGGAGTTCAACCGCGATCCAACCGGTTTGGGCGAGGCGATGGGTATCGCCGGGATGTCTGGCTACTCGGTTGGTGCATTGGCGCAAGAGGATGCGGCGTATAGCACTGATGCCGTCACCTTTGAACTCGCGCCATTTGAATCCATAGAGTACAAATACGCATTACTGGCCGGGCAAAGCATGCTCTATCAGTGGTCTGCCGAAGACCGCGTCTACTTTGATTTTCATAGTGAGGAAGCTGGCCGGGATCCTGAGGATGCGGTGACTTTTGCCATCGGCGAAACCGCTCGCGCGGATGGTACTTATGTCGCGCCGTTTGATGGCATCCACGGTTGGTTTTGGGAAAACCGCGGCAGTGCGGTGGTGGTGGTTCGATTAGAAACTACGGGTTACTACTCGACGGCGACAACGTACGGACCTAGCGGCGCATATACCCGGCGTTTTGGCGACGAGGCTAGCCAATGATGATTCGGTTTATTGCTGAGCTAAATCACACAGTCCGGCAGGAAGCCACCGAAACAACGCGATACGCAATAACCGAGCGCAAGATGCTGCGTGGTTTGGTCGCGGCAAGCCCCTAGCGATTTGATATCGGATGAGTAAACTATGGCAATGGCAAAGGTATCCGCTGCGGGGTGGAGACCGGTAAAGCGCATTTATTAGTCGATGTTAAGCATTGCGGTGTCGCTTTAAACCAAAGCCAATGCAGAGTTCGTGTGCAATCACATTCAAAAGAATCTGAGCAATCGGCCCAGCCGAAGGTGCATAGCTTTGATAAGGCAGTGCAGTGTGCTTGTCGAATAGGGTTTGCATGCGCGGGGCTTGCTGTAGAGGCCGACTAAAAGTTCTCTAAAACTAGACTGAGTCGCACATCTATCCCGTGCGTTCATTTGGCGTGTCGGCGCAAAACAAAAGCGCTGCTGAGTTAGTTTAGAACCGCTAAATTTCCGAATTGGATTAGAGTCCCAGAGGCGAAAGCACTAAGAGGAGTAGGCATGCGAGAGTTTATTTTATGGCTGGATACTCACGAGTGGAGTACCGCTATCCACGAATCGTTTTTCGTTTATCCCATCATTGAAAGTACGCACGTACTGACCCTTTGTTTATTCGTCGGCACTCTAATTATGGTGGATCTGCGTCTATTGGGCTTGGGATTGGTAAACACGCCGGTCTCAGAAGTTACTCGCAGAGTGCTGCCTTGGACATTGATTGGGGCGGTGATCATGTTTGTCACAGGCTTACTGCTGTTCTACGCGATTCCTGAGCGCACCTACCATAGTCTCTGGTTCCGCATCAAAGTTGTCATGCTCATCGTCGCGGGTATCAACGCGCTGTATTTTCATTATCGAGTTCATCGCAATCAGTCTTTTTGGGATAACGCGCCCAAGCCGCCGTTGAATGCGCGAGTTTCCGCAGCGGTGTCGTTGACGATGTGGGCGGGCGTGATCGTGACCGGGCGCATGATTGCCTACAACTGGTTCGATTGTGATCGCCAGCCACAACCAGAGTTTATCAACTGGGCTGCTGGCTGTGTTCTCGTTTAAATCAGGAACCCAGTTAGCAAACAAGAAATTCTGAGGACGTCGATTATGTTTGAAGTATTTGATTGGCTTGAAATGACCTGGATTGGGCAGACCATTCGGGAATCCTTGTGGCTGTTTCCGGTTATTGAAGCAGTGCACCTGTTGGCGTTGGCAGTCCTTGGCGGGGCGGTGTTGATTGTCGACTTACGCTTGTTGGGCGTAGGCATTCAGACCAGTACCCCTGCAGAAGTAGCACAACGCGCGCAACCGATTTTGATCCTCGGCATTGTTGGTTTGCTAAGCACCGGCATTCCGCTATTTCTGTCTGAAGCGATCAAGTGTTATTACAACCAGTCTTTCTGGGTAAAGATGATTGGTTTGAGCTTGATTCTGTTGTTCACGTTTACGTGGCGTAAGCGCTATTTAAGCTCTGCCACTAGCCTTACCGTCGAGAATCTGGGCAAGATGACGGCAGCGGTTTCAATGGGCATGTGGTTCCTGGTTGCGGCGGCGGGGCGTTGGATTGGCTTTTCCTAAACGATTCGGGTGACTTATGTTTTGGTCGGTAGCTATCTAGAGCGGTAGCGCACGATGGCCTTAGCTGCTGATGACGCTTTAGCGTCCGTCCACACGTGCGGCGCGCTCTGCTTTGGTTTACTGGCGTTTACGAGGCTGTTACGACCGTTTTGCATTTTGCCTTATGCGTTTTGTTTGCTTTAGGCAGTGCGTACGCCAGCATAGAGAATCCTTGTAACCGGTTGTAACGGACATCGCCTCATGACTACTTTAGCACTCGCCGCATCGACGGCTCGCCGTAAAACGGCGCTTATCACCGGCGCCTCGGCGGGTTTGGGCGTCGAATTCGCTTTGCAACTGGCCGCGAAAAATATGGATTTGGTTTTGGTTGCGCGTCGAGAAAGCCGTTTACAGAGTCTTGCTGCGAGGTTACGGCAGCAGCATAACGACATTCAGGTGCTATGCATTGCCGCGGATCTGAGCGCGCCAGAAGCCCCGCAGCACATTTACGCTAAGGTGCGGCAAGCGAACATTGAGATCGATTATCTTATAAATAATGCGGGAGCTTCCGGCCCGGAAATGCTTAAAGAGCCGCGCTGGAAAGTGCAGGAAGAATATTTGCGTTTAATGATGACCAGCGTTACCGAGCTATGTCATTTATTCGTGCCCGCCATGCAGAAGCGCAGTTTTGGGCGGGTGATTAATGTTGCATCAGTGGCGGGACGCATAGCACGAGGCGGCGACTGCCACTATGGCCCTTCGAAAGCTTATTTGGTCGCATTTTCAGAGGCGCTAGCCTTAACGGTAAGCCGGGATGGCGTCTTGGTCTCGGCATTGTGTCCCGGTTTTACCCACACCGAGTTCCATGAAGCAGGTGGTCGTCTGGCACTTAAAGAAGCCACCCCTGGATTTATTTGGTACAGCGCGGAAACGGTGGTGCGCGAGGGCTTGAAGGGACTGGAAGCAGGCAAGCGGATCGTTATCTCGGGTCGTCTATATCGTTGGCTGGACCCAATTTTGCAGTCGGTCTGGTTGCGACCGTTGGCGTTGCTGACACAGCGCTCAGCACGCACTTAAAACGCGTATTGCTGAAGGCTAACGCGCCACGCCTGTGATGGTTTAACTGCGCTTTTGTCTCGCTGGCGTTTCGGAATATTTAATGTGACAGGTCGCAGGATCGTGGCTCATCCGTTAATGGTCCCGATTTAGCAAACGCTAATCAGTTGGTTTGTTAACCACAGCTAGAGAACCCTTAAGCGATCGCTACGAGGCAGCTCGCTGGGTCTATCTAGGCATTTATGAAGACGGTTTGGTGACAGCGTTATTCATCGCGCTCTCAATGGATTGCCAGTCTACCAGCTTGAAATTCTGATTTTGCGGTTCGCCGTTGACGCCCTGATTGAACCCGTCCTGAACGACTAGCAGCCCGGTTGGAAAACCAGGTAGCGCACCTGCAAAGATGGCGATGCCGTCGGTATCTGCGGTGCCATCAAGGCCCTGCGAAGGATCATCTGTTATACGGAATTTAAGGCGAGGCGCGCTAACCGAGTCGCCTTTGATTGAGTAGGCAACATAGGTGCTGTCGCCCTGACTGGAGGCGAGCAAATAGCGGTTATCACCATCGTCGTAGATATCCAGGCCTTCAACGTCCGCTGTGAGCCAGCGGTTGTCGGTTGCGGCTACCAGCGTGCGTTGGTCGCTAGCCAGATCCACTCGCCAGATGCCTTGCGCTTCTTCGCCAACATATAAGCTCCGAGTTTTAGAGTCGACCACGCAGCCTTCGGTTTGCGAGGCAAATTGCCAACTCGCGATTAACTCACCGTCCCAGCTCCACGCTTCAACGCGACCGTCTTTGTCCCCCACATAAATGGCATCGGACGCCACACATAAGCCGTAGGGTTCCGCCAAGGTCAGTGAGATTTCGCGGTCGAAAGTTAAAGTTTGTGCAACTAGGTCTGCATTGAAAATATCGATGGTGTTGTATGTGCGGTTGCTGGCAGCCAACCGAAACTGATACGGCGTGTCGCCTTTGGTTGCGTCAACATTGTTTAATCGTCCGCGATCAACCTGGGTGAGCTTGTCGCCATCCAGCGTGTATGCGACCAAGCCACGGCGTTTGTTTGTGCCAATAATCAATGGCATGGCAGGTAATGCTGCCGCGAGGATAACTGCGTCATCGGCGGCGTCGTCGCCATCTGCTACTGGCAGGGTTTCGGCGGTGGGTGCAATAGCAATTACATCAACGGCATTCGCTTTGTCGCTACAGCTACTACTGAGCAAAGCGACAGAGAAAAGCAGGCAGACGGTAAATACGGACTTGCCTGCTTGCCTAAATGACGAAAGCAAGTGGTTGGTTTGCCACTTGCTTTCTACTGTTGCCGCCAATTGATCGATTAACATCTTACATTTTATATGTGAAGCCGAGTGAATAGCTCGTACCGTACTCATCGTACTGAGACAGTCTGGAACTGTAACCCCAGTAATAATACTCAGGACGGTTGTTAATGTTAATCACCTCGCCTTTAACGGTCAGATTGTCCGAGTAGGAATACTTCGCAACCAGGTCCCACTGCAGGTGTTGGTCAACAAATCGAGAGTTGGCCAAAGACACCGTATCAATGTCATCTTCGTCATCGGCAAGCCAGTCGAGGTAGTCACTGCGGTAGTTCATTGCGAGACGAATATCCCAAGGTCCCAGGTCATACCCCAAGCTGATGTTGGCAGTCCGGTCGGCCATCTTACGGAAAGGGGTAGTAAAGGAATTGCTGTCTTCATATTTAAAGGTGCTTTCGCCTTTGCCGATAATCGTTGTATTGGCAGCGACATACATACCGAAGTCAAAACCATACTGCGCATTGAACTCAAATCCACGGATGGTCGATTTGTCCGCATTGATCCAGGTGGTCACGCCATCGTTAAAAGTGACGCCATTAATGGTGGCTGTTTTCTGAATGGTTTTGTAAATCGCGTTCTCAATGTCTTTCTGGAAGAACCCGGCGCTGTAAAACGTCATTTCGTCCGTGTAGTACTCTAACGAGAGATCGAAGTTAGTGGATTTGTATGGTTCAAGGTCTGGATTACCATACTTACCCTTGATGTCTTCGCCACTGATTTCCAGTTCGAGTATCGGCGCGCTGGCAGAGAAGCCAGGGCGGGTCAGACTGCGGGTTGCGGCAGCTCTTAACACTAACTGATCTGACAATGCGTAGCGGACGTTGATAGAAGGTGCAAAGAAACCGTAGTCCTTGCTGGCGCTGGTAGGCCCGCCATCCTGATCAAAGGCGCTGCTGTCCCAGGCGGTATTTTCATAGCGTGCGCCCAAAACAATCCGAGCGTTACCGTAATCGATGGTGCTCATACCATAGATCGCAAAGATCTTTTCTTCGGTGACGAAGTCTTCAAGATAAGTTTCCGTATCTTCCAGCTCCATAGCACTGATTTGTTTGCGCAGAGCAAATACGGCTGCAGGGTTTGCCTGGGAGCTAAAGCGTTGGTTTTTAAGGGTCCAATTCTTTAGCTTTTGCGGGTCGAAGTCCGCCATCGTTTTATCTGCGTAGGAATAAAACGTTTTGTTGTTGTCACGATCTTTTTCGCGGCTGCGATACTTAGTACCCATCTTCAGCAAACCATAGGCGGTGTCTTTTTCCATATCGAAATGGAAGGCAAGCTCGGAGTCCTTCGAGAGCGAGTCCTCTAGCTCTAACTCATCAAATTCTAATGTGTGTGGGTTATAGATGAGCGGGTTGTCGGCGACGAAGTAGGGCTTTTGCGGATCACTCCAGTTGAAGGTACCACCCTGTTCTTTGTCGTAATTGCGAAAGGTTACGTCCGCATTTTTGCTGTCGTCTTCCTCGGCGTAAGAGTAGCTTGCACCCATATCTGCAGACCAGTCGCCGAACATGGTTTCAAAACCCAGCTTATACGCTTGGATGGTGCGCGTTTCTTCTCGCTGACGGGTTTCCGCGTCATGACGAATGCGCTTAGAGGTCATACCATTGGGTAACTCGTCTCCCATTTTGATTTTGCCGTATTCATCTTTCCAGCGTAGTTCGTCATCGACGTACTCGTTCCAAAAAGCAGTAGCGTACAATCGCGAGGTATCATTGATGGTGTAATCGATATCATAGGTGATGCCCATGCGCTCACGAGTCAGGTCGTAATAGCGCATTTCCCAGTCATCATCCATATAGCCGTCTGAGTCCCAGCCGTAGCCGGTTTCGTTGTTGTAAGTCACAACGTCTTTAGAAGAGTAAGTCACCCCTATTACGTGGGCCACGTTTTCAGAAATCCGGCCGCCGTAGGTAAGTGCGACGCGCATATTGTCGGTCGACTCTGCTTGTTCATTATATTGAGTGTCGACTTTGAGCTTGAGCAGAGTATCGGTCAGGTCTGAAGGGTTCTTGGTTTCGAAGTCGATGCGTCCGCCGATTGCGTCTGCATCCTGGTCCGGCGTAAGCGACTTCGACACAGTAATGGAGTCGAGCAGTTCTGTTGGTATGCCATCCAGCAAAACAGATCGGTCGTTTTCTGGTGACATAACAGAAGTACCGTTAATTGATACCGCATTCAGGTCAGACGACATACCACGGATGGTCACATAGCGGCCTTCGCCTTGGTCGTTT
>DJYW01000015.1:0-2176 GCA_002450255.1 Gammaproteobacteria bacterium UBA6968
TTAGACATCTGGCAGACGGACCTGTGCCTTTTTAAGGGAGTCCAAGATAAAGCCGTTGCTCTTAAGATCGCAATAAGCACTGGGTATGCCGACCTACGCTTTGGTGGAAAAAAACAGAAAGTCCACGAAGAACGCGCAGAACCTAGCAGGCCGTGAGACTCTGATGAACAGGAACGGTGTAATTTGGTGCGCTAGCAGGGGTGTGAGCCCGATTTGGTGCGCTTTGGCTGTTGCTTGCCTAGTCATGGTGTGCTTCGGCTTTGCCTCATCGCACGCCATCCCTGCTGAGAGGTGGCACTGATTTTGCTTCAAATTAGTTTTTGCAGCATGGTTCAACGCGACATTGCAAAAAGGTAAACCACCAGCGTCAAGCGCGAGCGAGTTAATCGATTAACTCGTCTCAAGGCTCCCTGGTAACTGGCTCAGCTAATAGAAATAGCCTGCCGTGGCGATCAAAACGGTATTGCGAATGTTCCCGGCAAAATTCTAATAGCGAATGCGCTTTGTGAAGCACTCTTCGCAGCGCATGCCAGGCGTTCGTAACGGCTAAGTCTATTCATAGGACTTAGGTTATGGCCTTAACAGAGTACTCGGATGAACTGCCCGGAGGAAGGCATTGGTCAATGCGTTTGCGTCGCGGCGTTGCCTTGGAGCTAACGGATATACTCGGCGGCGGCAACGTCGCCACGCTTATGTATAACGCCGAAAATCCATTGGAGCGGCTCAATCTGCCCGACACGCTGAAGTGTCAACACACCTTTAAAATCAACCAAGGGCATTGCCTTTATTCGGATATGGGGCGCATTCTTTGCTCGGTCATAGCGGATGATTGCGGTTGGCATGATGCGACCAGCGGGACCTGCGACAGCGCTTTGGTTGCCGGCAAGTGGGGCTCGACCAGCTATCAAAACGAAAGCAATGAGTTTGTTCGCAACGGTCGCGACAGCTTCCTTATCGAGCTCGCAAAATATGGTTTGGGCGCGCGCGATTTGGTGGCTAACATGAACTGGTTTAGTCGTGTAGAAGCGGACACGGACGGAGCGCTCACTTTGGCAGATCCGGGCGCGGTTAAGGCGGGCGCAAAGGTCGTGCTGCGATTCGAGATGGATACCATCGTCGCACTGCATACGTGCCCACACCCGTTCAATGATGAATCAGTCTATCCCCGTAAACCCATTGGCTATCGGCTCTTCACCGTACCGCCGCCTGCCGCGGATGATCCTTGCCGCATCCTGTGCGAGGAAAATCGGCGCGGCTTTCAAAATAACGAAATTTATTATTTGGGGGGGTAACGATGCAAGAACAGAACGAGCAGGCATTGGGTGCGAATGCCCAGTGGGAGATCCAAGCGGGAGAATATTGGTTGCAAGAAATTGCCGCGGGCGAGACGGTTCGCATTACCGATCTGCACGGTAATCAGGCAGCCGATACACTTTTCTTCAATGCGGATTCACCGTTTGAAAGATACAGTGCCTTCGACACCATTCGGACGCAACAGGCACTATACCTAACGAAGGGCTCAACGCTTATTTCTAACCTAGGTAAACCGATGCTTACCATCGTTGACGATACCTGTGGCCGGCACGACACCCTGGGCGGTGCATGCTCCGGCGAAAGCAATACAGTGCGCTATGCGCTAGAAAAAAAGACCATGCATTCCTGCCGCAATAGTTGGTTGTTGGCGTTGCACAAAGAGTATGCGCATATTGGCCTGACAAAACGAGATTTGGCGCACAACGTTAACTTTTTTATGAATGTGCCAGTGACACCTGAAGGCGGTTTGACGTTCGAGGATGGGGTCAGCGGTCCGGGTAAGTATGTGGAGCTGCAGGCGTTGATGAATGTGCTTGTGCTGATATCGAATTGTCCGCAGCTTAACAACCCGTGCAATGGTTATAACCCTACGCCGATCGCGGTTGCAAAATGGTCTACACAGATTGATTAATAAAGTTGTTATCGCAAACCGCGGCGTCGCGGCTGTGCGCATTGCCCGTACCCTAAAAGCCATGGATATTGCTAGTGTGGGACTTCGTACCCAGGCTGAGACAGATGCTGGATACTTCAATGATTTCGACGAAGTAGTCGATTTACAGGGTAGCGATGTCAGCACGACCTATCTTGATGCCGAACAGATATTAGCGGCAGCAGAAGCCGTGGGCGCCGATGCAATCCATCC
>DJYW01000015.1:2581-18145 GCA_002450255.1 Gammaproteobacteria bacterium UBA6968
TTTATCGGGCCATCGCCACAAACGCTTCGCACTTTTGGGGTGAAACATATCGCGCGCGAAATTGCGGCAACCGTTGGCGTCAATCTGTTACCTGGCACAGACCTACTAGCCGATGTGCAAGATGCGGCTAAGGCGGCCGAGAAGATGGGTTACCCCGTCATTCTGAAGAGCACCGCAGGCGGCGGCGGTATCGGCATGCAGCGCTGCAACAATAAAGACGAGTTGTTGGGTGCTTATGCGAGCGTAGTGGAAATGGCCGCCGCAAATTTTGCCGAGGCCGGTGTTTTTGTCGAAAAGTTTTTAACCGCAGCGCGCCATGTCGAAGTACAAATATTTGGTGACGGACAAGGCGGCGTAATTGTTCTGGGGGACCGTGACTGTTCCCTGCAGCGTCGCAACCAAAAAGTGGTGGAGGAGTGTCCTGCGCCAAATATACCGGCGCAAGTCCGCGAGGCGTTGCATGCTCAGGCGGCTGCGCTGGGACAACACATACACTATGCCAGTGCCGGCACGGTAGAATTTTTATACGACAGCCAAACACAGCAGTTTTATTTTCTAGAGGTAAACACGAGGTTACAAGTTGAACATGGCGTAACCGAGCTGGTTTACGGCATTGATCTGGTCGAATGGATGGTACGGCTTGCGGACGCGACTCTGCCGCCACTTGAGACTCTGCGGGCCGATCTTGCCCCCCAAGGCGCAGCAATACAGGTACGTTTATATGCTGAGGATCCGTATCTAAATTTTCGGCCTACACCAGGGCAAATGGATATTACGTTTGGAAAGCACCAGCGTCTCGATACCTGGGTAATTGGCGCCTCACAGGTGTCGCATTGGTTTGATCCACTACTCGCGAATGTGATGAGCTTTGCGGAGACTCGTACCGAAAGCATCAGCAAACTCTCAACGACGTTACTAGACACCCAAATTCATGGCATAGCCACGAATCGAGATTACTTACACGCAGCCATCAATATGCCGTCTTTTGTTGAGGCGGAGATACATACGGGTTGTTTGCAAGATCTTGAGTACGTGCCAAATGAATTTGAAGTAATCCATCCAGGTGTACAGACGACTATTCAGGCTTATCCGGGTCGGCAGGGGTATTGGGAAGTCGGCGTACCGCCGTCCGGCCCAATGGACGAACTGTCCTTCCAGCTTGGTAACCGCTTGCTTGGTAATACGGCTGCTGCTGCTGGTTTGGAAATGGTGATGGCAGGTCTATCGCTACGGTTTCGTAACGCTGCCACCTGTGTCGTAACCGGAGCTAACGCATCCGTTACGGTTGGCGCGAAGGCTGTTGCCTGCAACCAAGTTTTCAACGTTAGGCCGGGTGAAACTCTGACCATTGCAGATTTGAATCAAGGTATGCGCTGCTACTTACTGGTTCGCGGGGGTATTGCAGCAAAACCGTTCCTGGGATCTGCAGCAACGTTCACTCTCGGTCAATTCGGTGGACACATGGGGCGCGCACTACGTGCCGGCGATGTGCTGCGTTGGCAATCGCAAGACCACTTAGCTGCCGCAACCAAGACACAGCTCAGCGTAGCATCGCTATATAAAAACCGTTTGCAAATTCGGGTGTTGATGGGGCCGCATGGTGCGCCAGACTTTTTTACCGAAGCGGACATGGATCGCCTCTTCAATGCTGCTTGGGACGTGCATCACAACTCCAGTAGAACCGGTGTTCGTTTGATCGGGCCGCGACCCGACTGGGCGCGAGAGGATGGCGGTGAAGCCGGCCTGCATCCTTCTAATATTCACGATAATGCGTACGCCTTCGGTGCCATAGATTTTACCGGCGATATGCCAGTGGTGCTCGGGCCGGATGGGCCCTCGCTCGGCGGTTTTGTTTGCCCGGCGGTTGTGATTACTGCGGATCGTTGGAAGCTTGGCCAGCTGTGCCCTGGTGAAAGCGTTGCCTTGGTCCCGGTAGACTTGGAGGAAGCGCTTGCGGCATCTGCGCAACAAGAACAGTGGCTGCAGACGCTGGGCAGGCAAGTCCTATCCATGCCGCCAACCAAGCGTATTGACGCCTTAGCCACACCAATTTTGTGGCAGTCCGACGACCAACCTCAGGTTTTGATTCGGCGTGCCGGGCAGGAATGGATCTTGGTTGAAATCGGGGCTTTGGTTTTGGATTTGCGAAGTCGTGTCATCGTGCATCATCTCGTGCAAGCCATTAGGCAGAGTGATTTACCCGGTTTGGTGGAGATGACGCCCGGCATCCGATCCCTGCAGATTCGCTATGCTCCAAAGCAGTGGCAAGTGCAGGCGCTCATAAGGGCCTTACAGCCCATGTTTCAAGAAGCTTTGCAATCCCCTGCGTCTAAATTGCCGACGCGGATTGTGCGTATGCCGCTTGCTTGGAACGACCCCGCTTGCCTGCTCGCTGTGGAGCGGTATATGAAAGGCGTTAGGAGTGATGCGCCCTGGTGTCCAGACAATATTGAATTTATCAGACGAATTAACGGGTTAGATGACCAGCAAGCTGTGCAGGACATCGTTTTTAATGCCAGCTATCTGGTTATGGGGCTAGGCGATGTCTATCTGGGTGCGCCGGTTGCAACGCCGCTGGACCCAAGGCATCGCCTTGTAACCACCAAATACAATCCGGCACGCACATGGACTGCTGAAAATTCAGTCGGAATTGGTGGTTCCTATATGTGTGTATACGGCATGGAAGGGCCGGGTGGCTATCAATTTGTTGGGCGTACCACACCGGTTTGGCGGCAGCAGGGCTTTGCCGGTGATACGGATTCATGTTGGTTGCTGAGGCATTTCGATCAGATTCAGTTTTATCCTGTTGATTCACAGGAACTCCTCGAGCTTCGCGAGGCTGCGCAACATGGCGCGTTTGTGCCTAGCATTCAAACCAGCGAATTTGATCTGATTGCGCATGAACGTTTTCTTGCGAACGAGTCAGAATCGATCGCGTCTTTTACCAATCAGCGCGATGTCGCATTTCGCGAGGAACTCGCCAGATGGCAGGCAGTGGATTTGCATGACGGTCCTGACGAAAGTTATGAGCAAGTCGCATCTGGTGCTTTTGATAGGAGCTCCATGCTGGATAGTGAGTTGCTGGATGGCCTTGTAGTCGAGAGTCCGATGACCGCCTCGGTGTGGCGCATTCAGACGGACTCATTGGCGAGCGTGTCGGCTGGAGTAGACATTATTATATTAGAAGCGATGAAAACTGAGTTTCCGATACAAGCCCCTGTATCTGGTAACGTAAAGTATTTGGTTAGAGAGGGTCAGACGGTAACAGCTGGTCAACCGGTCGCGGTGATCGTATCAAGTTAACCGTAAGTTAACGACGGTTTAGGATTCCTTCGCTCGGCTTGTTATCACAACAGTGCCAGAGACGTGCGCAGGTTTACGGAGCACCAATCGCTAATTTTGAGGCATTAATCGATCAGGAAGTGCTGCATAGTGCTGCCAAGCAAAAGCCGACAATGTGAGGGCATTTACTAACAATGAGTACCCTTTTTCGCTTTACTAAACGACGTCTTTGGTGAGTTCGCCGTATCCCCAGGCAAGTTTATTCATCACCTATTTCATGCTGTTATGCGACAGATACGGGTCGCTAGTGCACAGAATCGGTTCAGCACTTCGCTTAAGGGACCGATCTGGTGCGAAATGGCTTCCCTTTCGCGCTGAGATTTGTAGAAACATCAATAAAAAGTAAACCTTTTGTTAACGGCTGTTTCATGGCACGTAATTTGCTTTGTGAGTGGCGGAGAGCGGTATGTGGTTTGTGCACAGTATCTGGAGGGAATCGCTTAGGTCTTAACAAGGAGTTATTAATGTTTGGCATGAGAAGGTTCATGAAAGGCGTCGCCGCTTTGGGTGGAACGATCGCCACAGTGGGTATAGTGGGTATAGTGGGTATAGCCGGAGCCGCGGCTGAAGATGAGGCTGCAATTATCGAAGAAGTCGTAGTGACTGGAACGCGACTTAAAACGACCAACGAGAATTCATCGCAACCGATCGTTAGTCTAGACGAAGACGCGATTTCGAAATCAGGTGAGTTCGACCTTGGTGAGGTACTCAATGATTCTCCACCGTTATTAAACAGCGTTACTGCAACCAACTCGGTGGATGCATCGGCTGTGAATATCGGTCAAACGCAAAACTTTGGCGGTTCCGCTTTAGATTTAAGAGGATTAGGCACCAAGAGAACGTTAACCCTTGTAAATGGCAGGCGCCATGTTTCCGGTATCGAAGGAACCTCCGCTGTCGATATCAGCACCATTCCCAGTGGGTTAATAGAAAGAGTGGATATTCTGTCTGGAGGCGCTTCTGCTGTATATGGAGCGGATGCCTTAACGGGTGTCGTTAACGTTATTTTGAAAGACGACTTCGAAGGAATCGACGTCGGTATCCAGGCCGGTTCTGATCAAGAGGGCGATACTAACGCCAATAGAATGACATTAACGATTGGCAGCAATTTCGCTGAGGGTCGTGGTAACGTCGTAATCGGCATACAAACAGAAAGCGATAGCGGTTTGATGATGGGTCAGCGCGATTTCCTTGCGAATTCGATGATACTCAACGACGACCAAAACCCCGCATTACGTTTTCAGAAAGGGGATTTAGACTCGTCTTCAACTCCAAACCTGTACCAGTATTACAACTTCGCTAATACAGGTTTATTTCCGTGGGGCTTGAGAATACCGGATCAAGATACCTTCTTAGCAGAATATGCTGACGAGTTTGGGGACGCGGCGTCGTTGACTACAGCAGAGCAAGCTTTGTTTAGCAGAGCCGCCAATGCGCCACCCAGAGCTTTGCTGCCGGGTAGAACGTTTAATATTACGTCTGAGTATGGTGTCATCGCCGCCGGTGACTTTGGCGTTGAAGTTCCGTTAGGGAGCGAGCCCGATTTGGACGGTAACGGCGTAACTGACTGCCTGCAAAGCTTCACAGGTTATAATAGCTCACTCGATGGAGCTGGTGCCTTCGGAATCGCAGGTGGATGTTGGGTTATCCGTCCGGATGGCACTGTGGCGCCTTATACCGATGGCCTTGTCGCTGGATCGTTCAACCACTTCGGCGCGACAGATAGCTACATCAGACCTAACCGGAGATCGGCCATTCCGATTAAGAAACAAGAGTCGATTGATATAAACGGGCACTTTGACCTGAGCGACTCCACCTCTTTTTTCTGGGAAGGTAAGTACGTCTACCAGCAGCTTAAAATGATGATGGGTGGGCACAATTTTACTGACCTTTTGCATGGACGACCCGACAATCCGTATCTTCCGCAAGAACTGGTGTCACTTGCAAACAATGATGGCTTAGGCTTTGCTGGGCTCGACGGTGGACTTCACATATCTAGAGACTCCGCCGACTGGGGTCCTAACATTTCTACTAATACTCGGCAGACTACAAGAATAGTCTTTGGCCTAGAGGGCGAACTATCGGAGAACTTTTCGTATGAGATTTCCGCGAACTTCGGAAAATTCGATAGAAAACTTCTCGACACCGAAGAAATGATCGCAGACCGCTTTTTCGCAGCGATTGATGCGGTTACTGATCCTGCTACGGGAGAACCGGTTTGCCGGTCGGACTTAGATCCGACTGCATATCCGAAGACCACACCATTTAATATTTTCCAGTTTGTAGGTGGCGGTAACCTTGGTTCATTCTTTACCTTCAACCCCGGGGATGGCCAGTGTAAGCCAATGAACATATGGGGTGGCGAAGGCGCAATGTCGCAAGAATCTCTCGACTTCATTACTTATGACCGAGTGGTCAAAGAGCAGATTCAACAGCAAGTCGTGTCAGGATTCGTATCCGGCGATAGCTCTTCGTTTTTCTCTCTGCCGGGCGGCGCCATCGGACTTGTTGCTGGCGTGGAATGGCGCACTGAAGAGTCAAGCCAAACGTTTGGATCGCTTGACCAAGGCATACTTCCTACTTCGGGCGTAACCTTCGACGGCCAGGCCTTCAGCGCTGGCAGTTGGGTTGGCGATGTCAGTAACGCGAAGAGCCTCGGCCGAGTGCCCTCGACCAGACTGCTCTCTAGTGGTGCTGACTATGATTTCTTTGATTACTTCTTCGAGGTTGGTTTGCCGATTCTCTCTGATGCGCCACTTGCTTACGAGTTAGGCTTAGATCTCGCATACAGAAGCAGTGATAACTCTACATTCGGAGAACAGACAACGCTCAAGTACGGTCTAACCTGGGCGCCCACCACAGATGCTCGACTGCGTTATACGTACAGCGAAGCGACGCGGGTACCGAACCTGTTCGAACTTTTCTCACCGGAGCAGGGCGCACGTTTCAGGCCTTCTGATCCTTGCGATAAAAACAATATCGAGACGGGTGCGGATCCGCTGCTAAGACAAGCCAACTGCATTCAAGATTTAGTTGCTAACAATGTTAGTAACGACAATATCTACGATTCCCAGGGCGATTACGCGTTCGAAGATCCTCTTTCTGCAGGCTTCCCAGGTGCGACTGGGGGCAACCCAAATCTGTCGCCTGAAACCGGCGAAACAACAAGTTTTGGTATTGTTTTCACGCCGCGATTCATCGAGGGTCTAGCGATCTCGGTAGACTTCATCGAAGTTGAGATAGCTGATGCTATTCTTAGCGTGTCTTCGCAAAACATCGTTGATCGCTGTTACGATTCGGCTTCGCTTGCTAACCAATTCTGTCCTTTGATCAGCAGAAATGACGATACGCTTTCCGCCCAATCAGGAGGCCTCGATTTCTTGAGGCAGGTGCAGTTGAACTTCGGCGCGGCGGTATATGAAGGAACCGATGTTTCGATTGACTACGGATTCTCCGCTTTCGATACATTGTTTTCCGTCGGTGGCGTATGGACATCGGTAAGCAAGTTGGACTTTATTGAGCAAGGTGGCGCTGTTGACGACGAATTAGGTGAGATGCGTCGTCCTGAAAATTCCGGTTTATTCTCTTTTGGTGCCATTCGCGGTCCTATTTCGCTTGAAGTTTCTACCATGTACTTAAGCAAACAGACGCTCAACTATGAAGCGGGTACTGAAATTGAAACGGTTATGGCCAACTTTGGCCCGAGCGCGTTTACTGACGAAGAAACGTTCATTACCGATCTCCGGGGTAGTTATACCGGGAATAATTATTCCGTTTACTTCGGTGTCAACAATGTCACTGACGAAAATCCTTATGGATCTGAGATAGCCTATCCAGTTAGCCCGATTGGTCGCTATTTCTACCTGGGTGCAAACTACAGCCTGTAAGCGGGTGTTCCACTTCTCGCGAACCAAGCTGGGTTCGCAGTGAATCAAAAGGCCCTAGCCGTAAGCTGGGGCTTTTTTTTTGCGCCAAGCACCTTACCGGACGCACTTTATAGCAGCCACTTTTTAGGAAAAACTTTATCCAAAGGACGGCACCGCGCGCTTACCCTAGTGCCGGTTAGGTTACGCCTTGCTGACTGAAAAGTTCAGGAAGCGGCACGGCATGCGGCTCGAGTCGGGGTTCTGCGGGAAACCGGCCTAGCGCGTTTTTTTAACGTCCTGTCTCCGTTAACGGGTACACTTGGCGCCTAACTTGCGGGAGGGGTGTCTTGCATTCACTTGATTTGGCGGTCATCGTCGGCTACTTACTGCTTATACTTATTGTTGGGTATCGGAGTGCCAGGCGCGTTAAAGACGCACGCGACTTTTTTCTTGCCGGTCGTTCATTAACCTGGTGGGTTATCGGACTTTCAATCATCGGTTCGAATATCGACACCAACAGCTATGTTGGTGCCTCAGGTAACGCCTACAACATTGGCATCGCGCAGGCTAATTTCGAATGGATTGGCGCAATCCCTGCCATGATAGTCGCCTCACTGATTTTTATTCCTCTGTACTGGCGCGCCGGCGTTTACTCCATTCCCGAGTACCTAGGGCTGCGTTATAGCCAGCCTGTGCGCGTGATTGCCGCGACCATAGTCAGCGTTTTTTCGGTGTTCGCCATGGGGGTTGCCATGTGGGCTTTGGCCTTAGTGTTACAAACCTACTTGGGCTGGCCGATCTGGCTCAGTATTCTCGTCTCTGGCGGCGTGGTTGGGTTGTACTCTATATCCGGTGGTCTCGCCGCAATCGCTTTTACTGATGCGTTACAGGTCGGGATTATGTTCGCTTGCGGGCTGGTTATTGTTGTTCTGGGCTTTACTGAATTAGGCGGCGCTACGAATTTTATTACATCGCTGGTGACGACAAACCCAGACCACCTTTCGGCCTATTTATCTGCCGATCATCCGGAATCACCGTGGCCAGGCGTCATTCTTGGTCTGGGGATCGTGCTTTCGCCGGCCTATTGGATCGGTAGCCAAGCGATCTTGCAGCGCAGCTTGGGCGCCAGAAGTCAGTGGGACGCAAGCGCGGCGATGATGTTTGCAGCGTTTGCAAAGACTTTGGTACCGCTTTTAATCGTCTTTCCCGGACTATTGGCGCTGGTGCTGAAAGCCAATATTGAATATCCGGACATGGCGCTGCCTTGGGTCATCAAGAACGTGTTGCCGGTGGGCTTGTCAGGACTGATGTTTGTTGCCGTGATCGCAGCACTTCAGTCATCGATCGACTCAACCATTAACGCGACGTCTCTCATGATTACCCGTGACATTCGACACGTGTTGATCAAAAGTCATGACTCGACACAGGACTTGCGGGTAGGCCGCTGGCTAGCGTTTGTCTTACTTGTCTGCGCGATGATCATGGCTAACTTCATCGGCGAGCTGGGCGGTATTTTTATGGTGTTGCAGACCGGTCTGTCTTTGTTTCAAGGACCGATGTTGGCGCTGCTGTTACAGGGTGCGTTGACCCAGAGCGCAACGCCGGCAGCGGGGCTATGGACACTCGTTAGCGGCGTCGTGATAGCCGGTGTGTTGTTGCTATTCGAGATGCACATCTTCTACGTGGCTTTCGTCAGCTTCTGTTATGCAATGGCTGCACTTTGGTTAATCAGTCGGTTTACCCCTGGACTATCCGCCGAAGCGCTTGCAACCCTTACTTATCGACCCTTTTTGCGAAGCCAGAGTTTTGCTCCCGTCGATGCGCAAAGCTTGGATTTGGCACAACCGGCAAGCTCAAACTCTAATTCAGCATCAATGCCAAAAACTACCGCAAAGGGCCAGGGTAATGATTGAGTGGTTACAGTCGCTTCCGACAGAGTGGGCTAACTATATTTCCATGCTGTTATTTCTCGCCTTAGCAGTGTTCACCTTGAGCATACCGTCGAAGGCGATATTTGCGGGTTTGTTAAAGCCAAAAACTTGGCAGGATATTCGTTACTGGGCGTTGCTTCTGATCACGATTCAAGTTGCGATTTACGTGGTCTTTCAGCGTGTTTAGATTGGCTTGTTGACTGCTGCTACGACATTCTATTCGCGGCATGGCGTACTTGTGCTTCGGCCGAGTACTAAGCGGTTTGTTGATGCAATCAGCGGAGTGATTTGTCTTGACGCTCTCTGATCCCCTTGCAACCTTTTGCGGGAATATGCGCCGCCACGGTGCCGCATGTTGTAGGATGAGTGTTTTATTACCGGCCGGTTTATGAATACGCCTAATCCAGAGGCCTCACCGCCATCACGAGTTGCGTCTGGTTGGATAACCGTTCTGCTAATCGCTCTGGCGGCAGCAGTGGGGCAGGCCTTTGGCCGGTTTAGCTATGGCGTGCTGTTACCGGCGATTCGCGACGACCTGGGCATTACCAATACTCTTGCGGGCCTCATCGGCGCGTCTAATGTCTCCGCGTATCTGGTTGGCACTATGCTGGTTGCTTGGGCCACGAGTCGTTTTCGATTGTTGCACGTGATGCGCTTTGGGCTGGTCTTTGCGACGTTTGGTTTATTTCTCGTGGCGAGTACGAAAGATCCTTTGATGCTGGCTCTTGGTCTATCTGTGGCTGGTCTGGGCGGTGCTTTTTTATGGATTCCAGCGCCTGTTATTGCAGCGGATGCGCTACCGGATAGCCAGCGTCATCTTGCAGTAGGCATGATGGGCTCCGGCATTGGCTTCGGCATTATGTTCGCCAGTGTCCTAAGTGGCACGCTTCGAGCCAGCCATGGCGACGGGGCTTGGTCAGACGTCTACCTCGTCCAATTTTCGATTGGCTTAGGCTTACTGGTGCTAACGTTTTTTTTGGTTCGTCATCGGCAGGGCGCGCCGCAAGGTGGCGCAGGGCTTGGTGGTATCAGCGCCTTGCAGCGTATGGCGGGTTGGGCACCGCTCATTATTGCCTATTCCGCATTCGGGTTTATGTATTTGCTAATCATGGGGTTTTTAACGACCCGCTTGGAAGATGATAGCTTGTGGACCAGCGGCGATGCTGCTTTTGCCTTTACGCTAATGGGTTTTTCCATGATTTTTGGCGGGCCTACCTTTGCGTCCATAGCCAAGCGCTTTGGCGCTCGAGTCACCATTAGCGTGGCTTTCGGGTTGTGGCCAATCTTTGTTGGCATCGTGCTAACAGGTCAATACTTGCCTGTGCTCGTTGCCTCCATCGGGCTGGGCTTTTTGTTTAGTGCGCTGCCTTCACTAATTACGCTCTATGTGGTTGAGAACACATCTCCGCAAGATTACGGCCCGGCGTTTGCCGCAGCGACGCTGGCGTTTGGGATTGCGCAGACCGTGTCGCCGCCGATAGGCGGCTGGATTGCGGACCAGAACGGATCGTTTGCGTTAGTATTTATGCTCTCGGCTCTGGTTAGCGTGCTGGGTTTGATGGCTTCGTTGCGGTTGCCTAGTAATGTTTGATTGCTTGTTGGCGCTCGAGGCTCAACGCTCATACACGGCCGACGTTAATAGGCAGTGATCGCAGCAAAGAGATCAACCAGAGTGTTAATCCTAGGCCTAATTCCCATCCTTGATCGGATACCCACTCGTGCTAAAGCATGTGCTTAATAGGATGTTTAATTGAGCGCATAATCCGGCGCCTGATCAAACTGTAGCCGAGCTTGTGGGTTTACGTTGGAATCAGGTCCTGAGCCGAAATCGTTGTAGCTTCTGATACTACTAGTAAGTGAGAACCACTTCGGCCGTGCTGCTGAGTTCTACCACCTTAGGCGGCCCGCCCCAATTAAGCTCGTAACCGCCAATTAATATAGCATCCGCGTTTGCTTTCGTGACGCCGACTACAGCCTGAGAGCCGCCAGAGCAATGCATACTCGCTGCATGCTCGATCAATGTGTCCAAATAGGCACGGCTATTCCCCAATGCTTCGCCAGCTCGTCCGTCGATTTGGTTTATGTATTCGGTTTGCAGTAGGCGCACGGCGTGAGAAGCAAAAAATGTGTGAACTTCATGGCCCTCTTTAGCTGCTTGAGCGGCACAGGCAATACCCACAACACACTTTCTAGGATCTAGTTCCGGGTCGGTAGAAATCATTACGAAATATCGTTTGGCCATATCGCTCACCTTATTGCTTTTGGAGGTTTTGCTTAGCGTAACTTAGCCGGCCTGCATTAGGTTGACTTAAATGGATTTATTTCGAAGTCCCAATCAAGCTTCTTAGCTGGCTTTCTCTACTGCGTCTTCTGTTACATTGCCAAGGCAGATAGCGCAGCCAGATTGCTTAGGTTATTTGTCTTTATGGTTGCCGAACGAGCACATGCTCGGTATGTCTGATCTAAGTGGATCAGTGTCTCTGACACGAGACGTTTCCTCCTGTCACCTCACTGTCTGAAACGTCGTCTTAGCAATACCCGATCGGCAATTACTCATCGCCGATAGTCTATGTGAGCGGCGTGCCGCGTATTCTGCTAAGGGTGGCTAACGGTTTGTTATGCTTGCAAAGATCTGCAAACTAGCTCGAACCGTCGCTAATTTGGCAGCATACGCAGTAGCCGAGCAGCATGGCTCGGCATACCCAAATCAATTGGAGAACCGGAATGACCGCATGGATCTATCTCTCATTCGCCATTGCGCTAGAGGTGACTGGCACCTTTCTGCTTAAATTATCGAACGGTTTTGAAAATTGGCTTTGGGGCTTGTTGTCTGTCTGTTGTTATTCAGCTTGCTTTTGGGCGCTCGCTCCGGCAATGAAGGTTCTACCTGTCGGTGTCGTATATGCGATATGGGCAGGGGTCGGAATAGTCGCCGCCGCCGTGATCGGATTGTTGGCTTTTGGCGAACGGCTGGGGCCGATTCAGCTAGCATGTATGGCGCTGGTCCTGGTCGGCGCCATTGGACTGCGGCTAACCACCTCCTCATAAAGGAGCAGCCGCCATTAACGAATTTTCTACACTGCGTCTAGCGGCTTGTTATAAACCGACCGAATGGCTGAAAAAACGGTGTTCAGAAATACCTATCTGGGTTCGTCTAGCAGTGCGCCGAAGAATATCGCGTTGACCAAAAGCCGTTGAGTTCCCCACCAAAACGCTCGAAATGTTGGTATATCGAGCGCTAAAACAAAAGCGCCTTGTCCTTGCTCGTCGATGATCAAACCGGCTGAACCGGCGGCCAGTTGCCGGTTCTCATCTGACATGTAGCCGGACAATAGCGGTTCGTTTGAGTACAGGACGGGGGTTGCATAAGCGTTGCCGGACCTTGCCATAAACTTGGCATTGCGCCGAAACGTCGGCAAGGTCTCGGCCGTGTAGCCGTAGCCGATTGGGTGAGACCGATCGATTAGTCCCTTTAATATCGCGCCGCGGACAAGCCGAAACGCCGCTGCATCCCTGGCATCTGCATAGGGCTTTCGCTCTGGGAGCATCGTTTCCAGTTCGCGAGCTGGGGTATCACCCAGGGTCAATGCTTGAGTCAGTTGCGCTTGTGTCTCTTCTGCTGCGGTCTTTCGCCAGATAATATCCGTTAATGACTGCCGGTTTAGCCAATTTAATGTGGTCGACCCTTGTGCCCAAACGATGCCTCCGTTTCTTACAAACGTCTCGATTTTGCCTACGATTGAATCGCGCAGGTCATCGAGCGCGTCGGTAAGGATCAAATGGGTATAGCCGCTCAGATCGAGACTGGCCAGGCGGTGTTGATCGATCATTGTGAGCGGCATCTTTACGCGGCGATCGAGCATGTGCCAGATTTCGCCGACTCGATAGGCGGAGGTGTTCGGGCCACTGGCGATTAGCACCTTCGGCAGCGCAAGCACGGTGAAATCGCGGCTGCCTAAGTCGATACCAACAGGGGTGTCGCTGCTTGCTGCAGCGTAGACCGGTAGCCCTCGTATTGCCGCAGATTGCAATAAAGCAAGGGCCTCTGGCGGGATAGCCTCGTCCAGTTCTGGCGCGACAAACAGCGTCCCGTAGCCGAATGACATCGGTGCACGCCCCTTAATTTTAGCTGTTAGAGGCCGCGTTGCGACACGTACGTTAGCCCCTGCCTCCAGCAGGTCATAGAGTAATGCCGGTGTCGCGGAATCCCGCCAATCAATCAGATAACCAATTCCGGACTCTGGAAGTTGCGTACTGCTCGTCAGAAATTCCGTTGTCAAAGGCGCAGTTGTGATGCCGCGCATAGGCTCGCTGGTGTGGTTTAGGTTAAACGCTAATGGCAGGGTCCAGGTGGAAACGTCATAAAAAACATTTTCCTCGAACGTTAGTTGGGTATTCCAGATTGCTTGCAGGTAGGTTGCTTGTGTTTGATCAGCAGGAATCGCGATGGTTTGACCTGCCTTGAATGTTTGTCCGTTGACGGATGTGTCCTCCGCCAGCTGCGCGACGTCGATTTGATGTCCGCGCAACACTCTAATAAATTCTAACAGTCGAGTTTGATCGCCACTGGTTGTCGCTAGGTAGTGGCCTCTTTTTCGCTTGTTCTTGTTGTTTAAATAAAAGTCGCGTTGGTAGGCGAGCAGTTCGTTTTTGAGCGTTGCTGTTCCCTGCAATGAGGACAGGGAAGCGCGGAATTGGTTGGTGATCGAGCCTTCGAAAGTTAGCAGGCCGTTCACAGTTTGTTGCTTGGCTCCGCGTGAGGAGGGTTGTTCAAACAAGATACCGACGCAGCCAAAGAGATCGGGATAGGTCGATCCTTTACCTACGAAAAAGTCGTCGTAGCCTTCGCGTGTGAAATACCGAGTACCCTTTTGGTCGAATGCCTTGCTGTGAAACTCGCCGATTTTTGCGGTTAAGTTCTGATTAATCTGGGGCGTCAGCGGAAACGTTCGTTCTGGTTTGCCGGGCATAAAAAAGAAATTGCTGTTACTGCCTTGCTCATGGAAATCCAGTTGTACGTTTGGTTTCCACTCGTGGAACAGAGCCAGCCGTCCTTGGCTTTCCGGATGTTGGTGCGGCAGCCAATCTCGATTCAGATCAAACCAGTAGTAGTTGGTTCGCCCGTTCGGCACGGCTTCGCGGTGTTCGCGATCCTGGGCGTCGGCGCTGGGCGTCATGCCACGATGATTGTTGCTCCAGGCGGCAAAACGATCTAGTCCATCCGGGTTTAGCATTGGATTAAGAATGATAACGACATCCTTAAGCTGCTGATCTAGTTGGGCACTTTGCGCAGCCGTCAGGTAGTAGCTTAACAGTGGGGTTGCGTTCGCGCCGCTGGGTTCGTTGCCGTGAATGCTGTACATCATGTGGAGTACTGCAGGCTGCTGTTCTAGGTCGACGTTGGCGTCTGCATTAATGATGCGGGCCCGCGCGCGTTTAATTTCGTCGAGTCTTGCCAGGTTGGCCGGTGAGGAGATAGCGTAACTGACTAGATTTCTGCCACCGTAACTTTGCGCATGCGCACCGAGAGCCTGCATACGCGGCGATGTCTCGGCCAGCGCATCCAAGTAACTGATGATTTCGTGATGGAACCAGTGGCGCTCTCCAACCCCTAGGCCAACGATTTGCTCTGGCGTGGGTATGTCGGGATTAAGCGTTGGGCTTTCGGTTAGAACATCAGCGAGTGACAGGGCGTGGGCCTGCGCTGTGGTAAGAAAAAGAAAACTGAGCGTGAAGATGATGTGCTTCATATTTTGGTACTGTTTTTGCTTACATTTACTAAGATTTAAGGTACTTAGGTTTAATGGATGGTCGAAACCGATCGTTGTGAGAAGGGTTGGGACTAACGATTTTGTGAAAACGCTCTTTCCAAATCCATAGCCGGGCAAGGCTGGGTTCAGTGATACGAAAGGAGATAATAAACGAAGATACTATCTTTAACGGTACTGAAGCTAGCAGGTTTTTCGAGCGACAAGTTCCTCGTTGAAGCTGTTTATAAAGGCGCGTAAATCACGTTAAATCTTGCCACAGTCAGATGCTGCTTTGGGCAGGTTAATCTTCAACTCCTGTCCTGGTTACGCATTTAAACCCACTTTCCTTATTTGATCAGGTTAAACCAGTTATGAAGAAGTTCAGATATTTCATGGCACCTTTTTACTCCCTCGCTTTTTTGCTGGCTTTGAGCTCGCAAACGGGGACAGTTGCCGCAGAGCGACAGGGTGCACCGATTGTAAAGCCCGGTCTACCCGGCGAAGCGAGCCAATTACTGTCCGCGGAGGAAGCGGTGTCGATCACCGATACGAGCTATTCGCCGCAGGACGTGGCGTTTATGGAAGATATGATTCCGCATCATGAACAAGCTCTTGTCATGGCCAATTTAGTCAATTCGCGAACCAACCGCCCCGAGTTAATTGAAATCGCTGGCC
>DJYW01000140.1:0-2256 GCA_002450255.1 Gammaproteobacteria bacterium UBA6968
TCAGAGAGAGAGAAACTGGGTTCGTCGAGGGCCAAAGCGTTGTTGTCATCGGAAGATCAAACTTGCCAAGCACCGCGGAGACTGAGCTTGACTTTATTGAGTGCGTGGCGACGGACCTCTCGAAAAACGAAAAGGGCTTAAGGGTAATTCCAGCTGACGAGTTCAGAGACGTGGTTTTCCCGTGGTTTGAACCTAGAGTAGAACCCGAACGGTCTGCGCAACTGGCAGGGTTGCTTAATCAACCGAGGCTAGCAGCCCAGTTTGACTCTATAGACTTACGGTACCTCGTTTGGATAGATGGTCGCACTAGCCGGACCTCCTCGGCGGGCTCGCTAGGTTGCGCAGTGGGTCCTGGAGGAGGCGGTTGCTTCGGCTTCCTGACTTGGGACAATGACGCATCCTACGAGGCAACTGTATGGGATGCGCAGATCGGGCAAACGGCCGGGAGGATTTCTTCAGATGCAGAAGGAACTAGTTACATGCCGGCTTTCGTCGTTCCTTTGCCAATTGTCGCAAGGGTAAAAAGTAACGCGTGCAAGTCTTTATCAAAGCAAATCGCAAATTTTCTATCTAGCGGGGATGCTTAACCCCGATTGCAGTACCTATGGCTAGAAAAGCACAGAGAAAAACAATCGTCAGTTTAGGCCTGAGACTGATGCTTATTATAAGCGGGTCGACGCTTTTGCTCAGTTTGCAAGTACGAGCGGGTCCGGGCGCGGAGCTCTACAATGAGCTTCTAGAAAAAGGGGTAATTTACCCAGACGGGAAATGGCAAAGTTACGTAACGGAAGTTGGAGAGCGTTTGTTGGCGGTTTCTAGCCACGCCGATAAGACCTATACGTTTTCTGTCGTAGATGAACCTATTGTCAACGCATGGGCGACACCGGACGCCTATATTTTCGTCACCCGAGGTATCCTTGCCTATTTTCGAACTGAGGACGAGCTTGCTAATGTCTTAGGGCATGAGATAGCCCACGTGATTCTAAGACACTCTCGAAAGCAGGTCGCTTCATCGCGGATATCTGGGATTGCAGGTATTTTAGGAGCCTTCGCGACGGGGTCGGGTTCGACAATACCACTCGCCCAGAGCCTTAAGACTACTGCGCTAGCCAGCTATGGCAGAAAATTCGAACTGCAAGCGGATGAATTAGGAGTCGAACTTGCTCGAAAAGCCGGATATGACCCTCGGGCTTCGATCGATAGCATCCAAATTCTCCGCGATCACGATGCTTTTCGACGAAGCGTCAGCAACGCACCGCCCGTTTATCACGGGCTTCTCGGCAGCCATCCGGCTCACGAAAAACGACTCCATGAGCTGGTACAGAAAAATCAGGGTTTCGTGCTTGCGGAGCTCCCGGGACCTGAGCGTGATTATTTAGCGATGTTGGATGGGCTGCGATTTGGTGCTGATAGCGCCATAGGGGTGGCTAAAGATAGTGTTTATTACCACGGTGCTTTGCGAATGAAAATCGCATTCCCTGACGGTTGGGATATTCAGTCGACAGACGCCGAGGTGTTTGCTCGCAGCCCTGATCGTCAGTCCAAAATATCAGTGCGAAGATCAGCACTACCCTCTGAGCCGCAAACTCCAAAGGAGTACTTAGAGGAAACTCTGCAAAGAGACGATTTAGAAAATGGCGAGCTTGTGCGAGCAGGACCTTACAGTGGCTATTTAGCCGATATCGTTAATCCAGGTACGCAAAAATTCCAGCGCTCAATAGCCATCATTTATAAAGACGGCGATATTTATCTTTTCGAAGGGGAAAACCAGAACCAAAATCCTTTGGGAGATTTTAAACAGCAATTCAAAGTATTTGTTACGTCTTTGCGACCGATGACAGCAGACGACATGCGAATGGTAAATAAACAAACGATCGCGCTGGTTGAGGCAAAACCTGGGGACACCTACGCAAAGCTCGCCAGAGGTGTGCCGATCAGGCGGAACGCCGAAGAAACTCTACGATTAATTAATGGGCATTACCCACGGGGGGAACCGCGCGCTGGTGACAGGATAAAAGTCGTACGTTAAATCTTTGCCGCCTTGATAACCTGCAGGTCCGGTTGGCGTCGTTATCCATTATAAAGCAGGCCGGTTTTTTAGGTCGCACAGCATTTAACGATGCAAACCATGAGATTAAGCGAAGAAGAGGGAGAAGAAATTGGTCGGAGTGAGAGGATTTGAACCTCCGGCCCCTACGTCCCGAACGTAGTGCTCTACCAAACTGAGCTACACTCCGAGTAGGCCAAGCTGCGATC
>DJYW01000140.1:2639-3889 GCA_002450255.1 Gammaproteobacteria bacterium UBA6968
GGTCTTTCGCGATACCGCTCATCCCAGGCGCGCAATAATGGTCTGTTACCAAAGACGTCTGCTCCGATAAATCGCATAAATTGTAGGGATGATTGCATTGTGCAGTCAGCAATATTGACGTGCTCGCCACCCAGTAAGGGCCTGCCATCGGTTAGTAATAGCTCCAAATAATCCATAGGTGTTTGCATAGCCTGCAGATATCGAGCTGCTTTCTCGGGTTCTGAGGGTCGGCCGAGAGGCGATTTAGTCGCGTGGCCATAGGCTCCCATAGGGCCACTTATTCGTAAATCGATAATACGTTCCAAGTCCCGAACCTTAGCGCGTTGCTCAGATGTGCCTCTATAAAGACGGTGTTTCGGAAATTTGTCCTCTAAATACTCAATAATGGGGAGGGACTCGACGATAAAATTGCCGTCGTCCAACTCCAGTGTAGGTACGGTGCCAAATAGGTTGCGGGCTAAATGCGCAGGCTCTTTATGTCGACCCTTGACTGTGTTTACAACAATTTGCTCAATGTTCATAAGTACGCCCAGTTGTTCACGCTCGGCGATGTAAAGCATGACCTTGGTGGGGTTGGGGGCCAGCGGCACCATATAAAGCCTCATTAGAGCCCCCTTGTGATATCGACTATCTGTTCAAGCAGTTGGTAACGTTTCGGCCCTATTGGGCCAGCACTGTCGAGGCCTAGTTTGAGAGTGGTCACGCCAGCGTCGCGATACTTAGCCAGTCGCCGGGTTACGGTTGCTGCATCACCTAGCGCTTGGAACTGGGTCACCATAGCGTCGGGCACCCGCTTCGCAGCTTCATCGCGTTTACCCGCCAGCCAAAGTTGTTGAATGGCTAGCGCGTCATCCGCGTATCCCGCGCGTTTAAAGGCGTCGTTATAAAAGTTTGTATCAACCGAGCCCATGCCGCCCATGTTGAAGGCCACGGCCGGTTTGCGCCGCTGAACCATAGCGTCGACGTCATCGCCTAGTTCTACACGAACCGATACACACAGATCCAAATCACTTATGGCCCTGCCAGCTTCCGCGGCGCCTTCACTCAAATAAGTAAGGTGCGCGCCGGGTTGATCCGGCGTGAAGGAAGTGCCCAGCCAGCCTTGGGCTGCGTTGCCGGTATAACGCAATGCATTGGGACCCAGGGTTGCGAGATATATGGGTATGTCAACGGGCGCGTGCTGCACTGCGATGGGCTTGCCTTCGCTTTTTGGTAACGGCATTTGGAATACCTTGCCTTGGTAGCGCACT
>DJYW01000107.1:0-1645 GCA_002450255.1 Gammaproteobacteria bacterium UBA6968
AGTTCGCTTAGATAAGACGTTAGCCTCATCTGATGTCTACTGCACGATGGCCGTGCACCACCCAAGGTTGGCCACTATCTCAGCCCCGAACACCTCTCGCTAGCGCTACAAAAACTGGCGAGAGATGCAGGCAAAAGAACACTCCTACTGCGGTGAGCTGAGCAGACGATTGCGGCTGCTAGGTAAGTTGGCATCTCGGTTTGATACCTCTTAGTGTCTGTTACAAATCTTTACTTATAAAAACTACAAGAAGAGGAGATTCCAATATGGAAAGTTTTGACGGAAAAATTGCGGTCGTTACTGGTGGCGGGACTGGCATGGGACGTGAACTAGTTTGCCAGCTGATTGCTGCAGGCGCGCACGTTGCCACTTGTGATGTCATCGAAGAAAACTTGCTAGAAACCAAGGCGCTGGCGGAGAAAAAAGGCACCGGTCAAGTAACAACGCATATTTGCGATGTATCAGACGAGGAACAGCAATTGAGGTTTCGAGAGGAGGTCGCCGTTCAGCATGGAAGTGAGCATATAGATTTGCTCTTCAACAACGCCGGGATCGCGGGCGGCGGCGGTTTTGTAAATCAGGATCGAAGGCGTCAATGGGAGCGCACATTTAATGTGTGTTGGTATGGCGTGTACTACGGATGCATCACTTTTCTGCCAATGCTCAAAGCGAGTAAGGAAGCGCACATAATAAACACGAGCTCGATCAATGGATTCTGGGCGTCCATCGGGCCGCGTGTGGCTCATACCGCTTACTCCGCAGCAAAATTCGCGGTGAAAGGTTTCACTGAAGCGTTGATCACAGATTTACGTTTAAACGCGCCACATATTGGTTGCTCCGTGGTTATGCCAGGCCATATTGGCACGTCTATTTCAATCAACTCGCGCGCGCTTCTTCGCGAGGGTGACAATGAGGAGTGGAGCGACGATGAGATCGCTTTTTGGCGTAATTTCTTTCTGGAACAGGGGCACCCAGTTGATAATGTTCCGGACGATCACATCAGGCAAATGCTTGCGGAGCAGGCCAAAGCGTTTCGGGACAACGCTTTGATGACCGCCGAAGATGCGGCGGCGACGATCTTGAAGGGCGTAAGGGAAAAACGGTGGCGAATATTAGTCGGGGAAGATGCGAAACTCTTGGACAAATTCGTTAGAGCGGATCCCGAGGCGGCATACGAAGTAGGTTTCTTTGAGGATTTCTCTGGAAAATTCGCCGAGAAGTATGAAGCTGTCGCAAAAAGGAACGACTAGACAAAGTCTCGGTTGAAACCGCGAGAAGAATATCTGCGGCCCTGGGGAGTAGGGGTGAACGCCTCTCAGGGCGATTGCATAGCTCATGGTTCGTTTGTAAATACGTCAAAGCGAGGCTATTTTTGCTCTCAGAGTGATGACGCTTACGCGACCAAGTAAGGCGAGAACTGTGAACACTCAATAGCTGGGTTGGCGCTAACGGATGGCGTGACGCATGTTGGCCTCCCTGCAACCCTAGAGCTCTTCGCAGCAAGAGGCTTAGTATATTTCTTTGACTATTTAACTCTGCGCAAATCGCTAAGCCACGCCATTTCAGAGAATTTAAGGTCTATGTCGAACACAACATCGCCCAAGGTAATTATCACCGGTGCCGGTCCCGCGGGTGCCGTTTTGGC
>DJYW01000107.1:2065-3181 GCA_002450255.1 Gammaproteobacteria bacterium UBA6968
GCCTTGAACCGCTGCACCAAATCGGCCTCTGGGAAGATTTTGAAAAAGTTGGTCAAGTAGAGATAGAAAGGTTTCGAATTTTTATAAATCGAAAGCCGTTCGTCACTCCCCTTGTGAATCCAGCAAAGGTTGCCAAGCGCAGCCCCCGCTGGGTGTCGCAACCTCAATTGTTAGAAATGTTGGTGAAGAAGGCGGCAGATTTTCCGAACTTCACGCTTCTACGGGGAACGCGTGTAAAGAATTTGCTGCAAGAGAGCGATCATGTGATCGGTGTCACAACGGATACCCATGGAAAACTGAGATCTGATTTAGTGGTGGGCTGCGACGGTCGTACCTCAATCGTTCGGGCTAAATCTGGAATACAGGCGCAAGCGGATACGCTTCCCATGGATATCGTCTGGTTAAAGCTGCGCTGCCAACCTCGTAACGTTACCCATTCAGTACACTTCTATATCGGTCGTGGTCGGTTGGTCATAGTTGCACCAACTTACGATGGCTGCGTTCAGGTTGGTTTCATCATTCCCAAGGGCTCCTTCAAGACCCTCCGGGAACTTGGAACAAAAGCGCTCGTAGAGCTAATAACTCGCTATCTTGACGCAGAGGTCGCCGAGACACTTTTGAGTGCCGATTTTAGCGACGCTCGGCCTTTTTTATTGAGCACTGTTGCTGATCGAGCAGATGAGTGGAGTTGTCCCGGTATGCTGCTGCTTGGCGATGCGGCACACACCATGTCACCTGTGGGCGGCCAAGGACTTAACATTGCAATACGCGATGCTATCGTCGCGGCGAATCACTTGATTCCCGCATTGGAAAAGCCCGTCGACACGGACGGGCTTTTGGCCGTGTGCCAGGGCATCGAAAGAGAACGTATGAACGAAGTTGTGCCCATTCAAACCATGCAGGCAAGAGGCCCTAAAATAATGCTGAATGAATCAATTTGGATGCGGGCAGCATTTTCAGTGGCACAAAAAATCGGATCTGGTCGCGAGATTGACGCGTCTTTTGACCCTAATTTTCAGCAGATGCTAATGGGTGTCACATCAGTTCGTTGGCAAACTGAAATTTAGTCGATAAGGATGTTTGGTGACATCTGCAACACCTGCAAAAACCGATCGC
>DJYW01000107.1:3571-5515 GCA_002450255.1 Gammaproteobacteria bacterium UBA6968
CGGAATCCTGTACTCTCTTCGCGCTGCTTTTTCCCTATGCTCTAACGCTCGCACGATTCGTGAATGAAGCTGCATGTCCAGCGGATAAAACAGAATAATCAAGGCTGAGAGAGCGCTCGCAACCGCAGGAATTAGGAAGGCGGTTGCGCGAATACCCTGCAACGTTTCTGCGGATTGATCGACACCGGCCGTATAGCCAATGACGCTCAGGACCATACCGATCATCCCGACACCAATGCCAGAGCCCGCCTTGCTGATCAACTGGCTTAGCCCAAATACGATGCCATCGTCACGGACTCGGCTGCGCCACTGCCCATACTCCACGGTATCCGGCAGCATAGACCAGAACATGACAGCCACCGCACCGCCCATGGCGCCATTGCAAAAAGCCAGCACAGATAATGTTGCCACTGCTTTCGCGTCGGAAAAAAATAGCGCTAGGTTTAACAACACTGCGCCGCTCGCTCCGATAACCCAAACCCATCTTTTCGAAAGGTGTCTTGCTGTTAGTGTCCAAAGTGGAATACCGATACCCGCGCCCAATATCCCGACTGACATCACGTTAGACACGCTTTCGGGATGGCCGGCATAGTAGCTGATGTAGTAAACGATAGATTTGCCGCCGATAGCGGAGCCGATAACGCCGACAAAGGAGGCGCCGCATAAAATCCAGAATGCGCGATTGTGGCGCAGAAAAAGAAGCGTTTGCCGACTTGTGACAGGTTCGGGGCTTGCGAGGCTGACTTCTTCTGACGTGGTGAAGAAAATCACGACCATCATCACAGAAGATAGCAGCGCGTAAACGATGGCGACCTGCACAAAACCCTGTCGCATATCACCGTTACCTAAGTAACTCGCCAGTTCGAGCATAGTAGCCGCGGTAACAATGCCGCCGATCATCGCAGCCATCATTCTGACGCCGGCCATGGTACCGCGTTCCTGACTGTTGTGAGTTAGGGCTGCAGCAAGGGAGGAATAGGGTACTGAGGCTACGGTGTAGGCTGAACGGAAGAGGGTATGGGTCACCAGACACGCAATGATCACCTGATCCGGAAACCAGATCGGTGCAGCGAACATACCGACAAAACTGAACCCCATTAGTGGGGCTCCAAATAAGATAAATGGTCGGAACTTACCGAAACGCGACCGAGTCCGTGTGACGATCCACCCCATTAGCGGGTCAGACACCCCGTCCCATATGACGGGCAGCATGATGATAAGCCCGGCGAGGGCAGGGTCGATGTTTAGAACATCGGTGTAGTAGTAAAGCAGATATAAGTTCAGACCCGCGAAATACAGGTTGAATCCAAAGTCACCTGAACCATAACCAACAATGGTCATCCAGCTCACTTTTTTCGCATCGTCTACAGATGCCCTATCTCTCAGGCTATGGTTCAAAGCGTTGGCTTCTCTTACGCTAACGTTGCGACGGCTAAGCTGAGCATAAGGCGATTGCAGTCAAATTTCTTGGGAATTGCCCCGCCGTTATCAACCTACTTCTTTTCGTTCAAATCAAAGCTCGACCTTATGCCATGGCAGCATTTGTCACTTGGAGATTGCTCCTACCGTTGGATCCTTGCCGGTAGGTTTTGCTTGAAAAATCTGTGTTTGGATGCAATTTTTGGGCAAAGGGAAAGATGGTAAAAAAGCATGCAACACTATTTGCCACCAGAATTTTCTGCAGAAGTTATTGCAGAGGCCTCGGAGCACGCGAACACCCCGTATCGTGATTTCGTGGACTCTCGGGAACCTTATCGCTCACTTCTCCAAGCGAATCCTTGGATGAAAACTCCCAAGGTAGGGGATCCGCTTGTCTGGGGGGAGAGGAATTACTACGACACGACCGTTCCTACTAAGCATCATTATTGGAAGGACTTTCCGTTACCCACACCAACAAAAAATATAGCGCAGCTGCGGCGTGACTTTTACGATTGGGGATACTGT
>DJYW01000018.1 GCA_002450255.1 Gammaproteobacteria bacterium UBA6968
CCGTTCCTTCGCTTAGCTGTAGTCGCAACAGCGTGTGTGATGGGTGCCGCCACCTCTGGGTGCGCTGCACCACAGCAGTATGCCTGGCAGCATCCGGAGAGCGGTGAATTTCTATTTGAGTTCGACCGGTCAGAATGTGTCGCGCAGGCAACAACGGTCAACATTGAGGCGAAAGCGCTAAGCCGCGTGATGGGTGATCGCAACGGGCCTTTTTTTCAGTGCATGTACAACCGCGGCTACTCGTTAGCCGGCACGTCTCAATCACTGCCGCTGCCTGCATCAGGTCGGACCGCCAGCGCAAAGTAGTCGGCACAGCAAAACTGAGCCCAAAAGCCCCAGAGGCCCAAAAATTAGGCCCAACCAGGTCTACTATCCCCTTATAGCGGCACTATTCTTCATACCGGTAAGCGGTGTGTATTCCGCAGTTTAATCCCGACGTCGTCCCGTTTGGATCGGGTCTCTTACCGCCCTAATCCACCATAATTCGGGTTTGATTTCGATTGATCCTTGTTCTTGGCCTTGATCGCACTGCGTTCCGCGCCTCGCTTCCAGGCATAAAAATCGCTCACGCACAGCGGCTGGTCTGAGTTAAGTGCTGGCGCGTGGCAATGCTCAGGATCCGTCAATAACTCATGCAAGTTGGGCACACTTTACCTACACTAGCGCGCTAAATTTCATTCCCGTTTTCGCACGCCACCGAGAGTACTTTGCAGCCCAAAACAGCCTATCTTCTTGCTACTTCAGCCTGGTTTTCCGCCTTTGGCATGCAGTCGGTTATTTTCGCCTGGCTGGTGACGCTGGTGCTTCGCGAGTCCGCCGAACGCGTCGGGTTTGCGCAGATGGCCCTGCTTTTGCCCGGCATGATCTTCATCCTTATTGCAGGCGCGATTGCTGACCGCGTCGGCCATCGCAGGCAAGCGGTGTGGTGTCAGGTTGCGGCGACACTAATGCCCATGCTGTTGATTGCTGCGATTCAATTTAACTTCCTAAGTTATCCGGTAATGATTCTTTATGCCGTGCTGATGGGGTGTGTGCAGGCTTTTATTACACCCGCGCGAGACGGCATGTTGAATCTTGTGGCCGGCGACAACATCCAAAAAACCGTCGTGCAAGCGAGCCTGTGTCAGTTTGGCTTTCAGATTTTTGGTTACGCCCTAGCCGGTTTCGCCGATAGCGTTGGGGCGCCGTTGATTCTCGGCGTGCAAACTTTGGTCTTAGCTTTTGGTGTGTGGGCATTCACTCAGGTGCGTTTACCGAGCGGCCCACAATCAGAGTCTGCTTCTGCCGATGACCTCGTCGTTAGGGAAACCATTTTTGGTGGTCTCTATGCCGGTGCACGCACTGTTGGCTCCCATCCGGTCATGCGCATGGTGGTGGTGCAAAATGTGGCTATGGGATGCTTTTTTATGGGCGCGTTTGTGGTTGGCTTCCCCTTGGTCATGCGCGAAGTCTACGACGGCACCTCGGGTGATCTGGCCAGTCTTAACGCTTTTAATTCGTTGGGGTTGGTGTTGTCTCTGTTGCTGCTTCTTAAAATTGGCTATATTCAGCGTGTCGGTCGGGCGCTGTTGTTGTCTCAGGTCGCCGGCAGCGTTGTTCTGTTTCTGTGCGGGTGGGTGAATGACCTGGTCAGCTTTACGATTTTAGTAATGGTTTGGGGTTTATGCGGTGGCTTTGCGATGCCCATGTCGCGAACTCTGATGCAACAATTGGCGCCGCCTCACCAGCATGGCCGAGTGATGAGTTTTTACTCTTTCTCGTTTATGGGGTCGGGTCCGCTGGGGGCTTTATTCTGCGGCTATATGGCCAATCTTTGGGGGGCTCAGGTTGCCATCATTTGCTGCGCAATTGCCATGTTGGCGACAACGCTAACCATTGGACTGTTTAGTCCTCTGTGGCGCAGCGCGATCCCAAGTCAGCCGCTGCAGAATGCGTCGGGCGAGGCTGCCTGACCGATGCGACGACGGCAGTTTTTGGCGGGCTCTTCCTTCGGTCTGCTTGGTATGGGAGCGTTGACCAGCGGTTTGTTCGGGTGCCAGCCCACCGCACCGGTAGCTGGCCCAATCATCGCCACACCCTCCGGCAAAATACAAGGCAGCGACTTTCAGGGTATACACCGGTTTCTGGGTATTCCCTATGCCGAAGCCCCGTTCGGTGCGCGCCGGTTTCTGCCTCCTGAACCTCGCATGCCTTGGTCTGATGTTTTACCTGCAGATGCCTATGGACCAGTTTGCCCGCAGGCCGGTCGGCTGCAGCCGGGCACACCTGCTGAGGGAGAGGATTGCTTAAATCTCAATGTTTGGACGCCCGCCCTCGGCGCCGCCAATTTACCGGTCATGGTTTGGCTGCATGGCGGCGCTCACGTATCCGGATCAGGCTCGTTGCCAATTTATGAAGGCCAGACTCTGGCTGCTGAAGGCGTGGTGTTGGTGACCTGCAATCGGCGTCTTGGGGCAGAAGGCTATTTGTACCTTGAGGAACTGATGGGGCCTGGCGTCGGCCAAGGCAATCTTGGTATAGAAGACGTCATTCAGGTGCTCCGTTGGGTCCAGCAACACATCGCAAGCTTTGGCGGTGACCCGAACAATGTGACGCTGTTCGGCCAATCTTATGGTGCGTCGGCCGCGCAAGCGGTTGTGGCGTCACCACGATCGCGTGGGCTTATGCGACGCGTAATCGCCCAAAGCGGTAGCTATGCGGCGCAACGTCAGTCCAGCGCCAACGCTCTGGCGAAGCACGTCTTGCAAGCCTTCGGGATTGCAGCTGGCGATTTAACCGCCTTGCAGGCTGTACCGCCGAGTCGCTTTGCGAGCCTCTACCCAGAGCTGAGGGCTCTTGGCCTGGGTCAGCCGCAGGCATTCTTACCGATGATTTCAGAGCATATGCCCGTGCATCCGGCAGATGCCGCCCACGCGGGTTTTGGCCTCGACTTGGATTACCTCACTGGCACCTGCGCTGCAGAAGCAACTTTGTTTCAAGTGCTTGCTGGTGACCTGACATTGGAAAGTCTTGCGGCCGAGTCGATGGGTGCCAATCAGCAGGACCTGGCGGCGCGGCCAACTGGCCAGCTATCGGCACCGGAAAAAACAGCGAGCGTAAGCAATGCTTCAGCTGGAATTGCCGGAGCCGCGGCGAGTAGCTTGTTTGTTAAGCGCGTTGATCAAATCCTCGCCGCAGCCAATGTGGATTGGGCCACAGCCCGGATGGCTTATGCGCGAGCGCTTCCCCAAGCGACGTCGCGAGAGCTTGAATCCGCCATCATGGGCGACGTGCGCTTCTGGTTGCCAACTCAGCGTGTTGCGGATGGGCACGCCATGCGCAGTGCGGCGCGAACCTATACCTACCGGTTTCAATGGCCTGCGCCTTTGCTCGGGCCAACTCACGGTATGGACCTGATGTTATTCGGTGTCGGTAATCCCTTAGCTGCGCTAACAGATATTCTGGAGTTGCCGCAGATAGCGACGACAATGCGTAAGGCTTGGGTTGCCTTTGCGCGTAATGGCGATCCGAGTACGACAGATGTTGCGTGGCCGGAATACGGCTTGGCGACCCGGGCGACGATGCTGCTAGATGAACAGGCGCGCGTCGCGCTGGATCCAATGCTCGAACAACGCCGCCTTTTCGGTGCCATGATCGCCAACAACTGGCAGGCAGCAGGTTTATAGCAATCATTGCAAGGTGTTCCAGGTGGAGATCGCAACGGTTGCTAAGTTGGCGTGCTGTAGCTGGAGCGGCAGTGTTCCCCGATTCTCCGACAGGCAACAGTTTCGGGGCGAAGTTCTAACTGCTGCAACTGCAATTATGTGGCTCAGATGTTTCGCTTAGGTGCGCTATACAGGTCCAATCTGGGTAATCTCGTAGAATTTCCGCAGATGCTGCAAGCGTGGCCATTGGCGTCAGTACGGGTTAAATCTGCTAACGATTTTGGTTGCGCGATTGTCCTGCAGGAAGCGCCGTTGGTCCTAAATGGCTTTCAGCTGTCAGGTGATCCCGGTCTCCTAGGGGTCGGTTTTTACAGACCGAATTGGACTTTACGGAGAGTACGCCATGCAAACACCGCAACCATCCCATCTGGTACTGGACATTACAGCACTTTCCGCACAGTGCATTGTCTTTGCCCTGATTCCCGTCATTATGTCGATGCTTATCACGCAATTTAGTGAAGCGATGACTTACTTCTTAACCTTCGTCATCTGGGCTGTAGCCTCTTTGGTTCTGCTGCAAGCCTGGATCTTGATACGCCTGTTATTTTCTTTCGAATACCTGAAGCAAACCCGCTAATCGACGCTGTCTTTAAGGTGCCGAGATGTCGCGCGAGGCAGCGAGAGTCCGAAACAGATCGGATGTCTATAGGTAGAGAGATCAAGCAAGAGAGATCAAGGAAGAGCTGACAGGGGGGCGGAGGAGACCGACTATAAAACTTGTTGGAGATATGTTTGGTTACTGGCCTAAGTAGCTATATATCATGCGGTGGGGCGATAGCGCGCAGAGGAAGGTTTGACTCAATTTAAGTGGTTTAAGTCACCGGAAGGACCTTAGGCGCTTTTCCGCTGCGTAAGATTACCCCCGAAACCAACTTGAAACTAAAGTAAAAACGGCACAAATCCAACGCAAAAAAAGGGCCTCCAAGGAGGCCCTTTTCGCAAGTCAGTAGGATCACCTACTTGAGACGACCCTCAAAACTAGCAATAGATAACACTGATCACCTCCTTATATTTTGCCCGTCGGATCTTGATTATGCGCTTGCTATTGAGGAAGGCAAGAGGGTAAGTACACTTTTGGTATATGCATTTGAGGTTCTGTCATTTGCGTTCAGCAGATCGCTGGACGAGAGGCGAACTTGTTAGACGCAGCAGTGATTGATTCGCGGCAAAGCCATAACAAATTTGACACTCGCAAGGGTTTATATATCATTCATCGCCCAAGCCGATAACGGCCAGGCGGGAATAGCTCAGTTGGTAGAG
>DJYW01000112.1 GCA_002450255.1 Gammaproteobacteria bacterium UBA6968
AAACTACGCCCTAAACTACGCCTAAAGTTTCGCCTCAAATTACCAGTTAAATTATCTTCCGGCAGTCTTCTGCTGCTCCGCCCGAGCTCGTCGCGCCGCCTTAGCGTCCTTCAACAACGGTCGATAAAATTCCAAGCGATCATTTGGCGAGAGCACACGTTGCGGCGAGCATATCTCACCAAAAATCCCAAAAGGTTTCTGCGCAAGGCCAAGAGTCTGAAGCGAAGCGAGCTGGCTAATTGCAGCAATAGCGTCAGCCACCGTGTCACCACGATTAAGTCTTAGCGCCGCTGAATGCATTCGTTGGCCGTCGTGATACACCACTTCGATGACTAGGCCTGGTGGCGCGTAAGACATGCTCAGGAAGCCTCTGCTCGCGCTTCTATTTCCCGAACGAAAGCATCGACCATTTGGTCCGCTGCTTTTTCTGCTGCTTTCTTTAGCAGCCGCATAAGCCAGCCACCGCCATCGATTTGCAGCCGCAAATCAATACGACAACCCGCATCCCCCAGCGGCTGGAAATGCCATTCGCCGTTGAGCTCTTGAATCGGTCCGCTTACCAGCGTCAGCGCAATGGTTTGCGGCGCCTGCTGACGATTACGGGTCACAAACTCTACCCTCCCGCCAGGTGTGCGAGCCGTAACACGCGCTTCGACCGTTTGCTCAGCCGCCATCGCAGCATCAGCAGGCGTTTTACTCAGCACCTCTACCGCTTCGCAACCGGGCAGAAACTCGGCATAGCGCTCTACATCCGCCACTACCGCAAAGGCATCAGGCGCAGCAACTGTGACCAAAACCGAACGATGAATAAGCAAGCGCGAACCTCAGTCGAATAACGGCGACAGCACTGTGTATGAGAACACAGCAAGCACGCCCAACGGCGCAATCACACCACCAACCGCACGCCAAATCAGTTCACTGCGTCGCGTATTAATTTGCAGCTGTTTCGCGAGCACGGTTTTTGGTACAACCCAAACCGCGAATAGAGCAATGAGCAAACCGCCTAACGGAAGCATGATGTTTTGCGAAACATAATCCACAAAATCGAAGAAGGTCAGTTCGCCAACAATATGCATATCTGCCCAGATGTTGAAAGAGAACACCGTTCCAAGACCCAGAAGCCAGCAGATAACCCCAAGCGAAACCGCTACCCGTGAGCGCTTAGCGTTGTACTCCTGCACCAGATAAGACAGGGCCGGCTCAGAGATAGAGATAGCGGAAGTGATCGCCGCAAAGCTAACCAGCACAAAAAACATTGTGCCAAAGAGTGCGCCAAACGGAAGTTGGCCAAAGGCGAGTGGCAAAGTCACAAACATCAACCCCGGTCCTTGACCCACCTCTAATCCATTCGCAAATACAATAGGGAAGATGGCGACGCCGGCGGCGACAGCAACGAAAGTATCGAGACAAGCGATAGACAGGACTGTGCGGCCAATATGAGCATCTTCCGGCACATAGGCGCCATACGCCATCATCGTGCCCATGCCCAAACTTAGGGTGAAAAACGCTTGTCCTAGTGCAACAAGCCAGGTTTCCGTCGAGATCTTGGACCAGTCAAAACTAAACATGAAAGCCCAGCCCTGAGCAAAACCGCCAGAGTTGACGGCGTAGACCAGCAGTGCAATAAGCAACAAGAACAGCAGCGGCATGAACCAACGAATGGCGGCTTCTAACCCTTGTGCTATGCCGCGACTAACGATCCAGATGGTCGCCACCATGAACACGGTTTGCCAAAACACCAGCAGCGCGGGATTGGCCAGAAGCGCATCGAAAGTACCGCCAACCAAAGTCGCGTCAGCACCGATAAACGTTCCTTGCGCCATAAGCCAGATGTAATGCAGCGCCCAGCCCGCTACCACCGCGTAGTAAGAGAGAATCAGAAAACCAGCGAGCACGCCCATCCAGGCCATCAATACCCACGCTGGAGAACTCTTCGCTTCAGCCGTTAACTTGCGCATAGCGTGTATCGGGCTTGAGCGACTCGCCCGTCCAATCATTACTTCAGACATCATGATCGGGATACCGACTACTGCTACACAAACGAGGTAGATCACAACAAAAGCACCGCCCCCATTTTCACCGGCGATATAAGGAAACTTCCAAATATTGCCCAACCCAACTGCGGAGCCAGCAGCGGCTAAAATAAATAGCCAGCGACTAGACCAGCGGCGGCTGGTTTGCGAGTTCGAATCGGTTTTTGGTGCAGACATGCCTTTCTCACGACCTAAGTAGCGGCGAATTGTACTACCGATTGTACTACCGAAAGATGCGAATGAGAGCCTCTCGGCAGAGCATGCCGACGAATGCGACAGCGCGACCTTCGAAAGCGACAAGGATAGCCCACTCATCAAACTGATATACTGCGCAAATCCGAATTACTGACAGCCACCGAATATGGCCAAAAGCAAAAAAATGCCGCCGGGAAGCATCGCGCAAAACCGCCGCGCGCGACACGACTATTTTATCGAACAACGCTTTGAAGCAGGCATGATGCTGCAAGGCTGGGAAGTAAAAAGCATTCGCGATGGAAAGGTGCAGTTAGCGGAAAGCTATGTGCAGCTGCATAAAGGAGAGGCCTACCTGGCGGGTTGTAACATCACGCCGTTGCTGAGCGCGTCGACCCACGTAGTGGCCGAACCGCAGCGGGTGCGCAAGCTTCTGCTGCATGCGAAAGAACTCGCCATATTGTTCGTCGCTAGCCAACAGAAAGGTTATACCTGCGTACCGCTCGCAATGTATTGGAAAGGCAACAAGATTAAGTGTGAAGTAGCCCTGGGCAAGGGCAAAAAAATGCACGACAAACGCGCGACAACGAAAGAAAAAGATTGGCAGCGCGACAAATTACGGCTTATGAAAACCAGCCACCGCTGAACAGGGGCCAGCCACTAACCTCGCCTACTAATAACCCAGCGAACGCCGCCAGGTGACCATCTCAATCGCCGCGGCAGCTGCTTCAATGCCTTTGTTTTTATCGTCCTTGGAGGCACGGTCAATCGCGTGTTGCATCTCAAACACCGGCAATATTTCGACAATGACCGGACGCTGAAACTCGTGCATGACAGCGGCCAGACCGTGCATACATTCATAACTGATCATCTCGAAATGAATGGTGTCGCCCTTTAAAATAATGCCCAAGCAAACGATCGCGTCGATTTGTTTGGCGGTATCTCGAGCAAGTAGATCACGCGCAGCAAGCGGTATCTCTAAAGAACCCGGCAACACATGCTGCTCGATATCTTGATATCCCGCCGCAACCAAAATCTCTTCACACGCAGTGGCCATATTCTCAACCAAGTCGGGATACCACTTGGCTTTTAGGATACAAATGCGCCCTGGGTTTTCCACCTTAGGCAATGCCGAGACATCGATTACGGATTGCATGCTAGGCAGACTCGCGCATAGCGCTGTCTTGCGGCGAGAGAAGATAACCGCCCGTATCTGCGTCGTAATGCAGAGCCCCGACTGCTTCTAAGCCGCTCAAATCTGCTCGCAATTGCCAGGCAGGTGTTGGACTGTTGCGAAGCCGCAAGGCCTCCGCCACATCACCTACCCTCACTGAGGACTGCCTTTCCTCAGCAAGCTTTCTTACGGTTTGCAAAACTGCCTCAATACGCCGTTTCTCTGTACTCAACGATCTTTCTCCCAACCCAAGCCAGCTACCAGCGCGTTGTTGTACCAGAAGCGGACTATTCTCGCCAGGGTTTACCCATTTCGTAGCGTTCCAACCGCTCTTGTAACTCAGGTCGAATGTTAGCGCTCTCGGGCGTTAACATTGCCAAGGCCCGCTGTTGCGTCGCGATAGCTTCTTCAAATTGACCCGCTTCGGCATAAGCCGCAGCGAGCGTATCGAGACTGATTGGTGTCTCCGCCTGGACAACCGCTTGCGTGGCAAATTTGACGGCAGCAACGCTGTCGCGCAGATCAGCGTCGACACTAGTCGACAAAATCCAAGCCAGATTATTTAGCCCTTCGGTGCTATCGGCTGCGGCTGCCTGACGTAACCAATACACTGCGCCGGCTATATCCTTAGCCTCACTTTGCAGTATTGCTGCCACCTGCAACTGAGCATGAGTGTCGCCCAACTCGGCAGCTTGCAGATAAAAATGTTGCGCTTGGGAAAGATCTTGCGACACGCCCAAACCCGACTCGTAGAGATAACCGAGACCAGCGAAGGCATCGGACAAACCCTCTGTTGCGGCGACTTCGTAGTGTTTTTTAGCGAGCGCATAGTCGACATCTACACCGCGCCCTGTGAGATAGGCATACGCAAGCGCAACATTCGCCACCGCAACTTCTGCATCCACAGCCTGCATGAGCAGTTCAACCGCCCGAGCGTGGTCGACGGCCCCAAACTCGCCCTGAGCGTGCATGTAGCTCAAAGCCACCAAAGCGTCCGGTTGACCCAGCTCAATGCCGCGCCGGTAAAAGTGCTCGGCAAGGTCCGTATTAGCTGCATCACCCGCATGCTTCACGCGATAACTCGCGGCCAAATGCAGAGCCGCAAATCCGCTACCTGCCTCCACCGCACGGCTCAGCCATATACGAGCGCTCTCTAGGTCTGGCGGAATACCCTCACCAAGCAACAGGGCGTAACCCAAGTAGGCCATTGCGGTGACCTGATACTGGATCGCCGCCTCTTCAAAAAAAGCGACGCCTACCGCCGCGTTTTGTGCCGCACCCCGGCCAGTGAAGTGCATTTGTCCAAGCGCTGCCAAGGCATCACTATTATTAGGATCAAATTCCAGCGCACGATTTAGATCACGCAGAGCGGAAACCGGCATCGCTTGTTGATCAAAAGAAAAGGCGCGCAATGCGAACGCATAAGCGCGTTGAGAATCCGATAGTTGCGGCGCAACCAAAGCCGGCGCCAAATAAGCACGTGCCAATGCAAACTGACGCTGCTCCACCAGTTCATTAGCACGTTTCAGATCATCGATAGGATCTAACGCCCAGGCGGCAAGTGAGGCAGCTGTCAGCAGCGCCATCAGCAGCGACCGAAAGCCTGCAGAGCGTCTTAGCGGCAGCCTGTTCTTTGATTTCAAACTCACACACCAACCCTCGGACAAATGACGTGTACGCAACGCACCACCCAACAATATTAAGTGCTACGAGTTAGCACTAGGAATAAGTCGATACCTTTAATGCCGTTAACTAATGCCTTTAACGAATGCTTTTAACG
>DJYW01000141.1 GCA_002450255.1 Gammaproteobacteria bacterium UBA6968
CGGTTTACACCTCCGTTGAACGGTTCACACCGGAGCGGACACAGCCTGCGCTTCCAGGACAAAGACCCCCTCGCCACCATCCGGCAACGCCAACCAAATGAACGGCAACTGCGCGTGGCAGCGTCCCAATGCCGCCGCACTGCCGCCGACTTCTCCAAGCAAAATCCCGCCATCGGCAAGGCGTCCTGGCAAAGCCTGCAACACAGCATTGATTACCGCCAAACCATCATCTGCTGCAGCCAAGGCTAATTTAGGTTCGTGACGGTACTCTGCTGGCAAGGTCGCCATATCGGCTGCATCCACATAAGGTGGGTTCGTGACGATCAAATCCCACTGACTATCTTGCTCGGCTAGATAGCGCGCCGCATCAGCCTGAACGACACGAACTCGTTCCGTTAATTCATGTCGCTGGATATTGCGTTCGCAGAGCGCGACGGCTGCTGGATCTATGTCAACCATGACCACTTCGGCTTCTGGATAACACAAGGCCGCTATGATGCCGATGCTGCCGGAGCCCGCGCAAAGGTCTAACACGCGACAAACCGGTGCCGTGCGCCAGGGCTGTAACCCGTCGGCTAAGACATGCCCGAGTGGCGAACGCGGTACGATTACCGCTGGATCAACCCAAAATGGATAACCGACGTACCAACACTCACCTAGCAGGTAGGGCAGCGGCACGCGCTCGCGAATGCGTTGCTCGGCTAAAGCACGAATCTGCTCCTCAATATCTGCGCCGAGTGCCTCAGCTAACATCGCTTGATCATCGACAATATTCGCAAGCGTCAGCACTAATGCGACCGCTTCGTCCCACGGGTTATCGGTACCATGACCATAGTACAAATCGGCCCCGGCGAATTGCTCGGCCACCCATTCGATCATTTGGCCGACTTGCAAGGCTACGACTCCCCAGATGGAAACGAAGTCCACATTTGTGGATCGGCAAATTCCACATCAGCGCCCTCGGTTCGCTCCATGAGCACACTGGCCACCGCGTCTACGCTCGCCGCTTCGTACAACACCTGATACAAGCCATCTACCAACGGCATGTAGACACCGAGCTCTTGAGCCCGCGCATGCACCAGTTTTAAGGTATTCACGCCTTCAGCCAGTTTACCGAGTTCATCCGCTGCAGCTTGCATAGACAGCCCGCTGGCGACCTTTAAGCCCATTTGATAGTTGCGGCTCAACGGCGAAGTACAGGTCACCAGTAAGTCCCCGACGCCGGCGAGGCCAAGAAAGGTAAACGGATTACCACCAAGCGACACGGCAAACCGACTCATCTCTGCCAGGGCTCGAGTGATCAGCATGCCAATGGTGTTTTGACCAACCTGCAGGCCGGCAGCAAGCCCGCACACGATGGCATAGATATTCTTCAGCGCGCCAGCAAGCTCTACGCCATAGACGTCCTGACTCGCATAAACTCGCAGAGTATCGCTGCGCATAATGTCTTGGATGGTCTGACAGACGCCGGCATCACGGCTAGCGAGCACCGTGCCGGTATAGTGACCATCCGCTATTTCTTCTGCCAGATTGGGGCCGGAAAGCACACCAACGTGGTCGCTTACAGTCAATTCTTCGAGCAATTGACTCATCAGCTTAAAACCATCGGGGTCAATTCCTTTGGTACCGCTGATTAAAATATCGCCAGGTTGGACCAAACGCTCTAGCACACCACACACTGCGCGAAAGCTACTGCTCGGCACCACCACGAAAATGATCGACGCGGCGCCGGCAGCCTGCGCAATATCGTCGGTCACCCGCACGTTTGATGGCAACAGGTGTCCTGGCAGATAGCGGCGATTTTCGCCGTGCGCAACAACATCGGCGACCTGATCGCTGTCACGCATCCATAGCCAGGTATCGTGGCCATTGCGAGCAACAATATTCGCAATGGCTGTACCAAAACTGCCGCCGCCTAGAACTGCTATCTGCATAGGTGTTTTTTCCGCATTTACAAGAGCGAAGCGCTTGCACCTGACAGTGAGGCTTCACACGCCAGTTTGAGCTAAACAGAGGTTGGGGAACAGCCCATTAAGCTACGTCAAAGATCGCTATGCACCTTGTGACAATGCAATGGATGCGCAGCACCCGGCGCTAGCCGGCCAATCAGAATAGCGAATAAAACCCGTTAGCCTATGCTTTATAACGCTAAGCGACGGTAGCATCGCCACCGCCGTCTAAACCCCAGCAGCTGTAAAAGCCATAAAAGCTTTAAAACAAAAGGAACTATAAATGCTGGAAACGTACCCAAAAAAATGTCGCAGCGGGGCCGAGCGTTTGCGCTTGAAAGTACGGTCGAACGCAGTACTACACGTGACTCGGGCCGCAGTTCAGCTGCCGAATCCCGATCTCTAGGTTCTTTTCACCGCCAGTATCCAACGACCCTGGCAACGCTGTAAACGCGCGACTAAAAACAACGGAAAAGACGGCCCGCTGCGCCATATCCGAGCGTTATCGAGCGTTGTTTGCACCGCAGAACTGACGTTTCTCAACTCACTTCAGGCGCGATGGGTACCGCGCCATGGGTTTGCTG
>DJYW01000131.1 GCA_002450255.1 Gammaproteobacteria bacterium UBA6968
TCGCTCTTGCGCCTGTTCAGCGATTTTTTGCATGCTGTTCTCGGTCATGCCTGGATAATGTTCAAGGCTCAATCCTTGCACCTCGCCACCGTCTCCCGCGCGTTCGTTTCGATCTCGCACCAAACCCACGAAACTTACGATCGAACCAGCTTGCGCAAACTGGCGCTGGCGCATCTGCGCATAAATTTCTGCGTGGGAGAAGTCTTCCTGCTGAATAGCGATTTCAATATGACACGATGCAGCCATGACCTAGCCTCCAGTGACCGGCGGTAGAAATGCGATTTCATCGCCATCCCTTAGTTGGAAAGTAGCCGCTATCAACTCCTGGTTGTGCGCAATCCGGACATTATCGCGCTGCAATTCCGCCATCACTTCCTCGGAAAATCGTGCCCCTAAAGCAGCCATCAACGTGGTTCTATCCGCAGCCTGAACACTCACTTCAGCACACTGGGTCACGTCTTTTAACGACGCAAAGAACTTCACCGTCACCTTGCTCGGACCCTCGCTCATCATCGCTCCCTCTTTATCTCTCTCGTTCTTAAGTGGCAGTTCTGCTTGGGTAGTTTTGCTCGGGCAGGTTAGTCTTGAGCCTTGTCTCGTAAAGGGTTTGCTTGCTTTGGCCTTATCGTTCAACAGCCTTTTCGCGCATCGGCCCCTCTGTTAATCAGCTCGTATTATTAACTTGCCGGAGTAATCTGTGCACGAGTCCAATGCCCGCTTTTGCCGCCTATCTTTTCGAGCAATTTTAAATCCTCTATCACCATGCCTTTGTCGATAGCCTTACACATATCGTAGACTGTTAGAGCCGCCACACTGGCCGCCGTTAGCGCCTCCATCTCTACCCCGGTCCGTCCGCTCAGCCGACATTCCGCAACAATCGACAACGCAGTGGTGGAAAGGAATTTAAAGTCCACCGATACCTTGCTTAACGCCAACGGATGGCACAGAGGAATCAGATCGGCACAGCGCTTGGCCGCCTGAATACCAGCTACTCGCGCAACGGCCAGTACCTCACCTTTCGCCAATGCCTGCTCTTGAATCGCAACCAGCGTTTCGGCTTGCATTTTGACTGTACACCCCGCTACAGCAACTCGCTCGGTAATCTGCTTCGCGCCAACATCGACCATGTTGGCTTCGCCAGCCGCATTCAAGTGACTAAAAGAGTCCGCGTCCCTATCTGTAGCCAATTACTTCCCCTAAATTGAGATCTTGCTCCACTGTTTTTACGCGAATGCCGAAGGATTGTCCGGTTCGTCGCTCCGCGAAACCTTCGCCTACGCGTCAAAAAATATCACGCCAGTTTTCGTTGGGGCGTCGCTGGTGGCCATAGAACGGGGTCTGAATTTCACTTAATCTTACCGCGCTAACGGCGCCCAATTTTAGCCAAATTTTCACTACTTCGTCTTCACAACCGAACTGCGCGACTCGTTTAATCTATACCGGGTAAAAATCCAGCATAACAGATGCCAAGGCAAGCCGCGTAAACCACAATGATATGTCCTCCAGACAAGAGAAATTTCACCAGATTGATCCCGCTGCATGGCCCACTCTGTATGCGACCAGCTTGCCTGCTGTATCATCGTTCACTCATTTTACTGGCAAAGCCTAACTGTGACGAAAATTTCCGCTCATCCTGCTCATAAACGATTACAGCCCGGCGCAAAAGTCATTTTAGGCATGTCGGGTGGCGTTGATTCTTCCGTCGCCGCACACCTCCTTATCGAGCAAGGCTATCAAGTCGAAGGCTTGTTTATGAAGAATTGGGAGGAAGACGATGGTACGGAGTACTGCACCGCTCAAGTTGATCTCGAGGATGCGCAGGCCGCAGCCGACCGATTCAATATTCCTCTACACCAAGCCAACTTCGCGGCAGAGTATTGGGACAAAGTGTTCGCGCAGTTTCTGGAAGAGTATCAACGCGATCGAACGCCTAACCCCGACATCTTGTGCAACCGAGAAATCAAGTTCGAACAATTTGTTGCTTATGCCACGACCCTAGGCGCCGATTTGATTGCTACCGGACACTATGTCCGGCGAACCGGTCAAGGCGACAGCCTACGCATCCTCAAGGGCATTGACGACAACAAGGATCAAACCTATTTCCTCCAAGCTGTGCCTCGGCAACAGCTCGACTTGTGCCTGTTCCCGCTCGGAGATTTCGTAAAAGCGGATATCCGCCGCTTGGCCAGTGAGTTGGAACTCACCAATCATCGCAAAAAAGACAGCACCGGTATTTGTTTTATCGGTGAAAGGCGTTTCGCAGATTTCCTGAAACGCTACATAACAGATCAACCGGGGCCTATAACGGACACTCGGGGCATTGCCGTAGGCGAACACAGCGGGCTACATTTTTATACGCTAGGCCAACGCCAAGGCATCAATATAGGCGGATTAGCCGGCCGCCCAGAGGCGCCTTGGTATGTTGTTAAAAAAGTATCAACGAGCAATACGCTTATTGTTAGCCAGGATGAGTGTGATCTGATGCACACCACGCTTATCGCTTCGCAGCCTAATTGGCTGCAGCCGGTCAACTTACCGTTAACCTGTGCCGCCAAGATACGCTATCGTCAAAAAGAGCAGGCCTGCGATGTGTCAATCGCGTCAGATGGTCTGCTGCAGGTCGAATTCCACACTGCACAAAGAGCCATCACGCCAGGCCAGTACATCGCTTTCTACCACGGTGAAGAGATGTTGGGTGGTGCTTACATTGAAGGAATAGAAGGAAAAGAAGGAA
>DJYW01000185.1 GCA_002450255.1 Gammaproteobacteria bacterium UBA6968
TGATGGCTGATGATCAATAGCTCATAGACGTCAGTTAATTAATATAATGTTGCGCACCTGCCGGCATCGATCGCCTGCTGTAGCGCTGTTGTCAGATTGAGTGGTGGGGATCACAAACGATGCAACCGATCGAACAAAACAGGCGCCAGCTAGCAAGACGGATGATCGCAAGAGTGGAGTGTAGATTGATGTCCATGGCTGACTTCTGTGGTGTATGATGCGGTGCTTGTTGACCGGCTGGCTTTCTGATGGCAAATGAGGTGTGTCTCGAAAACGCGCTGTGCAATTGAGATTGCGGTGTTTGTGAATGATCACCTTGCGTGTCCTGGTATTGAAAAAAAGCATGCAGCTGGCTAAGTTCGCTGTGTAGTCCCGACCACCCGGCACATTAGCAAAAGAAAATGCTGCTGACCTTCAGGTTGTTGCTGATCTAGCCACGCTTTACCCCCATCAGAGGATGGTTCCCTTTGGTTTATAGTTGTTGAAGAAAATGAATGTATCTATCGAAACTTTGTCTGGTCTTGAGCGCCGCTTAACAATAGCGTTACCAAGCGAGGACTTTGAGTCCGAAATTACTACCCGTCTGGAAAAGGCTCGTGGTCAAGTCAAAATTCCTGGGTTCCGTGCCGGGAAAGTGCCGCTTAGAGAAGTGCGGCGTCGATATGGTCCTGCTGTCCGCGCAGAAGTTGCTGGCGAGATGATGCAGAACAGTTTTATTACGGCGGTACAACAAGAGTCATTAGAGCCTGCCGGTTCGCCCAATCTTGAAGTCGTTAAGATGGATCCAGGTATCGATTTTGAGTTCACAGCGACTTTTGAAGTGTATCCCAATGTAACGTTAGGGGATTTTTCGCAGATCGCGGTAAAACAACCCGTCGCAACAATCGAGCCGACTGATGTTGACGAGATGATTGATCGGTTACTCAATCAAGACACAACTTATACCGAAGTAGAGCATGCAGCCGGGGACGGCGATCGTATTACCGTAGATTTTGAAGGCAGCCTGGACGGGGAAAAGGTAGAAGCAGCGTGCGGTGAAGGTATGGCGGTCACGCTTGGTCAAAAACAGATGATCGCCGATTTTGAGACGGGCCTTCGTGGTTTAAGCGCTGGTGAATCGAAAACGTTTGATGCGACTTTTCCCGAAGACTATCGTGCCACGGAGCTTCAAGGTAAAACGGTTCAGTTTACGGTCAATGCCCATAAGGTTGAAGCGGCGAAAATGCCTGAGCTAAATGCAGAGTTTTTCGCCAAGTACGGCGTTGAGACGGACTCCGAAGACGAATTTCGCGAGCAGGTTACTGCGAATATGCAACAAGAGATGGATAGCGCGGTTCGCAATCAGCTCAAGCAGCAAGTAATGGATGGCATTGCCAGCGTGCATGAGTTTACCGTGCCGCAAGCTCTGGTGCAGCGTGAAATTCAGGTGCTGAAAGATCAGATGATGAGCCAATTTCAGCTGCCACAAGGCGGCGATCAAACTAACTTACCTAGTCTGCCGGATGAGCTGTTTCACGACCAGGCACAAAAGCGGGTGCTTGTCGGCCTAGCGGTTAATGAAGTAATCAGTGCACATGAGATGGTCGCCGATGAGGCGGTAGTCGATGCGCGATTGGCGGAAATCGCTGCGGGCTACGGTGAAGCTGAGCAAGTCATCAATTGGTATAAAAGTAATCCTGAGCAGTTGCGAAACATCGAGATGGGGATACTTGAAGATCGAGTAGTTGACCACATACTAAGCCAATCGTCGGTAACCGACGTGGCTTGCGATTATAAAGACGCGATCAGCGGCAAAGCGATCGCACCGGAGCCAGAGTTGGAAGCGGAAGCGGTGGATAACGCTATAGAAGCGACCGATTCACCCGATACAGACGATGCGCAAAAAGATGTGGAGAAGCAGGATGAGTGATATTTTCGACCGGCAACGGACACCAGCAACTGGACTAGGCATGGTGCCTATGGTGGTGGAGCAAACTGCTAGAGGCGAGCGCGCGTACGACATTTATTCGCGCCTGCTTAAAGATCGCATTATCTTCCTAGTAGGGCCGGTCGAAGACCATATGGCCAACTTGGTTGTCGCCCAAATGCTGTTTCTCGAGTCAGAGAACCCAGATAAAGACATCAACCTTTACATCAACTCGCCCGGTGGTTCTGTCACGGCAGGCATGTCGATTTACGATACGATGCAGTTTGTTAGACCGAAGGTGAGCACGCTCTGCGTTGGCCAAGCTGCTTCGATGGGCGCTTTTTTACTTGCCGCGGGCGAGCCGGGTAAGCGATATGCATTACCGAATTCACGCATGATGCTGCATCAACCCTCCGGTGGATCTCGTGGTGTCGCTGCAGATATTGAAATTCAAGCGCAAGAGATCCTATTAATGCGAGAGCGCTTGAATGCAATCATTGCTAAACATACCGGTCAGTCCATAGAGAAAGTTGCAGCAGATACGGATCGCGACTTCTGGATGAGCCCCGATGAAGCAAAGGATTACGGCCTAGTTGATAGCGTTCAAGAGACGCGGGCACAAGCATCTGGAAAGCCAAGCTAGGATAGGGGCGATCGACACCCCTTGAATGGCTTTGGCGTTGCGTTATATTCAACACATCACGAATCGAAAAATAACGAGTCGTCCAAAGAATGCGCTCAGATTGTGAGCGAAGACCCGTGAGGGATCGCGTGACGCGCACTGGGACTGAAAGATTCGAAGCAAATCCCATCAACAGATGGCAGACGAAAGATAGAGGAAAATATGGCCGACGATAGCGGTAAAAGCGACGATTCAGGGAAGCTCTTATATTGCTCCTTTTGCGGCAAGAGCCAGCACGAGGTGCGCAAGCTGATCGCTGGACCATCCGTATTTATCTGTGATGAGTGCGTCGAGCTGTGTAATGACATCATCCGCGAAGAAGTGTCCGAGTCGTCGCAGTCTGGCGAATCAAGCAAACTTCCAGTTCCAACTGAAATAAAAGATATTCTTGATGAATATGTCATCGGTCAGGACCATGCCAAAAAGGTGCTGTCCGTAGCCGTTTATAATCACTACAAGCGGTTGAATTACTCGGCTAAGAAGGACGACGTTGAACTGTCAAAGTCCAATATCCTGTTGATTGGTCCAACTGGCTGTGGCAAGACGCTTTTGGCGGAAACCCTGGCACGCCTGCTCGACGTGCCGTTCACCATTGCAGATGCTACGACGCTTACCGAAGCGGGTTATGTTGGCGAAGATGTTGAGAACATCATTCAGAAATTGCTCCAGAAGTGCGACTACGATGTGGAACGAGCACAGGTCGGTATTGTTTACATTGATGAAATCGACAAAATTTCCCGCAAATCGGATAACCCGTCGATAACGCGAGATGTGTCCGGAGAAGGCGTTCAGCAGGCGCTGTTGAAGCTCATCGAAGGGACCGTTGCTTCAGTTCCGCCCCAAGGTGGACGAAAACATCCTCAGCAGGAGTTCTTGCAGGTCGATACTTCAAACATCTTGTTCATCTGCGGCGGCGCGTTTGCCGGCCTCGATCGAGTTATTATCGACCGCTCCGACAAATCTGGCATCGGCTTCGGCGCAGAAGTTAAGGGCGAAGAAGATCGTGGCAGTATTGGCGAAACGCTACGCCAGGTCGAACCTGATGATTTGGTGAGATATGGCCTTATCCCAGAGTTTGTTGGCCGGTTACCGGTAGTGGCGACGCTTGGTGAACTGGATAACGATGCTTTGGTGCGGATTTTAACCGAACCGAAGAATTCCCTGACCAAGCAATATTCTAAGCTATTCGAGATGGAAGAAGTCGAAGTGGATTTCCGCGACGACGCTCTAAAAGCGGTAGCCAACAAAGCGATGGAACGTAAAACAGGCGCCCGCGGCTTGCGTTCTATACTTGAAGCTGTGCTGCTAGACACCATGTATGACTTACCGGCGATCGAGTCGGTGAGCAAGGTTGTGATCGACGAAAGTGTCATCAAGGGAGAAAGCGAGCCCATGCTGATCTACGAAAATAAGGATCAAGCTAAGGCTGTTCCTGAAGAGTAAGCCAATCCCGCGACCGCTGCAGACTCGAGCAACCATCCGTTGTTACAACCTGCGCGACCGTAACGGTCGTGCAGGTACTCTATTACCCCCTTCGAGGAACTTGCATGCCTAACCCCAGTACTGAAAATCTACCCATTCTCCCACTTCGGGATATGGTCGTTTACCCTCACGGCGTGCACCCGCTGTTTGTTGGAACGGAAAGTTCCATCAAGGCGCTGGATGCAGCGATGGTTGACGATAAACAGATTTTTTTAGTAGCCAAGCGTGATCCGGACGCCGCCAGCGTCACCGCCAAAGAACTATTTGAAGTGGGCACCGTTTCCACTATTTTGCAGTTACTTAAACTGCCCGACGGTACTGTGAAGGTTTTGGTCGAAGGCGGGCATAGAGCTCGCGTCGCGTCAGTCGATGCAGACGGTGAGTATATTCGCGGTGTTGCCGAGCCTGAAAACGAAGTGGAGCTTGGCCCTCGCGAGGCAGAGGCCGCACAACGTACCTTGCTAGCCCAATTTGAACAATTTGCGCAGAACAACAAGAAAATACCACGCGAGGTTTTGGCCTCGCTTTCCAGCATTGATGATCCGTCTCGGCTCACCGATACAATTGCCGCGCAGATGTCTATGGACCTCGAACAAAAGCAACACGTTTTAGAAACGGTTGATGTCAAGCAACGTCTCGAGCTATTGCTGAAACTCATGGACAGTGAGTTGGACGTGCAGGCAATGGAGAAAAAAATTCGCGGGCGTGTGAAGAAACAAATGGAGAAAAGCCAGCGCGATTACTACTTGAATGAACAAATGAAGGCCATCCAAAAAGAGATGGGCGAGGATGGTCAAAGCGAAGTAGATGATCTGCAGAAGCGCATCAATGAGGCAGGTTGCAGTGAAGAGGCACGCGATAAAGCCCAGAGCGAGCTAAACAAGCTGAAAAATATGGCGCCGATGTCTGCGGAGGCAACGGTTGTGCGCAGCTATCTCGACTGGATGTTGAGTGTTCCATGGAAGAAAAAGAGTCGGGTTCGTAAGGATCTCTTCGCTGCACAGCAGATATTGGATGAAGATCACTATGGTCTTGAAGAAGTTAAAGACCGGATTATTGAATATTTAGCGGTACAGAATCGGGTGAAACGATCACGTAGCCCGGTGCTCTGCCTGGTTGGTCCTCCAGGAGTGGGTAAAACGAGTTTAGGCGAAAGTATTGCTCGTGCGACTAATCGCAAGTTTGTCCGTATGGCGCTAGGAGGCGTTCGCGACGAGGCCGAGATTCGCGGTCATCGGCGTACGTACATTGGCTCTTTGCCCGGCAAGATAATGCAAAAAATGTCGAAGGCCGAGGTCAATAATCCTCTGTTCCTGCTGGATGAAATCGACAAGATGGGTATGGACATGCGCGGCGACCCGGCCAGCGCGCTATTGGAAGTGCTTGATCCAGAGCAAAACGATACCTTCAACGATCATTATCTAGAAGTCGACTACGACCTTTCTAACGTGTTCTTTGTATGCACGTCGAACTCACTAAATATACCCGCGGCGTTGTTGGATAGGATGGAGATCATTCGACTGCCGGGTTACACCGAAGACGAAAAACTCAACATCGCGCGACGTTATTTGATTCCCAAACAGATCAAGAACAATGGACTCAAACAAGCTGATTTAGTCCTGGAAGACGACGCGGTGTTAGCCATTATTCGCTATTACACAAAAGAAGCGGGTGTCCGAGGCTTGGAACGGGAAATAGCGAAGGTAGCGCGTAAGGTCGTAAAAGAACAGGCACTTAATGCCGCTATGGAAAAAAGATCGAAAGCCGCTCGCGTTAAAAAGATGCTAACCGTTACGGTTCGTCCAAACGATTTGGAGGATTATAACGGAGTGCGCAAATACACCTACGGTCTAGCGGAGGAAGAGAACCAAGTCGGTATGGTGACGGGCCTCGCCTGGACTCAAGTAGGCGGTGAATTACTTAACATAGAAGTAGTTTCCATGCCTGGCAAAGGCCGGCAGACTAAGACCGGATCGCTCGGCGATGTTATGCAGGAGTCTATACAAGCGGCACTGACGTTTGTGCGCAGCCGCAGTGCGGTGCTTGGTATCGAGCAAGCTTTCCATGAAAAGCACGATTTGCACATTCACGTTCCAGAAGGCGCGACGCCGAAAGACGGCCCGAGTGCTGGAATCGGTATGTGTACCGCTATGGTCTCTGTCATTACTGGTATTCCTGTTCGATCCGACGTGGCGATGACTGGAGAAATTACCTTGCGTGGTCAAGTATTGCCAATTGGTGGACTGAAAGAGAAGTTGTTAGCAGCCCATCGTGGGGGGATAAAGCGCGTTATCATTCCCGAAGCGAACGAAAAGGACCTTAGGGAGATTCCTGAGAATGTTAAAGAAAACATTGAGATTCGTGCCGTTAAGTGGATGGACGAGGTGTTAGAGTTGGCCTTAGAAAGAACGCCCCAGCCGATACTAATTGATAGCGTTGCGACGGAAGTGAGCGTTGAGCAAGCCGGCGAAGTTGATTCCACGAGTAGTGGTCGGAGCATTAATCCGCACTAGGAATTCGCGCTGGGTTGCGGATGCGCGCCGGCATTGCACTTACGTTAAGTACCGTCTGCTTTAAGTTGATCTGCTAAAAGCAAATTCGTTACAAAGACAAGGTCGTGTCAAGGTCTAAAGTTATAGTAAGCCGATTGATTTTGGGTCGCTAACTCTACAGACTGCATCCGCTGTGGCACTGATCACGCACGCCGTGATAGGATGCGCGACGTCGTTAGCCGGCATAACTGCTATGTTGGCGGCTAACCTTAACTAGGTCCAAAGCAGTGGATACAGTGCTGATATGATGGCGTGCAAATGGCGGTGAAGAAAAAAGCAGTCAACTGAATTGGCGGATAAGTTGGGTATTGTGGGCTTAGTCGAGCTTAGTAGCGGTAAGTCTAATAATGCGTATAAACGAACTAACATAGAGATGAGCTTAGGGTTTCTCATTCACAAGGGGCAAAGAATTGAATAAGACTGAATTGATAGATCAGATTGCGGAATCAGCAGAACTTTCCAAAAGTGATGCGTCCAGGGCGCTAGATGCCGTTATTAACGCCGTGACAGAGTCTTTAAAAAATGCGGAAACGGTTTCACTAATCGGATTTGGTACGTTTTTGGTAAGAGAACGAGCTGCGCGGAGTGGGCGTAACCCAAAAACCGGCGAAGCAATTCAGATCGCCGCTGCCAAAGTGCCTGCATTCAAGCCTGGTAAGGCACTCAAAGACGCACTGAACTAGGCGTCGCAAGTTAAGCGAGCAAAGGGCGCATTTTATGCGCCCTTTTTGGTTCTTAGACTTTAATAACGATTTTGCGGCTGCTGCGGGAGCGATAACGCGGTTACAATTGGCGCTGAAAGGAGCGCCTGTCAATCCTGCGCTGTCGGATACAGGAACTAAATCGGATATCGAGAGAGTTGGGAATAAGTAATGCTGCAAAAACTAAGAGATCAAACCAGCGGAATCGGCTTTCGAGTATTGGTTTTTTTGCTAATAGTCGTGTTAGCGTTTTTTGGATTTGGAGCTACTGGTATGTTGTCAGGCGGCGATCCGCAAGTGGCGACTGTTGGCGATTTTGAAATTACTGAAAGCCTGCTCAATATTGAAACTGAGCGAGAGCGCGCTCAGGTGCTCGCACAGGCCGGTGAAGATTTCGATCCCAACGATCTAGATCGATTAGAACTGCAGCGATTCGCTCTGGCACAGATTATAAACCGACAAGTCATGGTGCAAACGGCGGCCAATTTGAACGTCGAAGTCGCGCCGCGTTTTGTAGACGAACAACTTCGATCGAATGCTGCTTTTCAACTGGACGGAAGCTTCGACCCCACGACATACCGGCAACGTATCGGCATGCTTGGCTACACCACGCAGACATTCCGGGAGCGCATGGATGAGGATTACAGCGTTGATGAACTGCGCCGTGGTGTAATCGACAGTGCCTTGGTTACGGATCAGGAAGTTCGGTATGTTGCGTCGCTACTCAATCAACGGAGAGATGTGGCTTATCTGGAACTGAAGCTGGATGAGTACGCTCAAAAAGCTACTGTTTCGGAGGACGAAATAAGCGATCGTTATTTCGAGAATGAAGCAAAGTACGTTACCGAACTTGCGGTGGATGTTGAGTATATCGCGCTGTCCGTTGATGCTGCGATCGCCCAGGTGACAACGGATCCAAGTGATGAACAGCTCCAGGCGGCTTATGCTGATGATCAAGCGGCTGCAGCAATTAATGAACAGCGCGATAGCGCGCATATCTTGATCGCCGTAAACGATGACCGTGACTTGGTTTCTGCGCGAGCCTTCGCAGCCGAACTAAAGTCGCGACTTGCTGCTGGTGAAGCGTTTGCAACACTAGCTCAGGAATATTCAGATGATCCGGGGTCAGCACAGCAAGGCGGTAGCTTGGGACCGGCGGCAAAAGGGGTTTTTGAGGCTGCTTTTGAGGATGCCTTGTGGTCACTGGTTGAAGTCGACGAAGTCTCTGCGCCGATAGAGACTTCCTTTGGTATTCATTTGATTCAACTCAAAGAAATCATAGTTAGCGAGTATCCAAGCTTTGAGAGTGTGCGCGAGGAGCTAGTGTTGCGCCTAAAACGTGATGAAGCACTGGAGATATATGCGGATCGCATGGTAGCGCTCGAGCGCTCTGCCTACGATGAGCAAATTGCTTTAACACAAACCGCCGAGGCCGTTGACGTTGCCCTCGCTCGTGCGGATCGAATTAGCGAGACAAGTGCTACGCAGACTTTGCCTGCTGTATTGCAATCGAGTTTGGTGCTCGAAACGATCTTCAGCGATGAGGTAATGGCTGGGGACAACAGTGAACTCATTGAAATAAATGATGAAACGGCTGTTGTTGTGCGGATTGCAGAGACGCATTTACCGCAGCAAATACCGTTAGAGGATGTTCGCACAGATATAGAAACAGAATTGCGCAGAGAACGAGCCATGGACGCAATGGAAGCTGCTCGTGCAGAGGTGATGGCAGCGTTGCTGGATGGCGAGGCCGTGGACGAAGTGGCATCGGGAATTGGCGCCTCATGGGTCAATCAAGAGCAAATAAGCCGCAATCTTGGGTCACCCGACGTGCCTGAGGCTGTCATAAGAAAAGCCTTCGAACTACCCAGACCCAGCTCGGTGGATAAGTCGCTTGGCTATACCGAGACGCCAGATGGCGTGGCTATTGTGGCAGTGACGAAAGCGACGCCTGGCGAAACCGCGCTATTGCCTGAAGCGGTACTCACCCAGCTCAAGAGCGGCATGGTCGAGCGCAGTCAGCGGGTCGAGTATGAGGCCTTCGCCTACTCAGCAGAACAGGATCTGAATGTCGAGCGACCGCAGCTTTAGGGTAGCCTGCGGATGAGTGACGCCATGTTGATACTCAATTTTGCCGGAAAGCTAACAACTGCCTGAGCCGGCGCATAGCACGTTGACGTAGAGGGTCAGGCTCTGGCCAGGGAATAGATATTTGTCGATGTTCAGATTGTTCCAAGCCGCAATTTCCGTTGCGCCGACCGCAAATTTGCCTGCGATTCTCGACAGGGAGTCGCCGCGTCTAACGGTGTAATGGATTGTCCGTGTCACTTCAGGGCGTAGCTCTCGTGGCTGCGTGGCGGCGGGGAGCACCGCATTCGTCGCGACTCTTATCGCTACTTCAGCCTGTGCGGTTTCCTCCGCAAGACGTAAAGTCTGCCCGGGCCGAATTAAGTCACGCGGCCCTATGCCGTTCATGCGCATTAAGTCGTTAAGGCGCGTCCCAGTGCGACGCGCGATCAACCAGAGTGAGTCTCCCTTTCGTACGCGATAGATCGGTCCAGCATGGCGTTTTCGGTACGCTGCGGACAGTGTTTTAGGGTTGTGAGTGGGTACGAGAATTTTTTGCCCGACGCGAATACGGCTGCTACGTAAGCCGTTAAACCGCTTCAACGTCTTCAAACTGGTGCCGTACATTTGAGCGATCTGACTTAACGTATCGCCGCTGTGGATTACCACTTCTTGCCAGTTTAACCTTGCGCGCTCTGGGACTTCAGCCAGCTTAGCCTGTAGGGCTGCAACTGACATTTTTCCATTTGCTTTTTGCATCTTTGGCAATGGCGAAGCAATTGGCTGCTCTTTGCCAAGAGGCGCTGGCGATTCGGTGGCTATGGGTATGATCAGATGATGCGGGCCGGTAGGGGAAGTTGCCCAACGGCTCAAGCCGGGATTGTTGTTGTAGATAAGCGGCAACGGCATTGCCAGCGTTTTGCTGAGAACATTTAGATCAAATTGAGAGCCGAGTGGCAAGACTGCGAACTGCGGTTCATTGCGAATCTCAGGCAGAGTAGTCGCGTATGCTTGCGGATTTTTCACCCAAGCTGAAAGGGCCAACAGTCGTGGCACATATGCGCGAGTTTCTCGAGGCAGTGATAAGTCGAAAAAGTCGGCTACGGGGCTATTTCTTAAAGCTCTAGCTACTCTTCCTTCGCCTGCGTTGTAAGCAGCCAGCGCTAATTCCCAATGGCCAAATTTCTTGTGTAGGTAGGTTAGAAAGTCCAGCGCAGCGTCGGTCGCCGCGACAACATCGCGCCGGCCGTCATACCAAGCGTTGATGTTAACGCCGTATTGAATAGCCGTAGGGCGCAAAAATTGCCATACACCGCTGGCGCCACCCGGAGAAAAAGCATACGGATCCAGGGCGCTTTCAACGATAGGAAGCAGTGCAATCTCGGCTGGCATACCGCGTTCTAAGGTTTTTTTCAGGATATAGGGCAAGTAGCGCTGCAAACGTGCTTGCAGGCGAGGAAAATACTCTGGATTACGGTTTAACCAGGCGAGTTCCTGCTTCACGCGCCGCTGGTCGGTCCGGTGAGCCAACTGCATGTGCTCACGCATGACGCGCCACAAATCCTCGTTATTCGCGCTGTGGTTTTCTGCGTTAAAGGTTGTTGCATCCGCTGCGAAGCCTGCATCGGAAACGGCTAAAGTAGTCTCAATACCACTACGTGTATCTGGGTCTCTTTCTGGGTTCGTCTCTGTGCTCAGTTGTCCGGTTGGGTCTGGTTGCTCAACATAATCCTCTGCTGATGATGTTAAAACGAGAGCGTCGGATGCGTCATTCCGTGCTTTGGCGACGGAGCTACAGCCGTTGCCAATTATCAGAAGGAAACCGAGGCAGACTGCTCGGTAAAGGCAGGCGCGGCGAGAAAACAACGCAACAATCATAGGGTTAACTTCTGATGGATTGAAAGAGGCATGCAAGCGTCGCTAGCGAATGCTAAGTTAGCGCGAGATGAGTGTTAATTAATCCTTTATTCTACTGTTTTTTGGAGCGTGTTTGCATGCCAACTCAATCTGGTCACGCTAATCGCCGGTTAACCTCCTCGAGGCTGTGGCAAAGCCCGCTCGGGCGTAATGTGCTAGCGACTGAAACATCTCTGTTAGAACCTTTGGTGCGACGTCTGCACGGTGACGCGTTGCTTTGGGCGGGCCAGGCTGACGCTCCTTTGGACTTATTGACGCGTTCTATGGTCCGCCAAAGACTGTTTTTGGCTGATCCGGAAATGGAACGCGGTCCGATACCGCGCGCTGCCGATATGCCGGCTTCCAATCCACTCTCGGCGATACCGCTGATCGGCAGGCTAAGCGAACTGCCTTTGCCTAGCGCCAGTATGAATGGGGTGGTGCTACACCATGCGCTAGAGCGATTAAGCGATCCTAGGGTTGGTTTACGCGAGGCCGTCAGAGTGTTGCGGCCCGGTGGCAAGCTAGTGCTTTGTGTTTTTAATCCGTGGAGTTTATTAGGGCTGCGGCGGTTCTATGCGGGACAACGGCGCGCAGCGTTAGGCGATTACCGGTTTGTTGGTGGTATGAAGATCACCGACTGGCTGGGCGTATTAGGCATGCAAGTCGAAACGCCGACTACTTACCATGTTTATACGAGTAGCTTTCTGTCGCTCGAGGGTTTTGAAGAAGAAGCATCGCTTATGCAATCCGATCGGGATCTATTAAAAGTCAGCGGCGACTCGGTGCATGTTGCCGCAGATAAACTGGACTGGCGCAGTAGGCTCATGCGAAGAGTACCTCTGGATCGTCTGGCGGGCAGCGTCTTGCGGAGCAGATTGAAGCCGTTAGCACTAGCTGCCGCACAACGTTTGCCGCTGGGAGGCGTGGTGATCATCACTGCGGTTAAAGAAGCACCGGGCGCATGGTTGCAAGGCCAGGCTGGTCGGGTGCAGAGGAAAAAGCTTAAGTTGGCGCCGCTCGCATATTTCGATGGTAATCCGCCCGGCGAATAAAGCGCGGGCGAGATCGATTGAAAGTAGGGCGGTCTTCGCCCGGATTGATATGAACGCTCTAGCAGCTGTCTAACATGCCTCTTGAGCGTTTTTGGGGCGTCCTTTTCTCAGTTTCTTGTTAAGTGCTGGGGCGGGGCATACTAAAGAAGAGGTTTTTTGTTTAATGCAAACCGTTGAGATATTTACCGATGGTGCGTGTCGCGGCAATCCTGGTCCCGGCGGTTGGGCCGCTCTGCTGAGGATGTCTGGCAACGAAAAGTTGCTTTCCGGCGCCACCGAGATCACAACCAATAATCAAATGGAACTCCTCGCAGCGATCAGCGGTTTGGAAGCCCTCACGAGACCGGTGCATGTGGTGTTGACCACCGACTCACAATACGTGCGCCAAGGGATTACCCAATGGATTCACGGGTGGAAGCGCAACGGCTGGCAAACGTCGCAGAAGAAACCAGTCAAGAACAAAGAGTTGTGGCAGCGTCTGGACGCGGCCTTAGCTAACCACGAAATCGAGTGGCATTGGGTGAAAGGACACAGCGGGCACGTTGAAAATGAACTGGTTGATCAGGCTGCTAACGCCGCGATCGACGCAATGCAGACAAAGGCACAATAGCTTATGCGGCAGATATTTTTAGATACGGAGACCACGGGATTAGAACCCGATATGGGTCACAAGATTATCGAGATCGGTGCCGTCGAGTGTGTCGATAGGAAGTTGACAGGGCGGCATTTTCATAAATATATCAATCCACAACGCGCTATAGATGATGGTGCGAAAGAAGTGCACGGCATTACTGAGGCTTTTCTTGCCGATAAGCCTGTGTTTGCCGAAGTCTGGAACGAATTCAGAGAATTCGTCGAAGGTGCGGAAGTCATCATTCATAACGCGCCGTTTGACGTTTCTTTTATCGAATACGAAGTTGCCGATTTGGCGCGCGACCGAAACGATACAAGTCTGCGCAAATTGCGCTTGGGGCAAGTTTGCCAAATCACTGATTCGTTAGCGCTTGCCCGTGATAAGCATCCTGGACAAAGAGCCAGCTTAGATGCGTTGTGCCGACGCTACGAGGTCGATAATTCGCAACGTCAACTGCATGGCGCGCTATTAGATGCAGAGATCCTCGCCGATGTTTACTTGGCTATGACCGGCGGTCAGACGGCACTTTTTGGTGGCGGCGAGCGTGCCGCTACAGCATCTCACGAGTCAGAAAACGCGCAGCGATTGGATGCAGCAATGACCCAAGAATTGCGAGTCGTGGGAGTCAGTGATTCGGAGGCTGCTGCGCATGCAGCGTTCTTGGATCTGGTCGCTAAGAAATCTGGTGCGGAGCCTATATGGCGGCAAGTCCTGCCAGATGCTTAGCCGGGAAAGACGGCGGATTGTTGCAATTTGGGGCGACAAATTAGGAGAAACGCCGAGGAACAGACCACACCGAAAAGCGCGCTGACCATAAATAGAGCAGGGGTTTCGCTCATACTCCAACGAGCTATTAGCAATGCCCCGGCATCCGCATAAACCCTGAATCGTTTGTCGACTAAACGCGACCGTTTGTTATCGCGGCCGCCCTTGTCTGCAGCATATTTTATCTCTGGTTTGGCAGCTAAAGCAGGTATTGCACACCAATCCAGCCGGTGATGCCCATAACGATAGTGTATGGCAGCGCCATGTAGACCATTTTCATGTAGCTGAGCCTAACCAGTGGTGCGATGGCTGAGGTGAGCAGAAACAGAAACGCCGCTTGTCCGTTCGGCGTCGCGACACTGGGGATATTAGTCCCTGTGTTGATCGCAACCGCTAACAAGTCGAATTGCTCGCGAGTGATGACGTTGGCGTCAAAAGCCGCGCGAACCTCATTGATATACACCGTAGCCACAAAGACGTTGTCGCTGATGGCAGAAAGCACGCCGTTGGCAATATAAAACATGCCCGGCTGGATGTCCTGTGGGAGCGTTAACACGTAGGCGATAATCGGCGAAAACAAGTGTTGGTCGTGAATCACACCGACGATGCCAAAGAAAACCACCAGCAGTGCAGTAAACGGCAGAGCTTCTTCAAAAGCATGGCCAAGTTGATGCTCGTCAATCACGCCGTTAAAAGCGGTTTGAATAACGATGATGCCGAGACCGATCAGGCCGACTTCGGCAACGTGTAAAGCCAGGGCAATCACTAGCAGCAGGGCTGCAACGGCTTGCACAACCAGGCGTGCCGAATCCCGTGAGGTGCGCTTTGCTGATTCTTCACGGTCGAAGTCCTCAAGAATGCCGCGCACTCGCTCGGGTAAGGATATGCCGTAATCAAAAATCTTAAACTTTTCCAGCAGCACGTTGACGATGAGTCCAACGCACAGTACGGGAATCGTGACCGGTGCCATACGTAGGAAAAACTCGACGAAGTCCCATCCAGTGCGGCTGGCGATCAGAAGGTTCTGCGGTTCGCCGACAGTGGTGCAGACTCCGCCCAGTGCCGTACCGACTGCAGCGTGCATAAGTAAGTTTCGAAGAAACCCTCGGAACTGTTGTAACTCTGGACGGTCCTGCTCAGGCACATCGGAGTCTTCGACGCCTGAGCCGTCGTCCTCGTAGCCCTGTGACGCAACACGGTGATACACAGAATAAAAACCAGTGGCCACGGCGATTACAACGGCAGTTACGGTTAGCGCGTCAAGAAACGCTGATAGAACCGCAGAGATCGCGGTGAACATCAGCGAAAGTAAAATCTTCGAGCGAACGCGCAGCAGAATTTTGGTAAAGACGTAGAGCAGCAGCTCTTTCATGAAGTAAATGCCTGCCACCATAAAGACCAGCAACAGGATGACTGAGAACGCTGCTTCCACCTCGTGTTTTACCGTGGCAGGTGAGGTAAGACCGAGAAATAACGCTTCCAGTGCAAGCAGGCCGCCTGGCTGAAGCGGGTAACAGCGCAGTGCGAGCGCCAGAGTGAAAATGAATTCCAGCACCAATATCCAGCCGGCAACGGCTGATCCTAAGGTAAGCAGAATCACCGGATTTAAGAGCAAGAAAGCAACAATGGTTTGTTTATACCAAGTTGGCGCAGCGCCCAAAAAGTTTTGTGTATATGCACTCATTGAAAAACCGGTCATATAATTTTCCTAAAGAAACCCATGAGCCGCTCTGCTTTAAAGCGTCCTCAGCGATGTTATGAAATAACTTTGGTGGAGGAAACGCGATTTGCGGCAGGGCCGAATTCGCTATTAACCCGGCGAATAATGCCATGTTCATATGACACCCACTACCGTAACAGAAGAGTGCATGATGATGGTTCGACGAGCAATAGCCCTGTTAATCTTTGGTATACCAAATTGAGGTGCCCAGCGTCGAACCGGTTACGCTAAAGCGTTCCGCGTGCGTTATGCTATGGTTTTTTGCGCCGTGTTGAAAGAACAGGGTTTACCGAGAAGGGTGGATAAAGAATATGTGGCCAACAGCTCCAGACGGATTCGAACCAGCGATGCATGCACCGCAAGACGCCGACGATGGCGAGGCGTGGTATTTCGCTTTTGAAAAGCAACAACTCATCTGTAAGTCTGTCGCCGGGATGCCGGAGCCACCCACAGCAGATGACTTTCGCTGGATGGACTACGAAGTAGTCAGCAAGCACTTTCTCGGGCGTTACCAGAACCGACCTTGTTATGCGCTGGATGTGCGCGGTAAGGCCTCGGAAGGTTTCAGCGCGGTAGGCCTTAGATCGCTTTTGGGACGCACTTCGCCGGCACTGTTTTATCTTGCTGGCCGCGCACTTCAAGTCGTCGACTGGCATTCGACCCATCAATACTGCGGCCGTTGCGGCACGCGAATGGAGTTGCATGCTGCCGATCGCGCCATGAAGTGTCCGAGCTGTGGACTGACCAATTACCCGCGCATATCGCCGAGCATCATTGTCCTGGTGACCCGGGGTGACGAGATGTTACTAGCACGTAACGCCGCCTGGCCGTCCGGTATGTACAGCACATTAGCGGGCTTCGTTGAGCCAGGGGAGTCGATTGAACAAACGGTACACCGGGAAGTGATGGAAGAGGTCGGACTAGCCGTTGACAACCTGCAATATTTTGGGTCGCAAAGCTGGCCTTTCCCGAATTCACTTATGCTCGGATTTCATGCGACATATGCCGGTGGTGATATTGTGTGTCAGCCTGAGGAAATAGCTGATGCGCAGTGGTTTACTGCTGCAACATTGCCACAGACGCCGCCGAGGACTGCGATTTCGGGTTGGCTGATTCAGGAATTTATTGATCAGCTTGAGAATAACAGCCGATAACTCGTTAACAGGGTGGCCGCAGCTTTGCAGCGGGATTGGCCTAAGGTTTGCCCGCAAACGCTGCAAACGCGTGGAACACCCAAATCAAGTAGCCGTTAGAGCGAATTTCTCCGTTCACGAAAGAGGCCATGGGATCACCTTGCCCGGATAGTAGGCGGCGCGCAGTGGCTTCGCAGTCAAAATAAATGACCAGTTCGGCTGGTTCTTCGTCGCCGCTTGCTTGACCGGAAGTCGAAGCAAACTCCAAGCATTCGTCGCAGACGCTGAATTCTATCTTGCCGTCTCGCCAATCTAACGCGATCTTGGCGTCCAACCCCGTTTGATGATTTGGGTTGAAACGCCCTCTCAAAAACTCGCGCATGGCAAGGTGATTGTCCGCTGGCATATTCATGGCAGGGATTGTATGCGTTTACGATCAAAATAGAAGTGGGGTGGACGGTTACATTGGTCAATGGCTACAGTACGCCACCCAAATGGAAAACCAATATGTCTTTACTTTACGAATACCTGATGTTCCTGGCCCAGGTGGTCACAATTGTTATAGCTGTTGTTCTGTTGATCATCGTTATCGTAAGCGCGAGTGCTAAGCAAGGCACTAGAGATCGCGGTTATCTAGTAGTCGAGTTGCTCAACGACCGACTGCGACACTTACGCTTGTCGATTCAGGAAGCCACATTACCCGCGGCGCAGATAAAGAAGCTACTTAAAGCAGATGAAAAAGCGCGCAAGGCGGAAGAGAAATCTTTGGCGAAGCGGCCTCCCAGCTCAAAAGAAGCAGGTACTGGGAAAAACGTCACGGATGCCCAATCTCAAGACGAGACTTTGACAACGTCTGCCAATGGTTCGTCCGTGGCTAATATTGCAACGGATGCAACGGATGCAACGGATGCTACAGATATAGCGGATGATGGCGCTTCAACTATTCGGGAAAACGCTAATCGAAACGTTTTCGTTGTCCACTTCAAGGGCGATGTAGAAGCGTCAGAGGTAAAGCGACTACGCCTGGAGATCAGCGCAATATTAACCCTTGCGACGCCGGACGACGAAGTGATTATTTGCCTGGAGAGTCCAGGCGGCATGGTGCACAGCTACGGATTGGCGGCATCTCAGCTCATGCGTGTACGTAACAAGGGTATTCCGCTGACTGTAGTGGTCGATCAGGTCGCAGCCAGTGGCGGTTATCTGATGGCAGCGGTGGCCAATAAGGTGCTCGCCGCGCCGTTCGCTGTGATCGGCTCCATTGGCGTTGTTGCCCAGGTCCCTAACGTGCACCGTTTATTGAAGAAGAATGATGTAGACGTGGAAGTTGTCACCGCAGGGAAATATAAGCGCACATTGACGTTGCTGGGGGAGAACACCGAAGACGGACGTCAGAAATTTAAGGAAGAACTAGAAGAAGTGCACCTTCTCTTCCAGGAATTTGTAGTGGCTAACCGACCGAAGCTCGACATCGAAGCGGTTGCGACCGGCGAAGCCTGGTATGGCAAGCGTGCGTTGCAACTCGGATTGATAGACGAATTGGCTACGAGTGACGAGTACCTCATGGACCTATGCGAAGAGTTTAAAGTTTATGAGGTGAAGTGGCAGGAAGTACAGAAGCCAATCCAGAAGTTATTTGGTCAAATCAATTTGCTTGTCGATCGAGTGAGCCACTTGCTGGAATTTGTTCGGCGGTAATATCTGAGGTCTGGTCTGGGTGAGATGGAGTGCTACCGGTTTGATCTTCTCTTTGCATCGGTTGCAGTCTCTGCCTGGGTAAAACGATAAGGCAACAGACCATACGGCGTTAATGCCAAATGTCATGAGATAGAAAAGGAAGAGCTCACACCGTCTAACAGTTTTTCTGGTTATTTAGAGCGCGAGTTGCAGGTTGGTATATCAAGCGTTCAACGTTATTGGTGCCGAGAATCGAAAGGGTTATGAAGTTGGATTTCTTAAGGAGAGTAGGTAAATGAGTTTTAAAGCATTTTGGGTAGAAAAGGCCGAAGCAGGATTCACCCGCCAGATCATCACTCGCGAAGAGGCCGATCTGCCGGAGGGCGACGTGCTCATAGACGTCCAGTACTCCTCGCTGAACTATAAGGACGGACTTTCAGCCACAGGCAATCCAGGTGTGACCCGACAGTTTCCGCATACTCCTGGGATAGATGCCGCTGGTGTTGTGATTGAGTCTGCGGCGCCCGAATTCAATGTTGGGGACGAAGTTGTTGTCATCGGATTCGATCTTGGAATGGGCACTGCGGGTGGCTTTGGTCAACGCATTCGAGTGCCTGCCAGTTGGGTGGTGAGCATGCCCGACGGGCTTACTCCGCATACCAGCATGATTCTTGGAACTGCTGGATTTACGGCGGCCGAGTGCATTCAGAAGCTTGAAAATAACGGGATGACACCTGCTAGCGGCCCAGTACTTGTCACCGGCGCGACGGGTGGTGTCGGTTCTGTGGCAGTGAAATTGCTCGCTCAACTGGGGTACTCCGTGGCTGCAGTCACGGGCAAACCCGAACGGGAGGCTTTTCTAACGTCTCTCGGTGCGGAAAGCGTTCTTTCTCGCGAAGAGGCTGCCGCCGGAGCAGATAAGCCGATACTTGGTGAATGTTGGGGTGGCGTAGTCGATACGGTCGGCGGCGATATTCTGTTTAATGCGGTGAAATCATTGAATTATGGTTGTAGTGTCGCGGCGTGCGGGCTCGTTGCATCGCCGACCTTTGCGGCTAATGTGCTGCCCTTCATCCTGCGTAACGTCAATCTGCTGGGCATTGATTCGGTGCAATTGCCACTTCAGGAAAAAGCTGCCATTTGGCAACGGTTGGGAAGTGAATGGCTTATGGATCTGGGTGCTTTGGAAGAAGTCTTAACCTTGGAGACGTTGTCCGAAGCCATTGATCGAATTTTGGCTGGGCAAATGGTTGGGCGTGGTGTCGTGCACTTACAAGGTTAAACAAACCGCAGTTGTGTTTGGTCCGCGGCGTTATCTTATATTCCGGGTCTAGGCATACACATACGCTTGGCTATTTCACCAATTCGCCAACCCATTTACTCGTCGTTGATCCGTCCATTACGGCGGCGCTAGTCTCGTCGAAGCGCTGGGTCTGTCGCGACAGGACTGGGATAGCGTGTAACGACCCAGTAGCTGCTGAGCAACAATGTTAGAACCGTTGCAGCCTCAAGCACGAATGCTGCTTCGGTGCTAATCAAGCCGGCGGAGATTGCGACATAACTGACTAGTAAAGAAAACTCTGATGCTTGTCCGAGTCGTACGCCTACTTCCTTGGCGACGGGTTTTGGCGTGGATTGATTTTGTAAAACCCAGCGAAAAACCGGCGGTTTCAGGAGTACCAGCACAATCGCGAGAATGCTGACAGGTGCCCAGAGCGTAGCGAGCATAGCAATGTTGATCCCGGCTCCAACGGTGAAAAAGAAGAGCACAAGGAAAAAGTCTCTTAGCGGTTTTAAATTATCGGCGATATACAGTGCTATCGGGCTTGTTGCCAGGCTGATGCCTGCGATCACAGCACCAATAGCGTAGGACAAGCCTAGCCAATGCGCTGCGGTCGCGATGGCCAAACACCAGCCGATGGCGAGCAGGAAAATAAATTCGTGGAAAGCGTCAAAACGCCTAATCAACGGCTCAATAACATAGCGCACAGTGAGCAGCGCACTCAGCGCCAGAGCCGGTAACCCTAGACCAATATTCAGAAGCCGTAGCCCAACTGGCGAATCACTACTGTTTGGATTGAGCGTATCAAAAAAGACCAAGGCGAAGATTGCCAACAAATCTTGTATGAGCAGCAAACTAATCACGGTTTCACCAATGGGCCGATGGTGGAGCGCGGTAGTGGGCAGCAGTTTGATGCCCAAGATGGTGCTGGAAAAGATCATAGCAAGACCAATAATCGCACTGTCTTGTAAGCTGAATTGAAAGCTCAGCATGATCGCAGTCGCACAGATAAAAAAGACGCTACTTGTAGCGACTGCCGTCAGCATCGATTCGGTCAGGAGATTACGGAGTTTACTCGGCTGCAGATCTAAACCGACCAGAAATAGCAGAAAGATAATGCCAAACTCGGCTATTTCGTTGAGCACCGCCGCGTTAGACAGCCACCCCAGAGCAGATGGGCCAAGGATCATTCCCAACAAGATGTAAGCGAGTAGCATCGGTTGGCGCGCGAACAGAGCGAGGGCAGATAAAATCGCTGCGCCGCCAAAGATCAAAAATATCGACTCTATGAGGCCCAACGTGTTTGTTCCTTTCTACAGGGTAATAGGTGTCCTCGGCTCCTAGCCGCGCGCGCGGCGCTGGTACAACGGCGCTGGCTGTATCACCGAGCCTTGATAGAACTCGGTATAAGGTGCGATACAAGCGAGGGCAACAGCGGGATCACAATCTTCAGGCAGCAAGAAGCTCGTAAAGCCGCAGCGTACCATATAGTGCAGCACATCTTCGTGGATCGCGCCCAAGGCGCGAAGGTCACCTTTATACCCGATGCGGCGTATTAAAGTTGCTAGAGAGAGACCGCGACCATCTGTAAAGGCAGGGAAATCGATGCCGATTAAACTGGCAGTCTGCCAGACCGGTTCTGGCTCAACATCAACTGTCACGCAAAGTGGTAGTCCTGCCTGCCAGGTTTTGTCAGTCTGCCAGTGCGGCGTTTCGCTTGCACTAAGTGCACTCACCTGCCATTGGCCAGTTACGTTATGAATCAGATTTTGCATAGATTGTCTCTTTAAAGGGCGCTATTCCAATGCGCTCGTAGCAGGACAAAAAATCCTCTTCATCATGGCGCTGGTTGAGGTAGGTCGAAAAGATTTGCGCCATGACGTTTGGTACTTCGTCGCGGGCAAAGGAGGGTCCTAGGATTTTGCCTAAGCTCGCAGGCCGCTGCGAATGACCGGAATGACCGCCGAGTGAGATTTGGTAGAACTCCGCGCCTTTTTTGTCGACGCCCAAAATACCGATATGGCCCACATGGTGGTGGCCGCAGGCGTTCATGCAACCTGAAATATTGATATCCAGTTCGCCGAGGTCGTGCTGATAATCATAGTCGCCGAATTGGCGCTGAATTGCTTCGGCTATCGGGATCGATTTGGCATTTGCCAAAGAGCAGTAGTCTCCACCGGGGCAGCAGATCATGTCCGTAAGTAGCCCGACGTTTGCTGTATTTAGGGCTTGCGCCTTCGTCTTCTTAAACAGTGCCAGCAAGTCACACTGAGCGACATGCGGTAAGACGAAATTCTGTTCGTGACTGATGCGGATCTCGCTTTGGCTATAGGCATCCGCCCAGTCGGCGACAGCATCCATTTGTTGATCGCTGACATCCCCAGGCGGAACGCCGATCACTTTGGTAGATAGGGTAACGCAAGCGTAGCCGGCCACTTTGTGGGGGGTAACATTGTGGGTCAGCCAGCGGCTGAAATCTGGATTGTCAAAGCGCTCCTGAGCGAGTGTCTCACTGTAATCTGTGTGTTGGTGGAGGGTAGGCATAACGAATTGTTTTTCGATGCGCTCTATCTCCGTTGTGAGCAGTGTGGCTGGTCCACCCCGTGTATGTTGCCACTCTTCAGCCACGGCGCTTGCAAACGCGTCTGCGCCCATGGCTCGGACCAAAATTTTTATGCGTGCTTTGTATTTATTGTCGCGGCGCCCGTAGCGGTTATAGACCCGCAGCAACGCTTCCATATAAGTCAGCAATTCAGCGATTGGTAAAGCGGTACAGATTTGATGACCAATGACCGGGGTCCGCCCCAAGCCGCCGCCAGCTAAGACATCAAATACGACCTGATCCTGTTGGTCGCGATAGACCCGCAGGCCGACATCGTGCACTTCTACCGCCGCGCGATCATTGCTGGATCCGGTTACGGCTATTTTAAATTTTCGCGGTAACCACTCAAATTCAGGGTGCGCCGTTGACCATTGGCGAAGCAGCTCGCAATACGGGCGTGGATCGACCTGTTCATCTGCCGCGGCCGCAGCAAATTGATCTGTAGTGACGTTGCGGATGCAGCTGCCGCTAGTTTGAATTGCGTGCATGTCTACGAGCGCTAACGCTTCTAAAATGGCAGGCACTTCTGCCAACTCCGGCCAATTGAATTGCACGTTCTGACGAGTGCTAAGGTGTCCGTAGCCGCGGTCGTATTCCCGTGCGATCTTGGACAATGCTCGTAACTGACTTGCAGCCAGCGTGCCGTAGGGAACTGCCACTCTGAGCATGGGTGCTAGACGTTGCACATACAATCCGTTACGTAGCCGCAGCTGTAGAAAGGCGTCTTCTGAGAGTTGTCCGTTTAGGTAGCGCTCTGTCTGTGCGCGGTAATGGGCCACACGTTCGTGCAAGAACTGCCGGTCTAAGTCATCGTAACGATACATTCTGCTGTTGTTCCCCTGGACAAGTCTCATCGCAAGCGACATTAAAACGATTCTGAGGTAATTACGCTTTGGCAGGCTTGCATCGTTCGGCTTGCTAGCGGCGCCTGCTTCGAAATCGGTTGCTGGCTTAACTGCGACAACCTGCGGCTAGGCTTCTATCGAGGTCAATAGAGATTGGGAAGGTTGTGCTGCCGAGTTGCCGCCCTATAATGCCGTAGCATGATTGAGACACACCTAGCGGCCAAGGCGAAACTTAGAATTATTGGTTCTAACTATATGTAGAAGATAATGGTGTTATAGGAACGAAGGTAATCACAAAGCGGGGATCAATATGAGTGAGCAACAAACCACAAAAAGCAAAAATGATGGCGACAGTAAAGCCGATGCAATGGCTATTGTCGTTATGTTCGTCGCAGGTATAGCGATGGCGACGCTTTTTATCTCAGGACAATAGGGCAAGAAATCGCTACTTCATGGCAGTAATCTTTGGCCCAGTATCCGGCGCAACGTGCGACGGTAAGAATACTAGGCCGAAAAAAGTCGTGAATCCCTGCCAGGAACGCCTGAAGAGGCGAAAGGGTTCGCGGGGCTAGAACGGGATGCTTAAACTAGTCGGGCAAACTAGCCTGCAACAGTCGAGTGGCTGTAGCGGCATCGATGCCTTTGCGCGAGGCGTAGCTGGCCAGCTGATCTGGCGCGATCTTTCCGACATTAAAGTATTGGCTTTCTGGGTGCGAAAAATACCACCCGCTAACTGCTGCGGCCGGTGTCATTGCATAATGTTCAGTGAGATGCATCCCGCATCGTGACTCAGCATCTAACAGTCTAAATAAAGTCTCTTTTTCGCTGTGTTCTGGGCACGACGGATAGCCAGGCGCAGGGCGTATGCCTTGATAACGTTCTTTAATCAGCTCTTCATCGGTCAGACTTTCATTCGGCGCATAACCCCACGCTTCGGTACGAACCTTGTGGTGCAAATATTCTGCGAACGCTTCGGCCAGCCGGTCGGCAAGGGCTTTGATCATGATCTGGTTATAGTCGTCATCCGGGAAATGGGCTAACACCTCGTCTATGCGCGCACCTGAAGTAACCGCGAACCCACCGATGAAATCTTCGTAACCTGGTGGTGCTATGAAATCAGACAGGCAAAAGTTCGGACTTAAATCATCCGGTTTTGGGGCCTGCTGCCGGAGGTGATGCAATCGATATAGCACTTCAGTTCTGTCAACGTCGGTAAAGATATCAATGTCATCGCTGCAATCGAGACTGCGATTCGCAGGCCAGAGCCCAAACGCGCCGCGAGCCGACAGGCGGCCATCCTCTATCAGCCATTCAAGCCGCGCCTGCGCATCTGCAAATAGCTGTGTCGCAGTTTCGCCTACGACTTCATCTTCGAGAATTTTTGGATAGCGCCCGGACAGTTGCCAGGTCATAAAGAATGGCGTCCAGTCTATGTAAGGAACCAATTCACGCAATGTTGGCTCACAGGTGAACACGCCCGGTTGCTTTGGTGTCGGCGGTGTGTAGTTGTGCCAGTCCCAGATAAATGGATTGGCACGAGTCGCATTAAGGTCTAAAAAGGCGCGCTTCTCACGCCGCGCTGCAACCCGTTCGCTGATCAATTGGTACTCGTCGCGCAAGCTCTGAGCATACCGCTGATATTGTTCATCGCTGCCGAGTAATTGCGACGCCACATTGACTGCTCGTGATGCGTCTGGGACGTAAACCGTCGCGCGGTTAGCATACTGCGGGCAAATTTTTGCGGCGGTGTGTGCTTTGCTGGTGGTTGCGCCACCGATCATGAGTGGAATGTTCAGATTGCGGCGTTGCATCTCCTGAGCGACGCCAACCATTTCGTCAAGTGACGGGGTGATTAGGCCAGAAAGTCCGATGATATCTGCTTCTTCAGCAATCGCAGTCTCTAAGATCTTTTCGGTCGGGACCATGACACCCAGGTCGATGACATCATAGTTATTGCACTGTAAGACAACGCCTACAATGTTTTTACCAATGTCATGGACATCGCCTTTGACTGTTGCCAAAACGATCTTGCCTTTGCTCGAATTGGCACGTTCAGGATTTTTCGCTTTTTCTTCTTCGATAAACGGAACCAAATGGGCAACGGCTTGCTTCATCACGCGGGCGCTCTTTACGACTTGCGGCAGAAACATCTTGCCGCTTCCGAAGAGGTCACCAACGACTCCCATGCCATCCATCAGCGGTCCTTCAATCACTGCAAGCGGATGATCGCTATGCAGACGGGCTTCTTCGGTATCCGCTACCACATGGTCTGCAATACCTTTGACCAGCGCATGCTCCAACCGCTTTGCTACGGGGAGGCTTCGCCATTCTGCGATCTGTTTTTGAGCCGATGCGTTGCTGGCATGGGGGTCTGTTTCGCTCGCCAGCTTTTCCGCTAGATCTAGAAGTCTCTCGGTTGCGTCTTCGCGCCGGTTAAGCACCAGATCTTCTGCGGCTTCGCGCAAGTCTTCTGGTAGGTCAGCGTAGATCCCTAACTGGCCTGCATTAACAATCCCCATGCTGAAGCCGGCTTGAACAGCGTGGTAGAGAAAGACGCTGTGGATCGCTTCGCGCACTGGGTTATTGCCGCGGAAAGCAAAAGAGACATTGCTCAGACCGCCGGATGTACTGACGCCAGGCAAGTTGGCATGCAGCCAACGGATTGATTCGATGAAGTCCACAGCGTAGTTACGATGCTCATCGATACCGGTGCCGATAGCGAAGATATTGGGATCAAAAATAATGTCGGTTGGGTTTACGCCTACCACTTCCGTCAGAATGCGATAAGACCTTTCGCAAATTTCTGTTTTGCGCTGTAGCGTATCCGCTTGGCCGTTCTCATCGAACGCCATGACGACCATAGCAGCGCCATAGCTTAGGCATTTACTCGCGGCGTCGATAAAGACTGCTTCGCCTTCTTTGAGACTAATCGAGTTAACAACCGCTTTACCTTGAACGCATTTCAAACCCGCTTCGATGATTTCCCACTTACTCGAATCGATCATGATAGGAACGCGAGCGATGTCGGGTTCAGACGCGATGAGATTAAGGAAGGTCACCATCGCCTGAGCACCGTCCAGCATGCCTTCGTCCATGTTGACATCAATGATCTGTGCACCATTGGCAACTTGTTGACGGGCGACTTCCAGGGCGTCGTCGTATTTATTTTCGCGGATCAGGCGCGCAAATCGAGCGGATCCAGTGACATTGGTTCGTTCGCCTACGTTGGTGAACAAACTGTCCGCGTTTAGATTGAGAGGTTCGAGGCCTGCTAAGCGCAAGCCCCGCTTTACGCTGCTGGTAATGCTCGCCGCGGTTACCTTACGAGGCGCGTGATTAGCGACTGCATCTGCGATTGCCTTGATGTGTTCTGGGGTCGTGCCGCAACAGCCACCGATGATGTTTAACCAGCCCTGGGCGGCGAAGTCGCCGATAATTTCTGCCATCTGCTCTGGTGATTGGGTGTACTCACCAAATGCGTCGGGTAAGCCCGCATTTGGATGAACGCTGACACCGGATTGGCAAAGCTTTGCCAGTTCGCCAACGTATGGTCGTAGTTGTTCCGCGCCGAGGGCACAGTTTAGGCCGACCGCCAGTGGATCCGCATGTTCGATGGAATATAAGAAAGCTTCGGCAGTTTGGCCGGACAAGGTTCTGCCGCTGGCGTCGGTAATGGTGCCTGAAATAATAATTGGCAATGGATCGCTTAATTCTCTATTCACGGCTTTCGCGGCAAAAATGGCCGCTTTGGCATTGAGCGTGTCGAACACGGTCTCGATGAGGAGAATGTCTGCGCCGCCCGCGACTAAGCCGCGTGTAGCTTCCGTGTAAGCTGCAACCAGTTCGTCGAAGTAGATATTTCGATAGCCGGGCTGATTAACATCGGGAGACAAGCTTGCGGTACGGTTGGTTGGTCCAATGCTGCCAGCAACGAAACGCGGTTTGCTCTCGCTGTGGTATTGATCAGCCAGTTCTCTCGCGATTCGTGCGGAGGCCTCGTTCAGTTCAAAGCAGTGTTCCTGGAGGCCGAAATCTGTTTGGGCTACCCACGTTGCATTAAACGAGTTGGTGCATATGATGTCTGCACCTGCGGCCAGATACTTCGCATGCACCTCTTGAACGACTTCCGGTTTGGTCATGCATAGCACATCGTGATTGCCTTTAAGTGGCAGATCATGTTCGGCGAAACGATCGCCGCGGTAGGCTGACTCATCGAGTTGGTACCCCTGCAGGGCAGTGCCGTAGGCGCCGTCTAAAACTAAAATGCGTTCTGCCATGAGCCGTTTCAACTCGGCTGTGCGGTTTCGAGTGTGCGGCTGCACGACAGTGCTAGAGGCGTCCGTCGCGGATGTGATGTCGACCATACAAATGCTCTAAGTTAGAGGGCGTAACGGTACTGAATCGCGTCGCGACTGCCAAATGAAGGCCTCGGTGATTACGGTGAAACAAACTAATAATCCTCTGACGGCGGTGGGCGTCTTGGGTAAACTACAGTCTCCACTATAAAAAAGTAGCGTCATGATTGAAATTACCGCTAGTGCGGAAACCTATCTTCGCGGGTTACTTGCCAAACAGGATGAGGCGGGAGTCGGCATTCGTATTTTTGTGACCCAGCCTGGCACCCCTCAAGCCGAAACCTGTCTGGCCTACTGTCGTCCAGGTGAGGAGCAGGATGGCGACATCGCTGTGGAATATGATGGTTTTCGTGCCTGGTTCGAAGGCCGCAGCGAGCCTTACCTGGCAGAGGCTGTGGTTGATTATCAGGAAGATCAGATGGGCGGTCAGTTAACCATCAAAGCACCGAATTCCCGGGTTCCGAAAGTTGGGCCGGATGCGCCTGTTGAGGACCGCATTAATTACGTGCTTTACAACGAGATT
>DJYW01000010.1:0-3918 GCA_002450255.1 Gammaproteobacteria bacterium UBA6968
TCAAAGTTTCACGTCTACGCGTTGCTCTACCAACCTGCTTCTGTGATCTCATTTAAAGTGCTTCGGCTTTCCCGCATAGTTTTGCCCCACAAATCAATATAAAAGATGCGTTAGCATAACTAGCGAGACCAAAACGGGTGTAAGAAATAGGTCTGAGCCTTTTTTTAAAGACCGCGCATTAATCAGAAAATGGTGTTGCTAAAGAGCAATCTGGTACAGCCAAGAGGACCACACATTATGGAAACCAATAAAACCGGCGGCTGCCTATGCGGCAAGCTACGTTACACGCTTAAAAAGGAGCCAGTGCAGACTATGGTGTGCCATTGCAAGAACTGTCAAAAAACCAGCGGCAGTGCCTTTTCGACCATTGCTCTGGTAAATCGCATCGACATAGAAGTGACAGGGCAACCGCGGCGTTACAGCTACAATGGGGATAGCGGTAAGGAACTAACGGTGAATTTCTGTGGCACATGCGGTTCGCCCGTGCTGTTAGACATCGCGGCAATGCCGTCATTGATCTCAGTGAAAGTAGGAAGCTTCGATGATGCTACGTGGTTCAAGCCTCAAGTGGCTATCTGGCACAAGAGCGCGCAAACCTGGGTGCCTGACATTGCGGATTGCCTAGCGGTTCCAGAAGGCGGCTAAAGCACTGTAAAGGCCATCTCTCCTGACTTTGCCAACACTTCTAAGCAAGACAAAGCAAATGCCAATCAAATGGCCGACGGTTCTATACAGCAGGATTAACGAATTTTATTGCTATCAATTTACAAAGCCTTTCACGAAAACGCACTGCTAACCATTTTGTAACCACGCTCATCCTACTGCCCTTACCCAGCCCGCAATCCGCGCCCGCGAAACCCTTGTCGTTATCCCTTTTCGCTTAAGGATTGCTGCTGTGCGCCTTGCCTCACAGCAAGTCTCTTATTATCGACTCGGCTTCAAAAACCCCGCTTGTTCACGCTGTATCCGCTATTATCACAAAACTTATTGCCACGCCTAGTCACCTATTAATCGAGTCTTTTACAAGTTGCGAAGGGTTGCCATGCGCTATCAGTTTTTCACATGTGACGTGTTCACAACAACTCGCTTCGGCGGCAATCCGCTCGCCGTGCTACCGGACGCCGAAGGGCTTACCACAAAGCAAATGCAGGCGATTGCGAGAGAGTTCAACTATTCCGAGACGAGCTTTGTTCTGCCAGCAAAAAGTGGCAATACCCGTGCAGTGCGTATTTTCACACCAACGCGTGAAATCCCCTTTGCAGGTCATCCTAATATCGGCACGGCGTTCGTGTTAGCTGAGAACGGATATCTCGGCGAGATAGATACCGGGACCAAAATCGCTTTTGAGGAAATAGCTGGCATCGTGCCGATCACACTAAGCCAGACTCCCGGCGAACCTATGGAATGCGAATTGGTCGCACCCGGCAAATTTGAGATTGGGCCAGCCGTTCCAGCTGATTTAGTAGCGCGAGCGCTGTCAATATCAACGGATCAGATCAGGACGACCATACACGCGCCACTAGTAGCGTCCGTGGGCCTTCCGTTTTTACTGGTTGAACTAACCGACATCGATGCGTTGGCGCAGATCAAGGCGGACACACAAGTCTTCCATGAAATTGCCGCGCTTGGCGTCATGCCAGACATTCATGCTTACGTCCATCATTCCGCGCTTGGCTTCGATATCCACACTAGGATGTTTGCGCCAATAGATGGTGTCCCGGAAGACCCAGCTACTGGGAGTGCGAACTGCGCTTTGGCTGGCTTGCTGGCGCACACCTCACCGGCCACAGATCTCGTAGTAACCTGGCGAATTGCGCAAGGAATAGAAATGGGACGCCCGAGCTCGCTGGTGGCTCGCGCAGAAAAAACACGCGGCGAGGTACAAATAGTCCGGATAAAAGGCGCCAGCGTAGCGGTTAGCTCAGGTGAACTTCTGGTCTAGCGATTTTTTGTTGTGATCGAGATCGATGGCAAGTTCACGGCGAAATCCCGCCACCGGTTCCATCTTCATGAGCGCATTGGCAGTCTGGCTCGTCACGTTTTCAACTCAGCCCTTGCTGGCATAACCGAAGACAAATTTGATCCACTCGGCGCTGATTGATAACGCCACTGGCGCCCACCTTTGTCATCAAACTATAACAGCAAATAATCTACCATCTTTGTTGGTAAAGGCGATTTGCAGCAAAATGAATCTGCTCCTGCTGGTGAAGCTTCGCGACCGCAGCCGTGGCTCGGTCAATACACGGAATCGAACTAGGCTGTATTGAGGCGCGATACATTAACAAGCGCGATTCTCGGCCATTCATACCGTCCGTTTGATACTAGCCATCTGTAAAGTTCTGAGACCATCGATCAGACGCAAGCAGCAATCGGATAGAGGCGGCATAGCGGAGCACCTACAACCAACAAAATCTCAGGGGATTTGGGCGAATCACGTGCTATAAAAAGAATTTAGATGGTTGGTTTATCCGCCCTGCCCATTGTGACCGTACAATCTCAACCCTAGCAAACCGTTTCGAGTATCGATTGCTTGTAGTGTCTTTTGCAGGCGCACCCAGAACTATGGGGTCCGGTGTCGACTGCAGCAACTTGCAAGGAAACGTCATGGCACGCGTTTTCAGAATGGCGCACAAAGATCGTAAACACCGAGCAGGCATTGCGAGCGCGGCGAACTAAAACAAGAGAAAACTAAAGAATGTTAAACACACTTAGCCTGTGGCAGTTTGCCGCCTTAGCTATACTTGGCGCCTTCACTGTCTTTAAACTAACTAGGCGGTTAGAGCTCTCGCTAGCGAAACACCCCAGCCTGTTGGGTCACTCGAAAATGCTGCGCTTTTTCACAAAATTTGTCCCGTACTATCGGCTTGAGAAAGAAGACTTTTTTGTCTGTGACGGTGCCGACAAACGGACTGGCAACCAACGAGAAGCAGCCTTTTTTGAACTTGCTGAAAGACTAAAGCCCGACGATTCGTCGACCTCAGAACTCTTGCGAGAAAACCTCTCCGATGTAGATTTCACCAACCGATATAGAATTCCCTATCAATTTGCTGACCTGGTCGGTCAACACCTGGGCATAGACGGGCTCGTTAGCGAATCTGCAGGCACCCAGATAAAAGACTCCTCTGGCAGATGGTTGGACGACTTGAGCGGTTCTTACGGCGTGAATCTATTCGGCTATGATTTTTACAAAGAATGCATGAGCGAGGCCGCTACCATCACCGATAAACTTGGACCGGTTCTCGGGCCATACCATCCAATCATCCTAGATGTGTCCAACCGGCTCAAAGAAATCTCTGGGCTGGACGAAGTATCCTTTCATATGTCCGGGACCGAAGCGGTTATGCAAGCGGTTCGCTTAGCCCGATATCACACTGGCAAACAGAAGACGGTACAATTTTGTGGCGCCTATCATGGTTGGTGGGACGGCGTTCAACCTGGCCTGGGCAACTCCCGCAAGGTCAGAGATGTGCTGACCCTGTCTGAACTTAGTCAGCAAACGCTGCGGGTACTTTCCCAACGCAAGGACATAGCCTGCGTGCTCATCAATCCTCTACAGGCCATGCACCCGAATCGTAATGCGCCTGGTGACGGCACACTGCTACTGTCTCGAAATCTACCGGACTTCGACAAAGAACAGCACACTAAATGGCTCCAAGATCTCAGAGCGGTTTGCGATAAGAAAAATATCCCTTTGATCTTCGATGAAGTATTTGTTGGTTTTCGCTTAGCGAAAGGCGGTGCTCAGGAATTTTTTGGCGTGCAAGCCGATCTGGTTACCTACGGGAAGACACTTGGCGGCGGTTTCCCCGTCGGCGTTTTATGCGGCAAAACGAATTTAATGAAACGCTACAAACCCACACAACCAGCTAACATCAGTTTTGCGCGAGGCACCTTTAATTCTCACCCAAGCGTGCTTGG
>DJYW01000010.1:4314-4692 GCA_002450255.1 Gammaproteobacteria bacterium UBA6968
CTTGAAGCACTTTGGAATGATCGAGCCGACTATCTTAATAAGATACTTGCAGATCTGTCGCTACCCATCCGCATCAGTAACATGGTATCGATTTGGGCGGTTTCGTATACCCGACCAGGCCGGTTTCACTGGCTGTTCCAGTATTATCTTCGAGCTAACGGCATTGCGCTTGGTTGGATCGGCACCGGCAAAATGATTTTTAGTCATAACTTCGACGATGCCGCGTTTCAGCGGGTCTGTACCAAATTCGTCAAGGCAGCTCAGGAGATGCAAGCAGACGGTTGGCTTGAAAACCAGCAAACCAAATCGCCGCGGCATATTCGCCGTCGTTTATTGCAAGAGTATGTTAATGCGCTGTTAGCCCGATCGAATCACACT
>DJYW01000002.1:0-25665 GCA_002450255.1 Gammaproteobacteria bacterium UBA6968
GATGTGGATGCAGCAGTAGCGGCAGCCAAAGATGCTTTTGATGGCTATTCGCAAACCACCAAGCAAGAGCGCATTGAGTTATTGGAAGCGATTATTGCCAAGTACAGTGAACGTATGGGCGAGGTGGCTGCGGTTATCAGCGAAGAGATGGGCGCACCTGTCAATTTGGCGGGCAAGGCTCAGGCGCCTGCCGGTGTTGGTCACTTCATGACCACGCTAAACGTCCTGAAAAACTTCGAATTCGAAGAAGACCTGGGTACTTCACACGTCATTAAAGAGCCTGCCGGCGTGTGTGGATTGATCACCCCATGGAACTGGCCAATCAACCAGATCGCGTGCAAGGTTGCTCCCGCTCTAGCTGCTGGCTGCACCATGATTCTTAAGCCTTCCGAAGTGGCACCGTTCAACGCGATTTTGTTTGCAGAAATTCTGCATGATGCGGGTGTTCCTGCTGGCGTCTTCAACCTGATTAACGGCGACGGCCCAGTGGTTGGCGCGCGTCTGTCTTCGCACCCAGATGTCGACATGATGTCGTTCACGGGCTCTACCCGTGCTGGTGTAGAGGTTGCCAAGAATGCTGCAGCGACTGTTAAGCGCGTCGCGCAAGAGTTAGGCGGTAAGTCAGCGAATATCATTCTTGACGATGCAGATTTTGCTAAGTCCATCAGCCGTGATGTGTTCGGTATGTGCATGAACTCAGGTCAGTCCTGTAATGCGCCGACTCGCATGTTGGTGCCGAATGCACGTATGGATGAAGCAGCGGCCATTGCGAAAGCAGCAGCCGAGCAAGTGAAGGTAGGCGATCCAAATTCGACTGATACGGCCATCGGTCCGGTTGTCTCAGAAGTGCAGTTCAACAAGATTCAAAACTTGATTCAGGCAGGTATTGATGAAGGCGCGAAGCTAGAAACTGGAGGCACAGGTCGCCCAGACGGCTTGAATGCGGGCTACTACATTAAGCCGACTGTTTTTTCACACGTTAACAATGAAATGACCATTGCTCAGGAAGAGATCTTCGGACCCGTTCTGACCATGATCGGTTATGAAGACGATGCCGATGCAGTGCGCATTGCTAACGACACCCTGTATGGTTTGAGCGGATATATCTCATCTGGAGATACCGAGCGTGCTAAGGCGATGGCGCGCCTGATCCGCACCGGTAATGTCCATTTGAATGGCGCTCCGACAGACCAAAATGCGCCGTTCGGCGGCTACAAGCAGTCGGGTAACGGTCGTGAATGGGGTGCGCATGGTTTTGAAGAATTCCTCGAAACCAAGGCCATCATGGGCTACAACCCTCGTACCTAATTCGGGGGCGTCAGGCAGGCTGAAACGCTATGCCCTTCGGCTTAGCGTTTCTTTGGCAGCCTAGACCGATCAGTCATCTGACTAAAAAAAGATGGCCGAATAAATCGGTAACCGACAAAAAAGAGGGCACAGCCCTCTTTTTTATGTCTGCGAATTAGTCGGCACCGTCAATTAAACTGCCGCTGAAGCCACAGGTTAAAACCGTTAGTTAGATCTTTTGCTTTAATAAGAGCGCAGCGCACGGAGTCCCATGCAACGAGTTTTTGAGCACATAACAGTGGTTGCGCTGGAACAGGCTGTAGCGGCACCGTTGTGCACACGCCGTCTGGCGCTGGCTGGTGCAAACGTGATCAAGGTAGAACGCCCCGAGGGTGATTTTGCTCGCGGCTATGATCATGCCGTTGCCGGCGAAAGCGCATATTTTGTTTGGCTTAATGCGGGCAAAAGGTCGGTGGTGCTGGATCTTCGCGAGGCTGCGGATCGGGGGCGAATACGTCAGTTGCTCGCTGAAGCAGATGTCTTTGTCCAAAACCTCAAACCTGGCGCACTTGGTAAATTGGGTCTCGCTTTGGACGACTTGCACGCGGCCAACCCGCGGTTGATTTCCATGTCCATTAGCGGTTTTGCCGAGGACGGTCCTTCAGCCCAGCGTAAAGCCTATGATTTACTAATTCAGGCGGAATCAGGACTAGCCGATATTACCGGCAATGCTTCTGCGCCTGGACGCGTGGGTGTGTCGATTGTCGATATTGCAACCGGGCACTTTGCCTACGAAGCGATTTTGGAGGCGTTATGGTCGCGTCAGGCGAATGGCGTTGGCGCGCGCCTGGCCGTTTCGTTGTTTGATGCCATGGCAGAGTGGTTGGCCGTACCCTACCTATTGGATCGGTACGGCGGCGCTACCCCGCAGCGCGTTGGGCTTGCCCATCCTGGGATTTGTCCCTACGGCGTTTTCCACAGCGCAGACAATCGATCCTTCATTCTTGCCGTGCAAAATGAGCGAGAGTGGCAGCGGCTTTGCCAAGACGTGCTCGCATTACCTGCATTGACTGCTGATGCGCGTTGTCGCGACAACGCGACTCGACTAGCGAATCGCGAGTTCGTTGATGCTTCGGTAGCTGGGGCGTTAGTCCAGCGCGGGTTTCCTGACTTGGATGCGGCGCTGACCGAAGCCGATATCGCGTTCGCCCCGGTGCAGGGGTTAGCCGACTTAAAGCAGCATGCGGACTTTCACACGCAACAGGTTAAAGTCGGGGATGCCGTCATTGAATTACCGCGGGTGCCGGGCCACGCGTTAGCGCATGATATAGCGAAGCCTGAACAGGGCGGAACTGACATTCCCGTTGTACCAAAACTGGGCGAGCACAGCCGCGAAGTGTTCGCTAAACTCAACGGTGATGATGATTAGAGTGTGCCCTGTGTGTATGCCTGACTGAGCCGCGCAGAGCCGACAGTGAGCGTCGATAATCGGCATTGCTACAAAACGTATGAGGAGATCCAGCATGGCTTATGATGCGGATAACATTTTTGCCAAGATCCTGCGCGGCGATGCGCCCGCGTTTAAGGTCTATGAAGATGACCACACGCTTGCCTTTATGGACGTCATGCCGCAAGCGCCAGGGCATACGTTGGTAATTCCCAAAGATCCGGCAGAAAACCTGCACGACGCAAATCCAGAAATTTTGGGGCACACCATACAAGTCGTACAAAAAGTTGCGGCAGCAGTGAAGCAGGCGCAGAACGTGCCAGGGGTTATGATCGCTCAGCTCAACGGCGCCGCTGCGGGGCAAACGGTTTTTCACCTGCACTTTCATATTATTCCCCGCACTGGAGGGGTCGATATGAGTATGCATGCCCGGGAAATGGCAGACTTTGGTGAGCTGGAACAGCAGGCAGTCGCCATTCGTGCAGCACTAGCGGGCGCGGCTGGTAACCACGCCTAAAACGTCCAAGCGAGAGAGTGTCATGGCCAAGCAACAGCCGATTCCTGCCGATTTACAACAAATGCTTGCCGACCTGGCTGAGGACAAGGTCGAATGGGCGGAAGCACTGGCGACGATTTACACCGAGTACGGGGCGGCAGGTGTGCGCGAAGTTCTGCGTAGTTTGCAGGATCAAGCTCTCGACTTAAATGTGTCGTTAGCAGAGGCCACGCTAAACACCCCTTACATCAATACCATTCCGCTGCAGCAGCAGCCGGCCTATCCAGGTGATCTTGAACTCGAAGAACGCATAGAGAAAATCAACCGCTGGAATGCCATGGCGATGGTCTTGCAAGCGCAGGACAAAGGCATCGGGGTCGGTGGTCATATTGCTACCTATGCGTCCTGCGCCACGTTGTTAGAGGTGGGCTTTAATCATTTTTTTCAGGGTGCCGGTGCAGACAACGATCGCGGCACCGCAGACATGCTTTTACCCCAACCGCATGCGGCGCCCGGTGTTTATGCTCGTGCCTACCTTGAGGGCCGTCTGAACGAAACGCAGCTAAGTCATTATCGGCAGGAATTGGGCCAGGGGGGTGGTCTGTCATCGTACCCGCATCCGCGCAGCATGCCGGAATTCTGGGAAGTCCCTAATGCATCCATGGGTTTGTCGACACCTGCAGCCATCTATCAGGCGCGGTTTGCCAAGTATCTTGAGAATCGGGGCATGAAGCCTGCCGCCAGCGGCAAAGTTTGGTGTTTTATTGGTGATGGGGAATCCGACGAACCCGAAGTGTTAGGCACTATTAATCTCGCTGCACGTGAAAAGCTCGATAATCTGATTTTAGTTGTGAACTGCAACCTGCAACGTCTGGATGGGCCGGTGCGCGGTAATGGCAAGATTATTCAGGAATTGGAGCGCGTGTTTAGAGGCGCGGACTGGCAGGTTTTGAAAGTCATTTGGGGTGGTGGCTGGGACGGTCTCTTAGCACGCGATAACGAAGGAGTCTTGCGCCGCCGTATGGATGAGTGCCTGGATGGCGATTATCAGATGTATTCCGTCTTGCCTGGCGATGTACAGCGCGAACACTGGGTAGAAGGCAATCCGGTGCTTGAGCAGATGATGAATTCGCTCACCGATCAGGAAGTACGCGCTATTAAGCGTGGTGGTCAGGACCAAAAGAAAATCTATGCCGCGTTTGCACGGGCTTCTGCTACCAGCGGTAAGCCGACGGTTATCCTTGTCAAAACTGTCAAGGGCGATGGCATGGGCGCACAGGGCAAGAACACTGCCCATCAATATAAAAATATGAAGCTGGATGAGCGCGTGAAAATTGCGCGCGAGCTAGATATTCCGATCAGTGAGGACGCGGCCCGAGCGGCCGCGTTTTATAAACCGCCAGAGGACGCACCGGAGTTAGTTTATTTGCGCGAGCGACGCGAGCATCTAGGTGGCTGGATACCGCGGCGCACAGTGAATTGTCCTGCTCTGGATATTCCGCCGTTAACGACTTTTGGTGAGTTTTTGCAGGGCAGTGAGAAGCGCGAGGTTTCCTCTACCATGGTCATGGTGCGCCTTTTGGCGGCGCTACTGAAAATGCCGGAAGTGGCGTCTTATGTGGTGCCAATCGTGCCGGATGAAGCCCGCACCTTTGGTATGGACGGATTATTTAAGGTAGCCGGCATTTACTCGGCAGAAGGACAGAAGTATCGGCCGGTCGATGCAGATACGTTGCTACCTTATCGCGAGGCGAGTGACGGCCAGATTCTGCAGGAGGGAATATGTGAGGTGGGTGCCATGGCTTCGTTTATGGCAGCGGGTAGCGCCTATGCCGTACATGGACTGCCTATGATTCCGTTTTACATTTTCTATTCCATGTTCGGGTTGCAGCGTGTCGGCGATATGGTCTGGAGCTGTGGTGACATGATGTGCCGGGGCTTTTTATTGGGTGGTACGGCTGGCCGTACTACGCTCAACGGCGAGGGCTTACAGCACCAGGATGGTCACTCTCACGTGCTCGCGAGTACCGTGCCGAATTTGCTTAGCTTTGATCCGGCTTGGGGCTATGAGTTGGCGATTATTGTGCAGGACGGCATGCGGCGGATGTACGCCGAACAAGAAGACGTTTTTTACTACCTGACCCTGTACAACGAAAACCAAGTTATGCCTGCGTTGGCTGAGGTCGCCGAGCAAACCGAACAAACCGAAATAGAGATTGTCGCTGGCGTACTGCAGGGCGGCTATTGCATGCGACGCGCGGCCAATTCGTCTGGCCCTGCTGGCGCGACAGTTCACTTACTTGCGAGCGGTAGTTTGCTGCAGCAAGCATTGCTCGCCGCGGCGCAGCTTACTGAGCTGGGCCATTCGGTCAATATCTGGAGCATTACTTCGTTTACTGAATTGCAGCGCGACGCTTTAGCGTGGCAGGCGGCAACTCGTGAGCGTCCGCTGGATGAGCATGCGCCTTGCGCTTTGCAGCGTATGTTCGCAGACGAAGAGGGTGTGTTTATCGCTGCTACCGACTATATGAAATCGTTAGCACAGGGTATTTCTGCGTGGATGCCGCAACATTATGAGGTGCTGGGCACGGATGGATATGGCTTGTCGGAATCGCGGCCCGCGCTGCGCGAGCACTTTGCCGTGGATGCTCTCTCAATGGCTCGAGCCGCGTTAGTGGCGCTGTATCGTCGCGGCGACTTGGATCCGCAAACATTAGAGCAACAACTAGCAGGTCTTTCCAGCTAAGCAGGACTCGCAGAGTTTCTAGCGTCGCGACATGCCTGGAAGTCACCGATGAGACCGACTGAGAGATAATTGAGAGACAATAACTGATAGATGGAAATAAGCAGCGACAAACCGAAACATAGAAATTGAAATATAGAAAATAGAAACTAAAAGACAGAAATTGAAAGACAGAAACTAAAAGACAGAAATTAAAAGATAGCCAGATTGAGGAACGTTCCGATAAACAACTAGGTTTAACTAGCGGTGCGACTGAATAGACTTAACTGAATCGACCTGACTGAATTGGTGTTTGGGGTGAGTCCGGACGCTTTGCGTAAGAAACAGATGCTTTAGGGGGGGGAATGGATAATTTTGAAGATCGAATTGCGGTGGTAACAGGCGGTGGAACTGGCATGGGTCGTGAACTGGTCTGCCAGTTGGTTGCGGCAGGCGCGCACGTGGCGATGTGTGACGTGTCCGCTGAAAATATGGCGGAGACAGCGCAGTTGGCGGCTAAGCTTGGTAAAGGCCGTGTTACCAGTCATTTGTGTGATGTCGGTGTTGAGGCGCAGGTGCTGGCGTTTCGCGACGCGGTGGCCGAGCAGCACGATACTAACAAAATTAATCTGCTATTTAATAATGCCGGTATTGGTGGTGGTGGTGAGTTCGTAACCGGTGACCGCGACGAATGGGAGCGCACCTTTGCTGTCTGTTGGTATGGGGTCTATTACGGCTGCCGCGCGTTCATGCCAATGCTGGAAGCCGCGGATGCCGGTTATATTGTGAATACCAGTTCTGTGAATGGGTTCTGGGCGAGTTTAGGGCCGGGTGTATCTCATACCGCATACGCCGCCGCCAAATTTGCTGTGAAGGGGTTTACCGAGGCTCTGGTGACCGATCTACGTCTAAATGCCCCACACATAAAGTGCGCCGTGGTGATGCCCGGACATATCGGCACTTCTATCGCTCTGAATACCAGCAAAGTGTTGGGTCGAAACGGTGCGCTGCAAATGGATGCAGAAGAAGTGGCGGAAATCCGCGACCGTCTGCAAAAACGCGGTATGCCGGTTGACAATGTGCCGGATGATCACATTCGGCAGATGTTGCAACAACAAGCGGAGAGCTTTCGCGACGAAGCGCCGACCACAGCAGCCCAAGCCGCGGACATTATTCTGCAGGGGGTTCGCGATGAGCGCTGGCGAATTCTTGTAGGGGATGACGCGCATGCTATGGACGAAATCGTGCGTGAGGCGCCAGAGGAGGCTTACGAAGTCAGTTTCCAGGAAAAAATGCATGAGCGTGGGCATTTGCGTCTGATCAATCGACCGTTGACGAACGCAGAGGGCGACGCTTAGGCGACCGCCAATGATGGCATTGCGGCAGGCTGTATCTGGGCTGCCGAGGGATGGGATTTAGGCTGTGCTAGGTTAGACTTAGTGCGCCAACGTAAAAAAACAGGGGAGATTAAGCATGATGAGCCAAGCGCGTGATGCCGCTATTGTTGGGATTTATGAATATCCCTCGCGTGATGTAGAAGGCAGGCTTAATCCATTGCAGATTAAGGCGGCTAGTGCCGCTAAAGCGCTCGCTGACGCGGGTCTGAATTGGTCTGATGTGGATGCGATATATGACGCCTCCGAGGGCGCACCGATGAGCGGCCTGATGTTGTCCGAGTATTTCGGGATTCGTCCGAGCGTGATTGACACCACAGGTGTTGGTGGCAGTTCCTATGAGTTCCACGCTGCCCATGCGCGTCGGGCCATTCGCGAAGGTAAATGTAACGTGGCGTTATTGACTTATGGCTCAACGGCGCACAGTAACGCTATGGCGATTGGTGCCGGCGGCCGCGGTGGCAGCCTGACACCAACGGACAATATGGAAAGCTTCGCGGGTCAAACCCTTGTCGCTAACTACGCGATGGTCGCTCGTCGGCATATGCATGATTACGGCACAACCAGTGCGCAGCTTGCAGAAATTGCAACGGCGACGCGGTATCACGCCATGCGCAACCCGCAAGCAGTTAGGGCTATGCAAGATCTTGAGTTTATGGATATTCGCGAGACCACTGTCGATGATGTCGTGAATTCGCGCTTGATCGCAGATCCGCTGCACTTGCTGGATTGCTGCATGATTTCCGATGGTGGCGGCGCGGTAGTCATCGCCTCGCCGGAAGTGGCGAGTCAGTGCGCCAAGTCGCCGGTCTGGATTCTCGGCACCGGCGAAGCGACAAAGTATCCGCAAAATGGCGCCGACATTACGATCTCGGCCGGAGCCCAGTCAGCACCTGTTGCCTTCGGCGAAGCTGGCATTACCCCTCGAGAAATTGACATCGCTATGATCTACGATTCATTTAGCATCACCGTACTAACATTGTTGGAAGACTTGGGGTTCTGTGGCAAAGGCGAAGGCGGCGCCTATGTGGCCGGCGGCCGGATGCGTTTTGATCATCCCGGCGACGGGCCTGCACTGAATACCGACGGCGGCGGTCTGTCGTCTAACCACCCTGGGATGCGCGGCATTTTTTTGCTATTAGAGGCGACGCGTCAGCTGCGCGGCGAATCCACTTCGCAGGTTGCGGATGCGTCTTTAGCGATCGCTCATGGTAATGGTGGCATGCTCGGTGCGCGGCACACCGCAGGTACTGTGATTTTGGCAAAAGATTAAGGTTTGGTAGCAGACCAGAGGAATACAACAGATGACTGAAGCAAACAAGCAAGACAAGCCCGTAGCCCGGCCGTTACCGAAGTTGACCGAGTTGGACACTCAGGCTTTTTGGCAGGGCACTCAGGCGAAAGAGTTTCGTTACCAGCAGTGCGCTAACTGCGGCACGCTCGTTTGGCATCCGCGTGCGCATTGCACCGGTTGTGTCGATGGCGACCTGCGCTGGCATGTGTCCAAGGGCCTTGGCGAAATTTATACCTTTAGCGTGGTGCGTTTAAGCTATCACCCGTTTTTTCGTGGCAAAGCGCCGTACGCGGTCGCTTATGTGGACCTGGACGAAGGCCTGCGCTTTCTGACTAACGTTACCGGTGTGGATGACCCTTTGACCGAGGTTCACATCGGTCAGCGAGTTGAGCTAGTTTGGGAAGAGCATGAAGAGTTGAATATACCGCTGGTGCGGCCGGTGTCGAAGCGTTAACGGTGTATCGGTTAAGACGCGTCTGCAACAATCGCTTGGTAACTCATGCTTTGAAAAAGGTCCTACATCGAGGGTTTGTTCAAAAGTTCTTCGCAACAAGCGGATGTGTCTTGTTAGCGATTGAGTAACTCATCAGTTGCTTTCGGCTTCCGCTGATTTCATAACTCAGCCGGCACGAGTTGGGCTTACTTCGTGTGCGCTCTGTTGTGATTCCGTTCTGAGCTGGTCACGCCGCTATTCAGAGCTCGGGTGGGTGGGTAAATCGCCTTTTTCAGGTCGCAGTCAGATCTACTTTAATGGCCTTAAAGTCGCCCCCTCGCAAAGCCTCGACGAGCATGGCTTCGTTGTCTATTTGCGCATTGAACTCCGTCGCGCAGCGGCCGATCTGGCTGACAATGTGAGCGTCGCTGCCGCCTATGCCAAGGTAGTTTAAATCGTCCGCCATGGACTGGGCGATGGCGTCTTCATTCTCGCGGCTGCCGCCGTTCAGCACCTCGACAATGCGCACGCCATCGGGCACGCCAAATTCTTCCAGGTGAGCGGCCATGCCGACGCGCTTGCGGCCAGGATGACAGGGTGCGGCGATCGCGCCGTGGGCATCACAGGCGGCCAACACATCAGCCAAATGCAAATGGATATTGCTGAAATCGAATGCTTCCTGCAGCGCCGGTGTGACGCCGAAAACCAGGACGTGACCGTACTCCGTTTCAACCTCAGCGCCTTTGAGAATGGTCAGGCCGTATTGTTTGGCTAATGGTGAGTAGTCGGATTCGTGATCGAACTGACGGTGCTCGGTGAGTACGAAGCCGTCGATTGGGATATTTTTAGCCGCAATCCACTGACAGTAGTTTTGCACCTTGGCGCGGCCGTCGTCTGATTTTATAGAATGGGCGTGAAGGTCGAGTTGCATAGCCTGTTCTCTGCTGGTTTGTTTATCCGATATTTATCTGAGAAGTATCCGCAATCTAACCGGGCTGTCCGGGCGATTGCTTCGCTGACGTTATGAATCCAAAGCCTGCCAACGTGACTCGACTTGCTCGATGAGCTGATCTAACGCGCCGGTATTCTCGAACACCTGATCTGCGTAAGTGAGTCTCTCTTCATTGCTGATTTGCGAGTCGATGCGGGCCTGCACTGCTGCCGGTTCAATACCGTCTCTGGCGCTGGCCCGAGCAATCGCCACTTCAGGTGGCGCGGTTACAACCCATACTGCGTCACCTAAATCGTGCCATCCAGCCTCGATCAATACTGCCGCTTCGAGGACCACATGGCGCTCCGGCTGTTCGGCCTGAGCTTGCTTGATTGCTTGTTCCGCCATAGCGCGGATTGCCGGCCAAACGATGTCCGTTAACTGCTTTAAGGCTTCCGGATTGCCAAACACCTTGCCACCCAAAGCGCGTCGATCAATTTCTCCATCAGTGCCGACGACATTCTCGCCAAAGGTTGCAACCACCTGGTCGAATGCGGCACTGCCTGCGAGGTAGGCGTGGTGGCCCAACTTGTCCGCGTCAATGACGTAAGCGCCTAACTTGGCTAACGTTTGCGCGACAGTTGATTTGCCCGAGGCGATGCCACCGGTAAGCGCAATAATCATAGTTCCCCTCTAATGACTGAACTGTGCGAGCGGCTTAGCTAACTTGCAGGTAGGCTGCGCAACATCGAGAGTTTAGCCCGCGCCATCTTTTAATGCGAGGCCACCGCTACTGCGAAAGTGATGCCCCAGTGACATAGCAGGCTGCATGGTTGAGTGGAAATAAATTGAAAACTCATATGCAACCGAGTTAGGAAGCGAGATAAAAAGCGAGATAAAAAGCGCCGACCGGTATGTTCCTGCTAAAATTCAGCGCTATGGCAGCATTGATCAACGTTACTTTTATTCTTCCTGATGGTCGTTCCCGAACTCTCCAAGGCACGTCGGATGATACTTTGATGGACGTGGCCGTCGATAATGGGGTGGAGGGCATCATCGCGCAATGTGGAGGCGGCTGCACATGCTGTACCTGCCACTGTTGGATAAAAGCCCCCTGGACCGAGCGCCTGCCGCCAGCGAGTCTCGATGAGGCGGAACTACTCACTTACGCTATTGGCTATAGCGCAAACAGTCGGCTGGCCTGTCAGGTGCGTTTGCGCCCTGATTTGGACGGCATTGTCGCTACCATTCCTGCAGAAACGGATTGGTAAGCAGGGTTGTAACAGGGTCTGACGATATGTATAAGCTGGTTGCCAGCGTATTTCCTGCTGTTTGACTAGCCTCAAGCGACCGATTGTTCGAACTCGACAGGCGGCCATTTGCCGCGTCAGGTCCGATATACAAAACTGCTGGATTTCAACCGATAATGTCATCGCCTTCTGCGTTAAAACGCCGCGCTACATAAAGTAGTAAGCCTGCGCAAACCAGTTCAACGACGATAAAAACCGTGGCAAACGGCGCTTCATATGCAGCCCAGGCAAGGACTCGGAATAGCGCGGTCAGGATAAGAAATAGCGCTGCGCTTTGCAGCCTTGGACCTTCACAATGCCAGGCACCCCAGAAACAAAGTACGGCGATGCCAACGAAAAAAGCAGTCATATCACCAATCTGCGAACTGCGTCCCATGCCCTCGAGTAAAGGCATGCCCAGTGAGGCGGCGGCAGCTGCTGGGTCGGTAAGCCAGCCGAGCCCGCTGCTCGCCATTAATAGACCAATCAGGGCCGCTAAAATTCGTGGCAACATAAGCGCTTTCATGGGAACCGCCCTAGCTTCGCTGTGGTGATGTGTCGGTGCACCCTAAAGTATTACTTGTTGGCCTGCCAATCTTGGCGAACAGCACAAAGGCTGCTATAAGCTGTTGGCTGCCCTGATGCGCGGCGGCAAGTTATCCGAACGCGAAGACGCGGTTTACACACGAATTGATAAGCAGAGGGGAGAGTCATGCAACTTGCGAATAAGAAAATGGTAGTCACGGGCGCTGCTGGGGGCCTTGGAAGCGTTGTTGCCGAGGTAGCCAAGTCGCAGGCCGCAGAGGTTGTGTTGCTGGACGTGGTTCCCGAGTTTACTTCGTCGCTAGGTGCCGCCTATACCGTCGATTTGACCGATGCGGCACAGGTCAGCGCTTGTTTTAGCCAGATCGGAGACTTCGATATCGTTGCAAATATTGCCGGTGGATTTGCCATGGGACCGACGGTTGCGGTGACTGAAGATGCGTTTTGGGATCAGCTGTTCATGCTCAACGTCACTACTTTACGCCGGGTTCTGGCAGCTGCTGTCCCGGCACTGATCGCGCGCGGACGCGGCAGCATTGTTAATGTCGGTGCCGTGGGCGCAGCACGCGGGGCAGCCAATATGAGCGCCTATGTGGCCGCAAAAGCAACCGTGATGAGGCTAACAGAAAGTGTTAGTGAAGAGGTGAGAGGCGCCGGCGTAAATTGTAATGCGGTTCTGCCCAGTGTTATCGATACGCCCGCGAATCGCGACGGCATGCCGGATGCGGATTTCGATGCTTGGGTAAGCCCGCGTGATTTGGCTGAAGTAATTTGCTTTTTGGGCTCGGATGCAGCGCGGGCAGTGCACGGCGCATTGGTACCGGTAACCGGGCTGGTCTAGAAAAGTTAATCTTGTTCGCACAGATCGCTAAAATTATCCGTCAGCGATGGCGGATCCGCAGTCTATGCCCGCATCAAGGCGGGTCCGAGCTAACACCCGGCACAAGCCACCAAAATAGCGCAGCCTAAACAGTAAAAGTTGTAACCTGGTTTGCGGACGGACTGTGGTCCTACCGGACGCCGCCAGGCTACGTTGTCGGCATATGGAAACTGCCGCCGGTGGCGTCACTGTCAGGCCAACGCTGAGTTACCGTTTTGACTTTGGTGTAAAAGCGTACGCCTTCCGGGCCGTGCTGATTTACGTCGCCAAAAGCTGATCGCTTCCAGCCACCGAATGAGTGGTATGCCACCGGCACTGGAATTGGCACATTGATGCCAACCATTCCGACGTTCACCCGTTGCGCGAATTCCCTGGCGGCGTGGCCGTTTTGGGTAAAGATAGCAACCCCGTTGCCATACTGATGTTGCGACGGTAGTGCCACCGCGCTGTCGAAGTCGTCGGCGCGCAGGACTTGCAAGACCGGGCCAAATATTTCGTCCTGATAACTTTGCATTGTGGGTTGAACGCGATCAAACAGTGACGGTCCGATAAAGAATCCATTTTCGTAACCCTGCAAACTAAAGCCTCTGCCATCGACGCTCAATTCAGCGCCCTCGTCCACACCCATCTGGATATAGCTTTCGATTTTTGCCTTGTGCACGGCACTGACGACCGGTCCGTAGTCCGCTTGCGGGTCGGTAGAAATGCCGACCTTGAGTCGGCTCAGCTCCTCCCGCATCGCCGCGACAAACGCGTCGCCGGTCTCTTCACCGACGGTAACTACTGCGGATAACGCCATGCAGCGTTCGCCAGCAGAACCGTAGGCTGCACCGGTAATGTCTTTAACCGCCTGCGGCAGGTCGGCGTCGGGTAGAATGATGCCGTGATTTTTGGCGCCGCCCATGGCTTGCACGCGTTTGCCGTGCTCGGCGCAGCGCGAGTAAACATAGCCGGCAATATCCGAAGACCCGACGAAGCTGACGGCTTTAACGGTGGGATTTTCAATCAACGCATCCACGGCAACTTTGTCGCCATTCACGACGTTGAGCACGCCTTCAGGTGCTCCCGCTTCTATCATGAGTTCCGCTAACTTCAGCGGTACGCCAGGATCTTTCTCTGACGGCTTGAGAATGAACGTGCAGCCGCAGGCTATCGCCACACCGAACATCCACATGGGGATCATCGCCGGGAAATTGAAAGGAGTGATACCTGCTACGACACCGATGGGTTGGCGCAGGCTGTAGACATCGATGCCGGGACCGGCACCCTCTGAATATTCGCCTTTGCTTAAATGCGGGATGCCACACGCGAACTCGATTACGTCCAACCCACGTTGCAAATCGCCGTGCGCGTCGGCAATGACCTTGCCGTGTTCCTGAGCGATCATCAGCGCCAACTCATCCGCGTGCTCTTCAACCAACTGCTTGAATTTAAACATCACCCGCGCGCGTCGCTGCGGGTTTAATGAAGACCAACCCGGCAGAGCTTGAGCGGCGGATTGCACGGCCTGATCGACTTCCACCGGGCTCGCCAGAGCGACCGTAGCTGTCACCTCACCAGTGGAGGGATTGAATACCTGACCGAAACGGTCGTTTTGTGCCGGGCTGGATTTACCGTGTATGAAGTGCGCATACTCGTGGGTCATTTATTATCTCCTCGTTGTACGCTAAGTCTAAGCCGCTTCGACGCGGATTGACACGTGCCACAAGCCATACGTGTCGGCAGGGTTGTTGTGTGCATCCGGTAAGCTGAGGCTAAGCGTACAGCGATGCAGTGTTGTCTTATTTGCGCGAGCGATACTTTCCGCATGCCGTGTTTGTGCAAGCTATTTTTAGCGGGCTATTTTTGCCGGCTATTTTTTGCAGGCTATAGTCGGGGGTCATTAAACGGGGGTCATTAAACGGGTGCGTTTGCTGCGCCACGTCGGTAGTGATTACCAAAACGACGCGTGACTGCGTATAAAATGGCACGCAGCCAAATATAAAGAGATGCAGCGAGCTTTAACAAAGCGGCTGCTCAAGATGAATTGCCCAAAATGAATTGCCTTACGTGAATGAATTAAAGAGGAGGGGATATGTCTAAGCCAATTGTTGTGCTGACTCGGCGCTGGCCGCAGGCCGTTGAAACCGAATTGGCCTCTCGCTATGACCTGCGCAGCAATGTAAACGATACGCCGATGACAACCGCCCAGTTCCGCGACGCTTTAATGTCCGCGGACGTGGTTTGTCCTACTGTCACCGACGCGTTCGGCGCTGAAGTCTTTGTTGACCTTCAGCCCAAGGCACAGTTGCTGGCAAATTTTGGTGTCGGCTATAACCATATTGATGTGGCTGCGGCACAAGCCCTCGGCCTAGCCATTACCAACACGCCTGGCGTACTGACCGACGCCACCGCGGAAATCGCGATGACACTGCTCCTTAGTGTTGCGCGAAGGACGGGCCAGGGCGAGCGCGTGTTGCGCGCGAATCAGTGGCAAGGTTGGCGCCCAACGGACTTTTTAACCACTCAAGTAACAGGCAAGACTCTGGGTATTATTGGCATGGGCCGAATTGGTCAGGCTCTGGCGCGGCAGGCGCATCATGGTTTCAATATGCCTATCTTGTACTGTAATCGCTCGCCATTGCCGGCAGCGACAGAAGCGGCGCTAGGGGCGGAGCGCTGCAGTTTAGAGGAATTGTTAGGCAGCGCGGATTTTGTAAGCTTAAACTGTCCCTCTACGCCAGAGACTCGTCATTTGATGAATGCCGGAAGCCTGGCACAAATGCAGCCGCACGCGTTTTTGATTAATACGGCGCGGGGTGATGTCATCAATGAGACGGATTTGGTTGACGCGTTGCAGCAAGGCATCATTGCGGGTGCTGGGTTGGACGTTTACGTTGGCGAGCCGGTTGTACCTGAGCCGTTAAAACAGATGCAACAAGTTGTTCTGCTGCCGCACATGGGCAGTGGTACTACCGAAACTCGAGAAGCCATGGGTCGCTGTGCGGTCGCTAACATTGATGCTTGGGCGCGGGGCGAGGCGTTGCCCAACCAGGTTTAGCTTGCGCGGCTTGAGCCGAGCAGATTCGATTGGATTCGGCAAGTATTGCATCATGGCGTGTTAGCACTGACTATCGGATACGCGCGTTTTTAAGGGGGACATAAATCTTGGCAAACCTGATAACTTTTGTTCGTGAGGACTGGGCGCGGCGCCCGCTTTGGATGAATCTGATCTACGGATTCTGCCTTTATATGACGTTTATCTATTTGCCTTTTGATCTGTTCTGGAAACCGGTGGCGGAAGATGACGAAATTTGGTTTGGCTTTACCTTGCACGGTTGGTGGGCGAAAGCGACGGAGCCCCTGCATTGGCTGATTTATGGTGCCGGCGCTTACGGGTTTCGTCACATGAAAGCCTGGATGTGGCCATGGGCCAGTGTTTATGCGGCGCAAGTCGTGATTGCCATGGTGGTATGGAATTTAATTGACGAAAGTGGCGGCGGCTGGATTTCTGCGGTGATTGCGGGTGCATTGTTTACGCTGCCTATGGTGGCGCTGTATCGAGCCAAGCCGCACTTTCAGGCCGGATTAGAAGGCAGCAACGACGCTTTCGGCTAGCGTTAATCGGGACAAAACGAGGAGGGCCTTATGGCAGCTTTGCCGGATTGGGTGAAAGAACACATTGAAATGTATTTGCGCACAGATGGCGAAGAGGGCCACATTTGGCGTGGCGTGACGACATTGCTGCTAACGACTATAGGTAAGCAAAGTGGTGCCCCGCGTCTTCTGCCCTTGATCTATGGTGAATTCGATGCAGGTCACATCATCATTGCATCCAAGGGTGGCCATCCTGAACATCCGAGCTGGTACACAAATTTAGTAGCGGAACCCCGGGTCAAACTACAGGTGAAAGGAGACAAGTTCGCGGCGCGCGCGGAGACGATTACCGATGCCCGTCGCGATACGCTCTGGCAAATCATGGTCGACATATGGCCGCCGTATACTGAATACCAGGCCAAAACGGATAGACAGATTCCAGTGGTGCTGCTCACGCGCGATTAGCTCGCGTACTCGACGTTTGTCTATCAGGAACGCAAGACGGGGTTGCTTTCGCGTCTTTGACAGGCGGCATTTGCTAAGCGGCGCTACCCTCGGCTTCGGACAGCGCGTGACAGTTTGAGAGAGCCGCGGTGCCGAGTATGTGATTACTTAGGTTCTCGCTGCCGCCATAAAAATGCCGCAACCACGGTCATCACGCCGCCTTGCAAGGCGATAATCCATCCAGGCAGGAAAAACGCGCCGAGCATTAGCAGGGCGAGCATACTGCCGATAGCAGTGATCTTAGTACGCCGTGTGATGCTGCGATCGCGTTGCCAATTCTGGATCGGCGGCCCAAACCGAGGATGGTTCAACAGCCAATGGTGTAAACGCTCAGAACCGCGCGAGAATGCGATTGCTGCCAGCAGCAGGAAGGGCGTGGTTGGTAGCAGCGGTAAAGCGATGCCCGCGATGGCTAAGCCTATACACAACCAACCAATTGCGATCCAAACAATATTCATGCGCCTGATGCCAGTCCTAGAGCGGGCAGGCTAACTCATTGGCGACGGCACGACGAGACTAAAACAACGGGATAAAACGAGTATTTGGTGACTGGCAAAGCGCCGCTAAGGCGTGAATAATGAACGCTGAGGGCGACCGGTTGAGCGGGACAAGCGGTCGTAAAGGCGGAAAAGAATAAATCAAAGAAAACCCTTAAAAGTGCGGTTAAAAAACGCATCTAAGAGCGCTTAGAGTTGATTGGACAAAGCGTCAGAGCAGCGCACGGTTGTTGCGCGCGCGCGCGGGCACTTCGGGTGGGAAACCTTGATCCGGGTGGCTTTGAAGCCGGCTGATTTTCGAGTCCACGGATCTCTAGGCGAGCTGATCAAGAGAACCGCCCGAGCTTTAACTGACATCTTTTTCTGAAATTTGGATTTCGGGTTCTGATTAGGCGTTTCTGTTTAGGCTCTAATTTAGGATTTCGGTTGGGAAGTTTCGACCAGATCGTAGACTAAAAAAACTAATCTAGAATCTATCTTGGCTGGTGGCACTTTTGGTTTGTGTGGGACAAGCCTCGGCAGATTCTATAAAGATCGAGATGAGGGGACAGCTATGCTTGCAGCCGGAGGAGATGCGGCTAATCGTCGTTTGTTGTTTATTCTGTCTAATCTATCCATTCTGATGATTGGGCTGGGCTTTGCGGTGCGCTCCAGCATTGCGGGCGATCTGCAAACGGACTTGTTTGATGCCTTAGATTTGGCGCGCAGCGCTACCATGGTTGGCGAGGTTATTGCCGCCACTTTCATCGGCTTTGCTTTAACGCTGTTGTTTGGTGGTGCACTCGTCGACCTAATCGGCATGCGACTCATGTTGGGCCTCGCTGCGGTCGGCTACATCCTGGGGAGCTTGTTGGTCGTGGCGGCACTCAGTATGGCTGGGTCCATGGCTGCTTACTGGACGATTTATGCCGGTCTGCTTCTCACCGGACTGGGTTGGGGCGCGGTTGAGGCCGCTTCTAATCCTTTAGTCGCTGCTATATATCCCGAAGAAAAAACCCATCGCTTAAATATTTTGCACGCCTGGTGGCCGGCTGGTGTTGCGATTGGCAGTTTGCTCGGTATAGGCATTGACGCGATTGGCTGGGACTGGCGGCTCAATTTGCTGCTGTTAACTGTGCCGGCGATCGTGCTGATTGCGTTGATCGCCAAGGCAGATTTTCCCGTGACCGAGCGCGTTGCCATGGGGCTGAGTTATCAAGATATGTTTGCGCAATTGCTGCGATCACCGGGATTCTTTATCTGGCTGCTCTGCATGATGGGCACGGTTACTGCGGAACTGGCACCAGGCCAATGGGTCGACATTACCCTGACCAATACTTTGGGGATCAGCGGTCTGTGGATTTTGATCTACACCAGCACGCTGATGTTTGTTGGGCGTCACTTTGCCGGTCCCATCGTCGCGCGTATCTCCAGCACGGGATTGCTGACCCTGAGTTGCGTTGGCGCAGCACTCGGGCTGTATGCGCTGTCGCTGGCGGATTCTGCGTTGGGAGCATTTTTGGCAGCGACTTTATGGGGGCTTGGCGTGTGCTTCCTCTACCCTACTATGCTGGGCAACGTAGCGGAGCGTTATCCCGCGGGCGGCGCGCTGATGTTGGGCATGATGGGCTTTGCCGGCGGCATGGCAACCCAGTACGTGCTGCCGCAAATGGGCGCGATCTTTGATAGCGCTAAAATTGAAGCGGCCGGTAGCGTTGCGGTTTTACGCACACTTAGCGGTAGCGAGTTGGACGCAGTCGTGCGCATTGCCTCGATCGAGTCGTTCCAGGCCGTAGCAATTATTCCGGCGTTACTGGTGCCGATATTTTTCGTTTTATGGCGGCGCGATCGGGCGGCGCAGGTGACCACAGAATAGTAATCAACTTAGCGATTGATGGAGTGACATTCTATATGGATAGACGAGATGTTTTAAAAACCATTGGCTTACTGCTGGGTTCAGCGGTAACCGCTTCCTGCGAACGTGCTGTTACCGTGCCTGCGGAAGCTCGCGCCGGATACAGCTCGTTGCTAAGCGATGTTCAGGCAGCCACAGCGCACCGCTGTGTGGATCTTATTATTCCAACCACGGACACCCCCGGCGCGCTCGCTGCAGGTGTAGATAAGTTTATCGACTATGCGGTTTCAGTTTGGTTTACCGATGCCGAACGCAAACGTTTTATTGTTGGTCTGGATCGCCTCAATCGAGTCGCTGCAGCAGCTGGCGGCGACTTTGTCGATTTGCCCGCAGCGAAACAGAGCGAGCTGCTTAGCGCTGAAGAAGCAATAAGCGGAGCACGCGATGGCGCATTGGCTGCCGGTGATTTTTTTGCACAGATCAAGGAGCTGACGGTGGTTGGCTACTACTTTTCTGAAGTGGGCGCCAAACAGGAATTGGCCTACATGCCAATGCCGGGTTATTACGATGGCTTCTTCAAATTCAACAAGGTGGGCAAGCAATGGGCGAGTTAAACACAGCAGTAGTTGAAGCAGTGGATGCCATTGTGGTGGGGTCCGGTATTTCGGGCGGTTGGGCCGCGAAGGAACTCAGCGAGCAGGGCTTACAGGTTTTGATGTTGGAGCGCGGCAAGCCGCTAGAGCATGGCAGTGGCTACATTGGTGAGCATCAACCGACCTGGGAGCGGCCCAATAAAGGTTTGCGGCCACGTGAGCTCTATGACCAGGAGTATGAGATTCAATCTACGTCTTATGCTTTTGATGAAACCACACGACACTTTTGGAATAACGACGCCGAAAACCCCTATGACTGGAATCCAGATGATCCCTTCCATTGGTTGCGCGCAGACGTCGTGGGCGGCCGGTCGTTATTGTGGGCGCGGCAAAGCTATCGTTGGAGCGATCTCGATTTCGCTGCCAATAAAAACGAGGGCATCGCAATCGACTGGCCAATTCGCTATGCGGATATTGCGCCCTGGTACAGCCATGTGGAGCGTTTTATCGGGGTCAGCGGGCAAGCTCTTGGTTTGTCGCATTTACCGGATAGCGAATTTCAAAAACCCATGGAAATGAATGTCGTGGAACAGGCGGTAGCGCAGTCGCTACGAGCGTCGCATCCGGAGCGTGTCATGACGATTGGTCGTACGGCGACCCTGACGGAACCGTTAGATGGACGCGCACCGTGTCATTATTGTGGACCCTGTCAGCGTGGTTGTTCCGGCGGTTCTTATTTCAGCTCGCTGTCGAGTACGCTGCCTGCAGCACGTAAGACTGGTAACTTCACGTTGCGCGCTAACGCTTTGGTTGAGGGTTTAGATTATGATCCGGTGACGCAGCGCGTGACCGGTGTGCGCGTCGTCGATACCCAAACTCAGGCACGGACCCGCTATACCGCCAAGGTTGTTTTCTTGTGCGCGTCTACAGTGGGGTCTACGCAGATTTTGCTGAACTCGATCTTGGCCGATAGTGATCGTAGCTTTGCTAATGGCAGTGATGCATTGGGTCGCTACATGATGGATCACACTTATGCTGCCGGTGCGCGTGGTTTGATTCCAGGCTATGAAGAATATTACCCCTACGGTTATCGACCTAACGGTATATATATACCGAGATTCCGAAATGTTGAAGGTGACGATGGCCTTGGTTTTAATCGGGGCTATGGCTATCAAGGTGGTGCGGGGCGTGCCTCCTGGTCGGATATGGCCAAGCTGACGCCAGGTTTCGGCAAGGACTTCAAACATAGCCTGCGGACCCCTGGCCCTTGGTTTATGCAGCTTGGCGCTTTTGGCGAAATTCTGCCATACCAACAGAATCGAATGACTTTACATGCCAGCAAGACCGATCGCTTTGGTATGCCACTGGCGAGCTTTCACTTTGAGTTTGGCGAAAACGAAAAGCGTCAGCGCCAGGACTCTATCGAACAGGCGGTACAAATGCTGGAAGCAGCTGGTGCGCAAAATATTCAAACCTACGATGCACCGATGATTGGTGGTGCGGCAATCCACGAAATGGGGACTGCGCGAATGGGTGACGACCCCACTGAGGCGGTGCTCAATGCGCATAATCAGGCGCACGCAGCGGCTAACTTGTTTGTCACAGACGGTGCGTGTATGACTTCCGCATCATGCGTGAATCCCTCGTTGACTTATATGGCGCTGACCGCCCGGGCTGCTAATTACGCGGTACAACAGATTAAAGATGGGGCGATATAGACGCGGCCTAAACAGAAGGCCGCAGGAGGGGCCGCAAGAGACGGTGCCGAGGATGAACCGAAACAGGAACAGTTACCGCATGCTTGAGATTAAGGATTAACCGATGACGCGAACCCGACAAATAACGCTTACGGTAGGGGTAGCAATGCTACTCGTTGTCGCTTTTTTGGTCGCTCAGAATTGGGCTTTGCTGCGCGCGGTAGTGAATCAACCACAAATGTTTCGCGAACCAGTGCTTGATCACAAACCGGTGACGTTGCGCGAAGAGATGGGTGCTGTGCCGATCCTCAGTTTTTCGAAGACCAACTGGTACCGGCACCACGATAGCATAGTGGCAGCGACGAATATGCTCGATGAATTGGCGGAGGCCAACGGCTGGACCATCTACCACACGGAAAATGGCGGCGTTTTTACCGCCGCTAATCTGGCGCGTTTTCGGTTGCTGATTCTGAATCACAAGAGCGGCACTGTGTGGACTGCCGAGCAGCGTCAGGCGGTGCGTCGCTATGTTGAGGGTGGCGGTACGATCCTCGCGTATCACGCTGCAGGCGGTGACAACACTTATGCCTGGGACTGGTATATCAACGAATTGCTCCGCGCCCAGTTTGTCGATCATCCTATGACCAAGCATATTCAACAGGCTACGTTGGTTGTTGAAGATCATACCCACCCTGCGACTCAACATTTACCCGCCGCTTGGGTCCGTTCCGATGAGTGGTACAACTTTGTGGCTAGTCCACGGGATCGCGTCAATGTGTTGATCAGTATTGATGAATCGACCTATGACCCGGAACAGAGTCCCATGGGCGATGACCATCCAATGGTCTGGTGGCATACGGTTGGTGCCGGACGCATTTTCTACAGTGCTTTGGGGCATACCCCAGAAACCTATCAAGAGCCTGCATTTCGTCAGTTTATGCAAGCAGCGATAACCTGGGGGTTAGACCGCAATGCTGTGCCAACTAACGCGACAGCGAATCGTTAGGCGGATTCACCCTGGCATGCTAAAAAGTGAGTGTTAGAAGCTGTTTTTAAAAGCCGTGGTCAAGGAATTACTGAGGTCGCGTGGGGCGAACGGAGTTGTAAGTTTTTAGAGGAGAGAGCGATGAACTTTGATATACCGGCTGATTTAAAAGCCTATTTAGATGAACTCGATGCGTTTATCGAGACGGAGATAAAGCCGTTAGAACAGTCTAACGACAATATTCGGTTTTTTGATCATCGTCGCGAAGACGCGCGCACGGATTGGGAGCGCGGTGGCTTGCCGAATGAAGCGTGGGAGAAGCTGCTTGGTGAAGCCCGTCGCCGCGCAGACGCAGCAGGCCACTATCGGTATCCCCTGCCTAAGGAATATGGGGGTCAGGAAGGCACCAATTTGGGTATGGCTATTATTCGCGAGCACTTTGCCGCTAAAGGTTTGGGCCTGCATAACGATCTGCAGAACGAGCACTCTATTGTTGGTAACAATGTGGGTCTGTTGCTGATGATTGAGTACGGTACAGATGAGCAGAAGGCGGCATGGATTGATGACCTAGCAGAGGGCCGTGCCGGTTTCGCTTTTGGCATAACTGAGCCGGATCACGGTTCTGACGCCACCCACATGGAAACCACCGCGGTGCGCGATGGTGACGAATGGATTATTAATGGTTCGAAGACCTGGAACACCGGTATTCATAAGGCGAAGTACGATCTTATCTTTGCGCGTACCAGCGGCGAGGCCGGGGACGGCAAAGGTATTACAGCGTTTTTGACACCCACGGATAGCGAAGGTTTTAAAGTCGAAGAGATGCTGTGGACCTTCAATATGCCCACAGACCATGGCCGCGTGTCGATGCAGGATGTGCGCGTGCCGAATGCAGCGATTTTTGGTGGTGAAGGCCGCGGCTTGGGGGTCGTCCAGCACTTCTTTAACGAAAACCGTATTCGCCAGGCGGCTTCCTCGCTGGGTGCTGCGCAGTTCTGCATTAATGAATCCATTGCTTATGCTAAAGAAAGGGCACCTTTCGGTAAGCCGTTGGCTGCCAATCAAGGCATACAGTTTCCGTTAGTTGAGTTGCAGACCCAATGCGAAATGCTGCGTGCACTGATCCATAAGACGGCTTGGCAAATGGATACGTACGGCGCTTTTTCTGTTTCTGACAAAGTGTCTATGTGTAATTACTGGTCAAATCGCCTGTGTTGTGAAGCAGCGGATCGAGCGATGCAGGTGCATGGTGGCCTAGGCTATTCTCGTCACAAGCCGTTCGAGCATATCTACCGACATCATCGCCGTTACCGAATTACCGAAGGGGCTGAAGAAATCCAAATGCGTCGTGTCGCCGGCTACCTGTTTGGTTTTATGAGTCAGCATGCGCCAAAGGGTGTCGACGAAACCGCCGCACCGTCGAGCTAACGGATAACCCGGGCTGTTAGCCGAAAGCGACCAGACGATAGCCAGCGGCTTAACAAAGACAGGCTAAAGATAGATGAGCGATAGGCAATAGATGAGCGAGAATGAGTCCATCACATCCCTGAGCGAAGGGTTAAGGCCAGTTTTACAGCGCGTACTGCCGGGATTTTTAGACCTGACGCAGTTGGAGCGGCTCTCAGCCGGGGCCAGCCAGGAAACCTATCGGATAGAAATTTCTACGTCTGAGGGGGCGCAGGTCCTGGCAATGCGTCGCGCTGCGGGAGGTGTTGAGGCTGAATTAGGGCCGGGTCATCCCGGTTTGGCGGTAGAGGCAAAACTGATGCTGGTGGCTGCCGCGGCCGATGTGCCGGAGCCAGAAGTGTATTATGTATTGCAGCCGCAAGATGGTCTCGGTGCCGGTTTTATTATGCAATGGCTGGACGGTTTTACCTTGGGCGCGCAGATCGTCAAAGTGCCGGAGCTGGCGGCGATCAGGCCGCAGCTGGCGTATCAGTGCGGTGAGATTCTTGGCCGGATTCACAGTATTGACCTGGCTGCTACCGGGTTAGACCAGCAGCTGCAAAGCCTCTCTCCTGAGGCTTTTATCCATCAAACCTGGGACCGCTACAAAACCTTTAACACGCCCCAGCCCATGATTGACTATGCCGCGTTGTGGCTGCTTGCGAATTTGCCAAAGGATTACGCGCCGCGCTTGGTACACAACGACTTTCGCAACGGCAATTTTATGGTTACTGCGGAAGGTATTAATGCGGTATTGGATTGGGAAGTGGCGCACATTGGTGATGCCATGCGTGACTTGGGTTGGATTTGTACACACTCGTGGCGGTTCGGCCGCGCGCATTTGCCGGTGGGTGGATTTGGTGAGAAAGCCGATTTGTTTGCTGGCTATGAAGCGGCTACCGGTCGCACAGTGGATCCAAAAGCTGTGCATTATTGGCAGGTTTTTGGTTCGTTCTGGTGGGCGGTGGGCTGCCTGTCAATGGCTGAGCATTATCGTAACGGTCCGGATCAAAGCGTAGAGCGGCCGGGTATTGGTCGGCGTTCCAGTGAATGTCAGATGGATTGCGTTAACCTGCTGTTTCCTGGGCCGGTTACCGAGGCGAAGCCAGCTGCAACTGATGCTAAGACCAATTTACATATGCCGAACACGGATGAGTTGTTAAGCAGCGTCATTGATTTTTTACGTGACGAAGTCATGTCCGAAACCGCTGGCAGAACCCAGTTTATGGCCCGGGTTGCTGCGAATTCGCTGGCCATCGTGCAGCGCGAAATGCTGCTCGGTGAATCGGGTGCCAAAGCAGAGTGGCGGGCGCTAATGGCTTTGCTGCCGTGGCAGGATGCAGCACAACGCCCCACGGTCGAGTCGTTGCGTTGGCAGCTGATTGCGGCTTTGCGCCAAGGTGACATCGCTCTTAGTGACGCCGGTTTGCAGAGCTATCTGCGTAATTCAGTCTTACATCGGTTGCGTATTGATCAACCGCGGTACCCATCGCTACAAACCGCTATTGCGGGTGAGCCCGCGGACGCAGAAGCTGGCGGTTGAACGGGATTCGATTCGCTTACCGTTGCCGGTCAGTGAAAGCTAGGCCAGGAGCAAACAGGATAGTAAGCCTTCGACAGCACGCTGCTAATAGAGCGCAGGGGAAAAGGGGGTACGAAAAGTAGCTCTTAAAAGTGGCGCAAAATAAGAAGCCCAAAATAAGAAGCCCAAAAATTACGCCTAAGTAACGGATCAGGTTAGCCGGATTTAACGATTCGAAAACGGCCGATACGCTCGGATAGATTCGAACGAGCAGCGAGCAGCGAGCAACGAGCAG
>DJYW01000002.1:25966-27074 GCA_002450255.1 Gammaproteobacteria bacterium UBA6968
CAGCGAGCAACGAGCAGAGAGCAGAGAGACAAAGCAGAGAGACAAAGCAGAGAGACAAATCAGAGAGGTGAGGGATGGGTGTACTAGATAATCGAGTCGCGGTAATTACCGGCGGCGTGAGTGGGATTGGTCGAATCACAGCACAGCAGTTTTTGCAGCAGGGCGCCAAAGTGGTGATTGCGGATATCAATGAAGAACGCGGTGCGCAGGCGGCTAAAGATTTGAGTGGCTACAGCAACGACGTGGCATTCGTGCCTGTTGATGTGACCTCGGAGCAAAGCCAGGAAGCCTTATTTGCACAGACATTGGAGCTGTTTGGTCAGATAGATGTCGCGGTCGCCGCTGCCGGGGTGTCTTCGGCTAATTACGTCAGCGGTGAGGTATCTGAAATGGCCACCGATCCGGCGGAGATGATGCTGCATAACCGCGATTTGGCGGATTGGCAAAAGGTCCTGGATATCAATCTTACTGGTGTGATGTTGACGGATCGCTATGCGGTACGCGAAATGTTGAAGCGAGGCAGCGGCAGCATCATCAATATAGCCTCTATTGCGGGACAGCGACCGTTGCCGGGCGCTTCAGATTACTGCGTGTCCAAAGCCGGTGTCATCATGCTGACGAAGGTGTTGGCGGAGGAAATGAGCCAGTTGGGTGTGCGCGTTAATGCAATTGGTCCCGGGTTCATTGAGACGCCTATGACCGCAAGTATTCGACAGTCCCCGGAATGGATGGATACGGTGATGACTATGACCCCCATGCAGCGGTTTGGTCGCCCGGAGGAAATTGCTAATACGGTTATGTTTTTAGCGAGCGATGCGTCCAGCTATTTCAACGGACAGACCCTGTTTCCAAACGGTGGAATGTTTGTTGGCTAAAGGTATCAGTTAGCCAGCGCTGGTAAGGGTTACGATTATTGCCTGGCTTTATTGCGAGTTTTAGACGGGTTTAGGGCGGATTTAACAACACGCTTGGAAAGCGTGCGGCGGGACAAACAGCTTTCTAATCCGCCGATTCCAAAAGTCCATTCGAAAAGTTGTCTAACGCAGCCGTTTCACAGAGCTGTTAAAAAGTACTGCAGAAAAAAGCTGGGAAAAAGAGCTTGAGAAAA
>DJYW01000002.1:27408-29939 GCA_002450255.1 Gammaproteobacteria bacterium UBA6968
AAAAGAGCTTGAGAAAAGAGCTGAAACAAAAGCTCTCGCAAAAAACTGTTTAAAACTTTTTGGGGCAGGCGGAGACTTGTTGGGCGCCATCTGCTGCGCTTTTATGTTTCGCTGCGCCCCTCCGCTTTGGTGGTCTAAATCTTCCTCGCCTCGTTAACGATTAATTTGCAAATTAGCGTTTCACTTAAACGCATCCACATAAGCCGCCAAGCTTGCCACGCCACCGGTATGAATGAGGATCACGTCATCGGTGTGGCTAAAGTTGCCGAGATCAATCTGATCGATAAGCGCGGCTAGGGCTTTGCCGGAGTAAACCGGATCAAACAAAACGCCCTCCAGACCGGCTACCCAGCGTATCGCCTGCAGGCCTGCCTCCGTGGGTTGGCCGTATGCGCTCCCCATATAGGCGTGATTCACGTGAATGTCGGGAATTTTTGCGAGCGCCTGATCCGGATAGGTTTCGCCTATTTTCTCGAGCAAGCTGGTTATGCGCGCGACCAAGGTCGCAGGATCTGGGTGATAAACATTGATGCCCAGCACTTGCCAATCACATTGCAGACGCTCGCTTGCATAAACCAACCCTGTTTGCGTACCGCAGCTTGCCGACGCATGTAGGACGGTCTTAGGCTGAATGCCAAGCTGCTCAGTCTGTTGGGCCAACTCCAGCACACAGTTGGCATAGCCGAGGGCGCCGAGCGGCGCAGAACCACCGGCAGGTATCTCATAGACCCGCGCGCCCTGGTCTTCAAGCTGGGCCAGCAGTTTGGTCCGAGTCATTTCAGTATCGGCTACCTCGCACTGGTGCACGTGCGCACCCAATAAGCTATCCAGAAACACATTGCCTTGACTGTTATAGGCTGGATAAGGCCAATCGACCCGTTGGCTCAGAATAAGATGGCACTGCAGGCCGACGCTCGCGCACGCTGCGGCCGTTTGCCGGGCGTGATTAGACTGCACCGCGCCATAGGTCACGATGGTATCAGTCCCTTGGGCTAGCGCGGCACCAAGCAAATATTCGAGTTTGCGCGTCTTGTTGCCGCCGGTAGCCAAACCGCTGCAATCGTCGCGTTTTAGCCAAATGCGCGGACCGCCTAATTCTGCAGAGAGACGGGGCAGTAGCACCAATGGGGTAGGCCAGTGGCCGAGGGTCTGACGCGGTAGTTGAGTAAGCCAATCGGTGAATGCGTTGGTCATTGTTGTTCTCTGTTCGGGTCTTCGGATTAGCTGGGTCGCCCAGTTTGCCTAATAACGTTTTGGTCTCGTCATCTTGCCACCATCTTGCCGGCTGCCAATTTGTTTTTGTAACGCAGGTTTTCGGTTGGGGTATCGTCACCGCCGCGCGTCTTATTGGGCTGCCTCGATAGGCGCTATTTTTGTCTGGTTGTACCTGCCGACGCAGGCATTACACTGACGAAGATTAACAGAGGGGGCGAACATGTCAGCACTAAACCATTCTCATGCGATTCCACTTAAAGGGGCTCCAGGCTCACCGTATACGCGCAAAATGATAGCCATATTGCGCTACCGGCAAATTCCGTACCGGCTGATTATCAGCGGTTTGTTTGGCGCCGAGTTGGAAGGGTTGCCAAAGCCCAAGGTGGAGCTGCTGCCTACTTTCTTTTTGCCCGATCGTTCCGGTGAATTAGAAGCGGTCGTCGATTCGACTCCCATCATCCGGCGCCTTGAGGATGACTACACCGGAAGGTCCGTCATCCCGTCGCACCCGGTGACCGCCTTTTTAGATTATCTGTTGGAAGACTTTGCCGACGAGTGGTTGACTAAGGCCATGTTTCATTATCGTTGGTACTACCAGGCCGATATTGATAAGGCGGGCGCAACGCTGCCGCGTTGGCGCGGTTTGACTTTGACGGAAGAGGAACTCGCCCCGCTTAGCGACTACATAAAAAACCGACAGATTTCACGGCTCTATGTGGTGGGTAGCAATGATACGACTGCGCCGGTTATCGAAGACAGCTATAAGCGCCTGCTGACGCTCATGAGCGAGCATATGAATCAGTCTTCGTTTATGTTCGGCGAGCGCCCGGCTGCCAGCGATTTTGGTTTGTACGGGCAATTGACCCAGCTTGCTACATTTGACCCAACACCTATGGCGATAGCGGTTGACCTGGCAACTCGCGTTGTTGCGTGGGTTGGTGTGGTAGAAGATTTGTCGGGTATGAACCCTCAGCCAGACGATTGGTGTGATGCCGATAATCTGAGCGATTCGCTGCGTAACCTCTTTGTTGAGGTGGGTCGCGTTTATGTCCCGGCGCTATTGGCAAATGCGGCGGCGATAGAATCAGGCGCGGCCGAGGTTGAAACCGAAATTGATGGCCGACCCTGGGTGCAGAAACCGTTCCCTTATCAGGCTAAATGCTTGCAGTGGCTGCGGCAGCAATTCGTTGCATTAGAAGCAGCAGATCGCGCGACGCTACTTGAGTTTTTGGCCGGCACCGGCTGCGAGCGTTTGTTTGCGAAGCCGGTTCGAGCCTAACCCTGGGTAAGGGGTAGCCAGCGGTAAAGAGTAGCCA
>DJYW01000002.1:30276-32822 GCA_002450255.1 Gammaproteobacteria bacterium UBA6968
AAAGAGAACGCAGCGGTGCAGCGAACTCAGATGTACAGAGAACTCAAAGACAAAGAGCAGTCGGACAAAAGAGATCGACCTCATAAGGCGTTGCGGTCGATCTGATAGCTTTGACAACCAGTATGTCGCAAACACGCACTCGCAAGACGGATGCCTTGTTGTACCGCTAAACTGATCAAGGCTTTCGTTTTCTCTAAGGGCAATGCGGCAGGCGACTCGGTTGGCGAGAGCGCTTGGGCAATGGACTGGCTGAAGCCCGCCGCGAAAGCGTCTCCGCAGCCGGTTGGATCGGCCACCATCGGTTGCTCGGCAACGTTAAACTGTCTGACGTCACCATCCGCGAACTGCACGCGCACAGGCTCACCGCCGCGCGTTTCAATCAGAGTCTTCGTGTCTAGTTCGGAGCCGCTGATTTGGCGTAAGTGTTTGATTTCGTGCTCATTCCCGATCAGCCATTCCCATTCGCCCGCGAACTCAGTCATCGCGTACGTGTCCAAGCGATCGGCATACTGACCGGGACACCATAAACGCAAAGCCTGCGGGTTCATTTGGCGAAGGGTCCGCAGTGATTCGCGCATTAGCGCTTCGGGATAAGGAGCGCAAAGCATAACGCGCGCTGTTTGCAGGTCCTGCTGCACGCTCGCAAGATGTTTTTGCCAGTCCGCAACAACTGGCACCGGTCCAGGAAAAAAAGCTGTGAACTGTTGTTCTAGTGGATCGGAAAAGACCATTGCGCGAGCGCAATGTGCTTCATCAAACATCAGGACTCCTGTTTGATCTATGCCGTGTTCCGCGCAGTGTTGCTGATACGCGGCAGCGTCGATTTGTCCTAAAGCACTCAACAACAAAGGCGGTGGCCCTAATTGGGTGATGCCAAAGGCGATGTTGCCGCCACAGCCTCCGAAATGCCGTGTGAGGTTGATGAGTTTGCAATTCAGGGCAGGGCCATTCTGAAGAAATGGTTGTTCGGTTTGGGCTATCTGGTCATAGCTCATTGCACCGACAACGCAGATTGGCGAGCGCTTAACTGCGCTTGGAGCCATTGAGCATCTCTACGCAGGCTAGGCCAGCAAGTTTCACGCGATCTTTGAAAGGCAGGTCCTTGCCAGCTTCCAGGCGGTTTAGGAAGCGGCCCAAACGTGGGTTTTTAGCCATCTTACTGGCAACATAGGGTGAAGCGCTTGCTAGACAGATTACGGCAACACCTAAAAACAGGAAGCCGGGCATGAGAGGGACCGCAAGGCCAAGTAAGCCTAGTCCCAGGCAGACGAAACCGATAATGCCTAAAAAGATGCGAGTAAGTAGCGTAGTCATAGTCATCTAAGATACCTCAGTTGAGCGGGAGAATGGGAATGTGCCCTTTTTTCTCGCTTTGGTTTTTCTTATTTGGGCACCCCGTTGGGGCTTGTCTGCAAACGTAATGAATGCGGGGCCATTAGCCAAAAACACAAAGCATAAAGCGTGCCACGGTGATTAAACACCGAGACCATTTCATTTGTGTGGAGCTATTCTTGACCACGGGTTCCATATGGGGCTTATTTTACAGGTTGGCCCGCCTCTAAGGCGTTTGGATTGATAATGATGTGTCGGCGTTTGCATAAGCTTGCCAATAGTTAGTCATCTTAACCAAGCTTGGCAGTCTCTGAGCCTGAAGCTTGGAATTGATAGCAAGGCGCTAGCCTGCTCCCGTACTATTAGCAGTGTGTGTTTGATTTGGCGCCTTGCCAGGGTGATGGCTTTGCGGAACGCGCCTCTGGGTCTGGTTACAGTGACTTGTCATCGTAAAATAACAGTTGGTTAGGTTTGGAGCGACGTCATGCTTACATTGGAAATTTTCTCCGATGTGATTTGTCCTTGGTGTTTTATTGGTAAACAACGGTTGGATCGCATTTTAGAGAGCGATCTGGGAAATCAAGTCGAGCTGCGTTGGCGGCCCTATTTACTCGCTCCGAACTTGCCACCCGAAGGTATAGCTCGAGCTGACTTTCTGCGTCGCCGTCATGGTGATGGAGCTGCTGAGGCAGCACATAAGATCCCCAGCCGCGTCAGCGCCGCTGCCTCTGAAGAGCAGTTAACACTGCGCTATGACTTGATACAGCGCGTCCCCAATACACGCCTGGCACATCATCTTTTGGAATGGTCTTATGCCAGCGGTAAACAACACGCGCTCGCCGAACAGTTGTTCCGTGCTTATTTTCAAGAGGGGCGTGATATCGGGGATGCCAACGAATTGGTCCGTGCTTCAAAATCAGCCGGTTTGAATGTAGCGGCCTTAGGCTGGTTGCCTGAACCGACACCAAAGCAGGAAAAACGATTGAGCGATCAGCTCGAACGAGCGTTGCCGTTGAATATCTCCGCTGTACCGGCCTATGTCATGGGCGGGCGGTACATGCTGCCGGGCGTGCAGAGCGAAACCACTTTTAGACAGATCATAGAGCGGGCCATTGAGAGGTTAGCGAGCTAATTCCGATCCTGCCCGTAAAGGGCTTGGTGTCGTCCTACGGCGCTTATTGAAAAAGAGAAAAAGAGGCAAAGGGGAAAAAGGG
>DJYW01000002.1:33164-33598 GCA_002450255.1 Gammaproteobacteria bacterium UBA6968
AGAGGAAGAGAGGAAAAAAGACCGATCTCGTCCCTTTGCTTCCCTCATTCCGCTCTCGGTCGCTTTAATCAGTTTATTTCGTGCCGATGTGTCTGTTTGCTTGTCTAGCTGGCTGTCAGGTCTGCCTCACTTACTTCCGCCGTATCCTCCATCGATCCCTTTTACCTGATCGCCCACCAGTCTTTCTATCGGTCTCTTCTCCAATCTTCTCCGCTAATTCAGGCTGCTTTTCGTCGCAATTGAGACGCCTAGAACCGCCAGACCCTTTCTTCGTTACGCCCGATTTGCGCAAATTTGATCTCGTTTTCTGATTGTCACCTTTTAATTAACGACCTGTCGTCGATTCTTTTAAGCATTTAGTCGGATTTCTGCGATGTCGAGAATCTACGCTGCAAGAATGGGCCTGTGCTCGTACACCGATCCCGTACACCGAT
>DJYW01000002.1:33912-34101 GCA_002450255.1 Gammaproteobacteria bacterium UBA6968
TACACCGATCCCGTACACCGATCCGTAGATAGCCCTCTTTAATCTCTGCTCGGTGGTTCGAAAGCGATAGAGCAAACGATGGCAAAGGCCTGCATTTTTCGCGCATCACAAGGTCATCCATTCAAAAGCGAGACATGAAAAGCGCTGATTAGAAAAGGTTACGAACGAAAAAAAGCTATGAAGAAAGAA
>DJYW01000152.1:0-9675 GCA_002450255.1 Gammaproteobacteria bacterium UBA6968
ACCAGACTGCGCTACGCCCCGAAACGACCGGCATCATACCCTCTGGCTCCGCATCGGAAAAGCGACGCGCGGTTTAGCTAGTCCAGCAAACGCTAACTCGACGTACCGACTGGCCAGCGTAAGCGCAACACTGGATCTGGCAGCATGGGTATTTTGATTTGCACCCGCACTGCTCGCCATCCTACTTCGGTATTAGCCATTGCCACTTCTACTGTGCGTCGCCGCCCCTTGCGATCCGCGACTCGATAGCGGCAGTTGATAACTTCGCCTTCGTAGAACCCGAGTCCCATATTCACGCGACTAGTCCAACTCGTCTTCAATTTGATTGGGTAGTGGTCCTCGCCGTCGTTCACATAGGGCTGGTCATAGCAACCTTGGACAAAAAACAACGCGGAAATCAGGTCGCTACCCTTCGGAATATCGCGACTTTCGACCTCTTCTTGATTGTCATCGAGCACGCGCACTTCATCCGGGGTATATACCACCAAGCGAATGGGATCATCGCTGCTGGAACTGATGGTCAAATAGGCATCGGTAGTGATGCGCTCATCCACCCGTCGTGCTTTGCTGACAAATACCCCGTTCCATGTGTAGTACTTGCTCAGCGATTTTGAGGTTTTAAAACGACCCAACACCTCGAAGGCACTGCCATTTTCAACATATTGCAAGGTTAAATCGCCAGCATTCAGCATGGCCATTCGGGCTGAATAGATCAGTTTTTGGTCGGCATTTTCCGCCACGCTGATCGGCGCAAATGAATAGAGGATTAGGAGCAAAACGGAGTGCAGATGGACCATAACGACAAACCCAGTACGCGCCCTGCAATCCGGTTTACGGTTATTGTCAGGCTAGGACTTGAGCACCTTCAATAATTCTTCGAGTTCTACCAAAAGTTGCTTGACCATTTGATTGGACTGGCTCTGGTCTTGTTTGGCTTCGGTACTAGACAGCTTCTGTCGAGCACCGCCAATGGTAAACCCTTGCTCGTAAAGCAGACTACGTATTTGCCGAATGATTAATACGTCCTGACGCTGATAGTAACGTCGATTGCCCCGGCGCTTGGTGGGGTTGAGCTGTTGAAATTCCTGTTCCCAGTAACGCAGTACATGGGGCTTCACATCGCAGAGCAAGCTGACCTCGCCAATCGTGAAGTAGCGTTTGCCTGGAATCGGCGGCAATTCTTTGGGGAGTTGTTTAGCCTCGGACAACACGCCCTAACGCCCCGAGCTCGCCGCATCAGCATCGCCCGCAAAAGCTTCGACTCGCGACTTCAACTTTTGACCAGGCTTAAAGGTAACAACTCTGCGCGCGGTAATAGGGATTTCTTCACCAGTTTTCGGATTGCGTCCCGGCCGTTCCGACTTCTCTCGTAAATCAAAATTACCGAATCCAGAAAGTTTCACTTGGACGTTGTTTTCTAGAGATTCTGACAATTCGTCAAAAAACAGCTCGACGATGTCTTTGGCTTCTCGCTTATTCAAACCCAATTCGTCGAATAATTGTTCTGCAATTTTAGCTTTGGTCAGTGCCGCCAAAGTCGCCTCCTCGTTTAATCCTCTGATCATTGCTGTAGTGTTTCGCAAGTTCGTCTGGTGTCGATTTTTTGTTTTTGCTCTTCTTTCTTATTCTTATCTATTGTTTTCTGGCCATTAGTCTATCCGCGTTCGGACGGTATCTTTGGTGCTGTACTGCGCCTACATTGCCATCGTATAACCTGCGCAATTCCGGGCGGTAGCCCTGCGACTTTATGTGAGCCCTAACAAATAGGTAACGTGGCTTGGCGCGGGAGAAAATCACAATTGTCGCTTGGGCCCTAGACATTCGCTCGCGGTTAGACGGCAATACCCTACGATTACCTAAGCCGCGCACCAAATTGGTTTTGCAATGCATCAAGCGCTTGCTGCGCGTACCGGGAAATTTCTTCCTCAGTTAGAGTCGCCGTTTGGCTCTGTAACGTCAAGCCCAGAGCGACGCTCTTCTCGTCTGCGCCGATGCCTTCCCCTGCATACAGATCGAATACCGTGACCCCAAGAAGATGCCGATCTATTGCTGCGGATGCTGCCGTCACCAGCTCACTGGCACTCACGTCACGACCAACGACGACCGCCAGATCACGACGCACCTGCGGAAACTTGGAGATACTCTCATAGTGGCGCTGCGGTGACCGTTGCGCGGCAGCCGCATCAACTTCAAAGAACAAAGCGGTGTCACAACCCAGTTGTTCTTGCACGCCGGGATGCAGACGACCTAAAAAGCCAACAACTTGGTCCTCTATCCAGATGTCTGCGCCTTGCCCGGGATGCAACAAATTACGCTTGCTAGGGGTCAAGCGAATGGCCTGACCAGACCAAGCAAAAAGCGTCTCCAGACTGCCTTTAAGATCGAAAAAGTCTGCTTCAATACTGTTCTGGGTCCAGTTTTCTGGCGCTCTGTTGCCCCACAGAAGACCGGCTAACCGATTTGGCTGCGCGAGAGAAGATTGGCCGTCGCCCGGCAAAAACACCTGGCCATACTCGAATATGCGCCCTTCTTTCTGTTGTCTAGCCTGGTTGACTTTAGCCGCGTCCAATAGCCCGGTAATCAGGCTGACGCGCATGACCGATTGTTCGGAGGACATTGGATAAGCTAATTGCAGTGCCTCGGCCGTCGGATGCAGCACCTGCTGCGTTTTCGGATCAACAAATGAGTAAGTGATCACTTCCTGAAAGCCCAGCCCGGTCATACGTGCTTTTAACTCAGTCACGCTGTGCTCGGTCAGCGCAATCTGCGCTGGCGGCAAAGTGCTTTTCGGCAACGTCGTCGGAATATTGTTGTAGCCGTAAATGCGGCAAATCTCTTCGATTAAATCGGCCTCGATAGCGATATCGAAACGATGGCTTGGCACTGCGACTTGCCAGGTCACGCCGGCGCCGATGTCTTCTCGAGCGGTAACGGCAAAGCCCAGGCGTTGTAGCCACTTATCAATTTGGAAGGGATCTACCGCAACACCCAATATCGTATCGAGGCGAGTTTGACGCAACCGAACCGGACTTCTCTCCGGTAAATGGGCGCCGCTCAACTGTTCGGTGATTGGACCCGGTTCACCGCCAACAATGTCGAGCAACAAAGCGGTCGCGCGATGCATGGCAAGCCACTGCAATTCTGAATCGACGCCGCGCTCGTAACGGTGCGATGCGTCAGTATGCAAACCATAGCGCCGCGCTGTACCTGCAATCGCAATCGGCGCAAAAAAAGCGCATTCTAAAAATACGTTTTGAGTCTGCGCGCTTACACCGCTGTGCTCGCCGCCCATTACCCCGCCCATAGCAACCGGCCCTTTGGCGTCGGTAATGAGCAGCGTTTGTTCGTCTAAGCTAACTGCTTGACCATCCAAAAGGGTGAGGCTTTCAGCAGGTTTAGCCATGCGCACGCAAATATGATCATTCAACTGCGCCAGATCAAACGCGTGCATGGGCTGGCCGAGTTCCATCAGTACATAGTTGGTAACGTCCACCACCGCATCAATACTGCGCAGCCCGCAGCGACGCAAACGCTCCTGCATCCACAGCGGCGAAGGTTGCGTTAAATCCACATTCTCAATGACACGACCCAAATAGCGCGGACACTGCGCGGCGGCTTCGACCACCACCGGAAAGGTAGTCTCAGTGCGCGGTTCGACCGGCTCGATGACCGGATACTGAACGCTCAGCTCGTTCAACACACCCACCTCGCGAGCGAGTCCCATCATGGACAAACAGTCGCCTCTGTTCGGTGTTAAATCTAAATCGATGGTGCTGTCGGGCAGCGCCAGCAGATCGTTAATCAGCGCATTAAGATCGCTACCCAGATCCAGGTCGCCAGGCAGTTCGATGATGCCATCGTGATCCTGACCCAGGCCCAATTCAGCAGCGCTACACAGCATGCCGGACGATTCGACGCCACGCAGCTTGGCCGCCTTAATTTTGAAGTTATCTGGCAAGACCGCGCCGACTCGGGCAAATGCCGTCGCCAGCCCTGCGCGCGCGTTTGGAGCGCCGCAAACAACTTGATACGTGGCGCTGCCATCATTGACTTCGCAGACTTGTAGTTTATCCGCATCGGGGTGCGGCGCGGCAGTTTCGATCCGCGCTAAGACAACGCCACTGAATGTTTCGGCGGCCGGCTCAATGCCGTCCACCTCAAGGCCAGCCATAGTCAGCTGATGTACTAGCTCGTCTTGAGTCAGGCTGGGATCGACCCATTCGCGGAGCCATGCTTCACTGAACTTCATCTGATTTCCCTAGTTAAACTGGCGCAGGAAACGCAAATCGTTATCAAAAAATAAACGCAGGTCGTCCACCTCGTACAACAACATAGCCAGGCGATCACCACCAAACCCGAATGCGAAGCCGGAATACTCCTCCGGATCAATCCCTGACATTGTTAACACGTTCGGGTGCACCATGCCGCTGCCCATCACCTCCAACCAGCCGGTGTGACTGCACACACGACAGCCTTTGCCGAGGCAATGCACACATTGAACATCAACCTCCGCAGACGGTTCGGTGAACGGGAAATAGGATGGCCGGAAACGAACCGCCAATTCTTTTTCAAAGAACTGGCGTAAAAACTCGGCAACCGTCCCTTTCAAGTCGGCAAAGCTAATATCTTTGTCGATTACCAAGCCTTCGACCTGGTGGAACATTGGGCTGTGTGTCAGATCAGAGTCGCGACGATAAACCCGTCCCGGGCAAATCACCCGAATGGGCGGGGTCTGCGATTCCATGGTGTGCACCTGGCTCGGCGAGGTGTGAGTTCGCAAAAGGGTGCCATCGCCGAAGTAGAAGGTATCGTGCATGGCTCGCGCCGGATGGTGGCTCGGAATATTCAGGGCAGCAAAATTGTAATAGTCGGTTTCCACCTCAGGACCGCTTACTACCGCATAACCCGCAGCGCTAAAGATGCTTTCTATGCGCTGCATAGCCTGGCTGACAGGATGCAAACCCCCGTCAAAACCGCGCCGTCCCGGCAGCGTTACGTCTACCGCAGACGCGGCAATGGTGGCTTGCATTGCGGCTGCCTGTAACGCGGTCTTGTGAGCACCAATCGCTGCGGCCAACTGTTCCTTCGCCGAGTTGATCAAGCCACCCACCTGCGGCCGTTCTTCTGCCGGGAGCTTGCCCAGACTTTTCAGAAGGCTGGTCAGCTGACCCTTTTTACCGAGATAAGCGACACGGACATCATCCAAGGCGCGCAAGTCTTCGGTAGCCGCGACGGCTTCGAGACCTGCTTGCAGGGTTGCATCTATATCCATCTTTTTTTCCAACAAAAAAGGGAAGAACTCTCATTCTTCCCTCGTGACCGACCCGAGTCCGTGTGGCTTTGCTAAAAAACGCCAACGCGTTATAGACAAAAAGACGCTTATGCGTCTTCGCGCGAATGACGCTGCCCCACGCGCTATGCTGCGGCAGCCACTTCTGCGGAAGCCGCTTGGGCGCGCTGCGCCAGGGCCGCGAAAGTATCAGGCTCGTGCATAGCAATGTCGGCTAAGACCTTGCGATCCACTTCAATGCCAGCCCGCTTAAGACCATTGATAAACCGACTATAAGACAGGTCGTGCAAACGAGCCGCTGCGTTGATACGGACGATCCAAAGGCGTCGAAATTGGCGCTTACGCTGACGACGGTCGCGATAAGCGTATTGACCGGCTTTGATGACGGCTTGCTTAGCAACACGGAACGTACGGCTGCGAGCACCGTAATAGCCTTTGGCTGCTGCTAGTACTTTTTTACGGCGCGCTCTCGAAGCCACGCCACGTTTTACTCTGGACATGGGTGCTCCTTATCTCGCCTTGCTGGGTAACATGCGGCGCACTGCCGGCGCATCTGCTGCGGCGACGGCCTCAAGACCTCGAAGCTGACGCTTACGCTTAGGCGCCTTCTTCGTCAGAATATGGTTTTTATTAGCCTGCTTGTGCTTGAACCCTTTGGCAGTTCTACGAAATCGCTTCGCAGCACCTCGGTTCGTTTTCATCTTAGGCATTTGCCTTTCTCCACGCGATTCAATTGTTACGACCAGGCGTGGAATTGTTTAAAACAACTCAACAACCGGGCCCTGATTACAGGCCACGGCCTGATGGGTTTGCGCTTCGGTCTATGCCTGCTGAGCAGGCGCGCTCTTCTTGTTTTTTCGTGGGGCCAATACCATCACCACTTGCCGACCTTCAAACTTTGGTTCAGCTTCCACTGTACCTAAATCGTCCAGATCATCTGATATGCGACTCATCAGAGTCATACCAATTTCCGGGTGAACCACTTCCCGACCCCGGAAACGCAAGGAAACTTTGGCTTTGTCTCCATCCTCTAAGAAGCGCCTCAGGTTGCGTAGTTTTACCTGATAGTCGCCTTCTTCAGTGCCAGGCCGGAATTTGATTTCCTTAACCTGGATCTGCTTCTGCTTTTTACGCTGCGCCGCGCGAGTCTTTTTCAACTCGAAAAGGTGTTTGCCATAGTCCATGATCTTGCACACCGGTGGGCTAGCGTCTGCTGCCACCATGACTAGATCTAAACCAGATTGTCTTGCTTCCTCCAGTGCTATTGCACGAGAAACAATCCCTCTTTGGCTACCATCTGCTGCGACCAATCGAACATCGCTTGCTGCGATGTCATCGTTCAATATTGACCGGTCACCGCGTTTGCTACTTCTTTTAATGGGCATCTCCCATATGTTGCTGACATACGCTTTCAATTCGTGTTCTGCTTTTGCGAAAAGTCTCGAAAAATCAGATGCTTCTAAGAACGAACGAAAACGCTCCTGACATAAAGCGGACGGCATTCTACTGACCACCCAGCGATCATTCAAGCAGATTTAACCGCTTTGCTCACCTTTAAAATTGCCATCACCTCGACTTTTCGTGGTTTTAAGACTGCTTCGTTAACGCTTCCGCAAGGACTATTACTTTTTGTAAAACGTGCTGCATTGCTTGTCGAGATTAGCCTATAGGCTCGCTGATCAATTAAAATACACCAATCCAAACTGAGGATCTTTTGGATAAAGCTGCGCCTTGTCTCTAACTCGCTATCACCCGCTGAACCAGTTGTGCCGGCAAGGTTTCGATTTGTTAGCCTCCTAGACTCGCCTCGATACGCACAATGTGCTCGCGACGCACGTTGAGCTTGTTCGCGGCGTAGGCTTCGCCCGACAACTGAGCCAATGCCGCCGCCTGCTCCATCGCGCGGTCAAGCAATGCTTCGCCAGCGACGACTTCATCCAGATACCCTACCTCTAGAGCGCCGTCTGGCGAGTACAATGTCGACTGAAGAATAGCCGCCGTCTGCGCGGTTTTCGTCAAACGACACAACGCGAGTTCCATACCAAAAGGCGGTAACGACATACCAATGGCGGTTTCATTCAAACCGTACTTAGCCTCACCGGAAGCCCCTATACGCGTGTCTGCAGCCAGTAAAACCAACGCACCGGCGGCTACGGCATGGCCGGCACTGGCTGCAACAATGGGCTGCGGGTGGGTAAACAAACGCAACAGCATATGCGCGCCCTTAGCGACCAGTGCCGTGCGCTCGGCTTCGCCCTTCTGCAGTTCTTTTAAATCGAATCCGGCGCTGAAGACACCTTCGCGACCAGTAATAACTACTGCGGCCGCTTCTTGCTCAGCCCGATCCAAGCCTGCATTCATTGCGTCCACATACGCATGGCTAACCGCATTGGCTTTGCCGTCATCCAAATGCAGCATAGCGATATTGTTAACAACCGAAAAATTCATCATACCTGTGCTTCCCCTAGCGCTACCGCGAAGTTTAACTTACCCAAACACGATTTACTGGCCCGTCATTAACCAAAGCGCAATTTAGCAGGCCATAATTCACGCGGACATGTTACCGCAATGCGCGCGGTTCAGATCCCCGCTAATTGCCCGCACGTCGCTGGCTCTTACGCGTTAACCACAGCTGTAAACGAGGCCGCACTCGCAGAAAGCGCACGTAGAGTCGCTCCAAAATACGCAGAACGATGGGGATGCGTGCAAGCTCTCCCAGCGGGCGCAGCAACGGTAAATGACGCCATAACAGGGCGAACGCGGCGGCCCCATTAACTATCGGTTGACCGGGGGCCTGGGCATGCAATCGCTGCAGCAGAACCTGTGGATCGAGCGGACAATTCGTTGCGACCTCAATATCAATAAACGCCACTTTGCCGAACCAGTCGAGCCGTTTCATAAAAGCGATTTCTCGACAGCAGAGCGGACATTGGCTGTCAAACCAAACGGTCACTGTCTGTTTAATCGATGCATTTGCTGCCATGTGCTAGCCGTCGTTGATAAAAGTTTGAAACTTGTGGGTGAGCGATCTGTGGGTAGCTTCTGTCAAGCTACCCTGAGAAGCATCTACCGAACGATCTGCGGCAGTACCTGCCGAATTACAAAGTCCTCCAGCACCAGTCCTCTCCCTCTAGCGCGCCCGTGCTCGCATAAGCTCGCCGGCTTGCGGTAACGCATTATGATTTGCGCGATTCGTTTGTGCAGCGGCACTCAGCCTAAGCGGGCGATGACCGCATCAGCAAATTCCTGGGTATTAAGACTGCCACCAAGGTCGCGAGTGCTTTCGCCAGCACGCAGTGCGGCGTCATACGCATCCCGAATGCGTGCGCCGCAATCGGCGTATGCATCATCCTGGTTCTTTTCCGACAGGTAATTCAGCATCATCACGGCAGACATCAACAGTGCTAAAGGATTCGCAATGTTCTGGCCCGCTATATCCGGGGCACTGCCATGCACGGCTTCAAATATCGCTTCGTCATCGCCGTAGTTCGCGCCAGGCACTACGCCTAAACCGCCGACCAGACCTGCGCACAAATCACTGACTACATCGCCATAAAGGTTTTCCAACAGCAACACATCAAACTGTGCCGGATCCTGAATTAACCGCATGCAGCCCGCATCGATGATAGCGGTTTGAAATTCGATGTTGGGATAGTCTGTCTCATGCACTTGTTCGGCGCACTTTAAGAAGAGGCCATCGGTCATTTTCATAATGTTGGCCTTATGCAGCACGCTCACCCGGCCACGTCCCTTGCGGTTTGCGTAGCGGAACGCCCACTTGGCGATACGTCGACAGCCGTTCTCAGTAGCGACTTTCATGCTCATCACTACACCCGGCGTGACTTCGTTTTCCACGCCGCTGTATAAGCCTTCAGTGTTTTCTCTAATGATGACCAGATCCACATCCGAATAACGCGTGCCGACGCCGGGCACGCTGCGCACCGGACGTACAGCGGCATACAGATTAAAAGCTTTACGTAAACGAACATTCACCGAGGTAAATCCTTCGCCTACCGGCGTCGTGCAGGGGCCTTTTAGCGCGACTTTGACGCGACCAATTGTGTCGAGAGTGTGTTGGGGGATGAGTTCTGTGCCGTGATCCAGTGCACTCAGTCCAGCATCCACCGGTATCCAGTCAATGGCAGCACCGGCGGCCGCAAGGATGGCCACCACAGCGTCGGTAATTTCTGGACCAATACCGTCGCCTTTTATCAGAGCGATTTCTTGTCTTTTCATATTCTGGTTTTATGCCTCAAAGTAGCGCAGTGATTAGCGACGTCGCCAGATTGCGTACAAGATCCCGATAACGCTCTGGAGACGTTGCTGTCGGTTATACATTAGTATCGGCCAGCAAGGTGACACTGTTATGGTCACCCCAGCGCCGA
>DJYW01000152.1:10054-35455 GCA_002450255.1 Gammaproteobacteria bacterium UBA6968
ATGCAAGCTCAGTGCCAACCTCGGTCATAAGGTAGGTCATAGCGCGCGGCGTAGTATCTATTTCCTCGGCACTATACAGCTACAGCTCGTCAATACGATGTTAGATGGCACCTCTTCGAAGCACTTATTTTGACTATTTTGCAATGCGTTTGGGAATCGCGCTTGGCGGCCTCGAAAGCTCGCCCAAACACCTTTTTCAAACACTCTTTTCATGCGGCCTAACCGGTCGTGCGCTGCAGGTTTTAACAACCCGCGATTGAAAAAAAGGGCGTCACGACCTAGGATGCGCGACTCAATGGAATTGCGGGCGATTAGCTCAGTTGGTTAGAGCGCAACGTTGACATCGTTGAGGTCACTGATTCGAATTCAGTATCGCCCACCATTTCAATTGATTTTCTTGTGTCTTGCTCGCACCCTTTGCAGGATCGTCTCTCGCCTGTTGAGCCTCTTCTTGCCATCGATTTCCTTACTAAAGCTTGTTCTGTCTGCTGATCTAGCCTGTGGGAACCGTCATTAAGCGATCAGCTTCTGCTCCTTCAGACTTTGCAGTTGATCACGCACTAACGCTGCCTCTTCGAACTCCAGATTTTGTGCATGCTTGAGCATTTTGGCTTCCAACTGCGCTAATAGTTTGCCCAGTGCTTTCGGATTGTCCGGTACGGCCACCGGAGCAGTAGCCGTCTTTTTGCGAGACCCTTTGGCACTACCCGGCGCGCTGCGTGCCCCTTCCATGACGTCTGCAATCTCTTTACGAATGGTTTGCGGCACGATGCTGTGCTCCGCGTTATGCGCAATCTGCTTGTCGCGTCGACGGTCTGTCTCGCGCATAGCTCGCTCCATCGAGCCGGTAATCGAATCGGCATAGAGAATGGCTTTGCCGTTAACGTTTCTGGCGGCGCGGCCAACCGTCTGAATCAGGGAGCCCTCCGACCGTAAGAACCCTTCTTTATCAGCATCAAGGATCGCTACCAGGCTCACCTCGGGCATATCTAGTCCCTCACGGAGCAGGTTGATACCAATCAGCACGTCAAATTCGCCCAGGCGCAGATCGCGAAGAATCTCCATGCGCTCAACGGCATCAATATCCGAGTGGAGGTAGCGCACTCGAATGCTTTGTTCATCAAGATACTCGGTCAGGTCCTCTGCCATACGCTTGGTTAGCGTGGTCACTAATACGCGTTCGCCCCTGTCGATGACTGGCCGCAATTGATCAAGCAAGTCCTCGACCTGATTTGATGCGGGACGGACTTCGACCTCCGGATCCACCAAGCCCGTCGGCCGCACCACCTGTTCAATAGTTTGTGCGCCATTCTTCTTTTCGTATGGACCCGGTGTCGCGGAAACAAAAATCATCTGCGGGGCGAGTCGTTCCCACTCTTCAAACCGCAGCGGCCGATTATCCAATGCCGACGGGAGCCTAAACCCATAGTTAACCAAGGTCTCTTTGCGGGCGCGATCGCCCTTAAACATGCCGCCAATTTGGGGGACGGTAACGTGCGATTCGTCGATCACTAGCAACGCATCGCTGGGCAAATAATCAAACAGGGTGGGCGGCGCATCACCAGGCTCGCGACCCGACAGATAACGCGAATAGTTTTCGATGCCAGAGCAATAACCCAGTTCCTGAATCATTTCCAGATCAAAGCGGGTGCGCTGCTCGAGGCGCTGCGCCTCGACGAGTTTGTGATTTGCAGTGAGATCCTTCAAGCGATCCTGAAGTTCGTCTTTGATGTCATCAATAACCGAGAGCAGACGCTCTCGCGGCGTCACATAGTGGCTCTTTGGATAGATCGTAAAACGCGGCACACGGTTCAAAATTTCACCGGTCAGCGGATCAAAAATACACAGCGACTCTACTTCATCGTCAAATAATTCGATGCGCACCGCGTCTTTTTCTGATTCAGCCGGAAAGACATCGATCACATCGCCGCGCACCCGGTAAGTGCCGCGCTGAAACGCCATATCATTACGCGTGTACTGCAATTCTGTCAGGCGCCGCAAAATGACCCGCTGATCGAAGCGGTCTCCGCGATCCAAGTGCAACACCATCTGGTGGTAAGACTGGGGGTCGCCCAGGCCGTAAATGGACGATACTGACGCGACGATAATCGCATCGCGGCGCTCGAGGAGGGCCTTGGTTGCGGACAATCGCATCTGTTCAATGTGCGCGTTTATCGAAGCATCTTTTTCGATATAGGTATCAGACGATGGCACGTAGGCTTCAGGCTGATAGTAGTCGTAATAAGAAACGAAGTACTCAACCGAGTTGTTGGGGAAAAAATCCCGGAACTCGCCATAAAGCTGGGCGGCCAATGTCTTGTTGGGAGCCATCACTAGCGTGGGACGCTGCACCCGGTCGATTACGTTGGCAATAGAATAGGTCTTGCCGGACCCAGTAACACCAAGCAGCGTCTGATGTGCTAAACCTGCTTCCAGCCCCTCCACCATTTTCTCGATGGCAGCGGGCTGGTCACCCGCCGGGTCGAATTTTGCCTGTACCTGTAACCTCGCGTCCTGCGGGCTAGGCATGTTGATTACTGATTTTTTCGCCATTTTCCTGATTGTTTTGCAGTTGTCGACCTATTGTTAACGCCACAGGTGTTGAAGTTATGTGATGCCCCTCACGAAATACCCGACCCGTCACAAAATAGAAAACGCCTGCAATAAGTTCTAATGTGCACGCCTACTCTTCGGCGGCTGCGTCCCCTGCTGATTCTTCTTCTGCTGCTGCTTCTGCTGCTTCCGCTGCCGGTTCTTCCACCGGTGCCGCGGCGACCGAAAGCTTGATCAAATCATGCTCTGCAAGAATCTTGGTTTTTTCATCGCCGTTTACGGCGTTGCCGCTCGCATCTTTGATGGCGTAACGCTCATCGCGTCGTTGGAAAATAGTATACGCGTCCGCTTTTACAACAGTTTTCATATATGGATCCTTCATGCCAGTAACTGGGTGGCGCTGAGGTTAGCACATGCAGAGGCGCAAACTGCATTCCGTCATCGACAAAATCCCACAAAGCTGACTCGAATAACGTCACCACCAAACACCACATGACTTATAACGATATAGCGTTCCCTTTCTAGAAGCGGGTCGCTATTCCTTCGCATTGGGTTAACATTCGCGGCTGTAATTTGAGAGAGTCATTGTGCCCGGCCCTTGCAACAGCCGTTTAGACCCCAGCCCGAATTAAAGACCGGCATAAGCTGATCCATACTTCACAACGCGAATCTCTGACGCGTATCGCTAAGGTCTCTGATTTCTTTGCGTTTGTTGACGTTCTTTAGCGGCTGAGCTTAGACCTCTTGCGGGTAAACCGCGAACACGTATAAGCCGCTCACCAGGAGAAAACATGGCTGCCTTAGTCGAAGAAAAAGTGACCGAAATCACTCACTGGAACGACACTTTGTTTTCGTTCAAAACCACGCGTGCTGATGCGTTTCGCTTTCACAACGGCCACTTTGTCATGCTGGGCCTAATGGTCGATGGTAAGCCGCTGCTGCGCGCCTACTCGATCGCTAGCGCAAACTACGACGATTATTTGGAATTTTTCTCGATCAAAGTCCAAGACGGCCCGCTGACCTCTCGGCTACAGCACCTGAGCATCGGCGACTCCGTTTTCATGAGCAAAAAATCTGTCGGCACGTTGGTTGCCGACGACCTTAATCCGGGCAAACGTCTGTTTTTGCTGGCAACCGGCACTGGCCTGGCACCCTTTTTAAGCATCACCAAAGATCCTGACGTCTACGAGCGCTTTGAGCGCATTGTGTTGGTGCACTGCGTTCGTCAAAAAAATGAACTCGCCTATTACGATTATTTTACGAAGCAACTGCCCAATGATGAGTACCTCGGCGAAATGATCGCACCCAAGCTGACTTATTTACCGACTGTCACGCGGGAAACATTTAGCCAACAAGGGCGCATCACCGAATTGATCGAAAACGGCACCCTCGATCTGGATCCAGCCACGGACCGAGTAATGCTGTGCGGCAGCCAATTTATGCTTAAAGACGTTAGTGCGGCCCTAGATATGAGGGGCTTTACGGTGTCGCCGCAACAAGGCGCTCAAGGTGACTATGTAATTGAGCGCGCTTTTGTAGAGCAGTGATTCAAAAGGTAACTCACCACTAGCGGTCATTCGAGTACGCGCGAATCGCCTGCGACTGCACCACAATTATGCAGCGACGCGCTAATCGGTCCCAGTTTGACTCGGACAGGCAGCCACCTGTCAACAAAAGCCGAGTAAGCGACGTTACGTTTAGTAACGATCTCTTGAAATCGACCAGCTTTCAATTAGTATGCTCGGACCATGATGATCCGACCATGACGGCCGGACCATTGTGGTCAGACCAAGTCGAATGGATCAATCTCAGTCCGGGATACTTGGCGGACGAGGCTGCACGCGCGGCAACCCGATGCAAAGCGAGCGCGAACGCACCTTACGCGGATCTCGTACGACGCGTCTAACCCTTATTCGACTCACCGACTTCAATCCATTCCCAATCAACTGAACCAAATTAACCTATGGCAACCAAGCACGATCAAATTGCCGGCTCCCTTGTCTCTGACATTATCACCGGCCGTTACCGGGTCGGTGAACGTTTACCGTCAGAGCGCGACCTGTCGGAACGATTCACCGCCCACCGCGGCGCCGCGCGCGAAGCGATGAAAAAGCTGGAGCAACTCGGCCTAGCGGATGTAAAACCCGGCGGTGCTCGGGTGCGCGACCGCAGCGAGGCCAGCCTCGATATCATTGGCCACCTGCTGCGCGAGGGCGAACTGCCCGACCCGGAGTTAGTCGATCAAATTTTGTTAGTCATCAGTGGCTTAATCACCATTGCCGCGCGGCAGCTTGTACAGACACAGTCACTCCCGGGAGATCACCGCGTATTGACTCTGCTGCAATCGTTGTATCAAGACGATCTGGATCGCGAAACACACAGCTTGCTGCGTCTGGAGCTCATGCAGGCGCTCTTAACCGGCAGTCAAAATCTCCCTCTGCAGTTGATCGCCAAGACGCTCTTTAATCAACTCGCGCCAAGCGTTGTACCTTACATGCACGACCAAACCGAACCGGATCGACTGGCTTATAACCAATGCGCACGCGAGCTGGAACTGGCGCTACTGCAAACCGATCCCAACGCTGTGCAAGCAGCCTTGGAGAGATTCCATGAGCTGAATCGCACTACTTTTCGAGAAGCCTTTAACCGGCATTCGCAAACTGCAGGCGACACCACTCAAACATTGAATACCAAATCAAAAGGGGCACATCTGCCATGATGCGAACCATTGTTTTCCCAGCGCTCGCGTTACTCGGGGCTCTGTTAATTGCCGCTTCCTTAATGGCAACCGCGCCGGAATTGGTGCCCAGCGCATCAAAACCGATGCCCACTGCTGTGCGCGTAGTGACTGTCCAACCGGATACCGTGCAACTCAGCGTGCACAGTCAGGGCACAGTGAACCCATCCGTCGAAAGCCAGCTGATTCCGGAGGTCTCCGGTCGCCTTGTCGAGAAATCTCCGAATCTGGTCGCCGGCGGTTATTTTGAAGCAGGCGACGAACTGGCCCGCATTGATGATCTTGACTACCGCAACAGCCGCGATCGCGCCAAAGCCTCTTTACTGCGGGCAGAGGCCGACTATGAACATGCCAAATTTGAGTACCAGCGCTTAGGCAGCCTGGCCGAACGCAAACTCACGTCGCGCTCCCAACTGGAAAACGCAATGCGCGTCTACCGCATGGCCAAGGCCACCTTTGACGACACGCGGGTTAACTTCGAGCAAGCCGAAGAAAATTTGAAGCGTACTGTGTTGTACGCGCCGTTCAGCGGCTTGGTTCGCAATGAGAAAATCGATATTGGACAATTTGTCTCGCGCGGCCAAACCATAGCTACGTTGTACGCAGCGGACCAAGTCGAGATTCGGCTGCCAATCGCCGATAGACAACTCGCCTTTTTAAACCTCCCGCCAACCCAACGAGGTGCGCTGCCGGTGGCGCTGCAACCCAGCGTTACGCTGCATGCTAATTACGCCGGCCAAGCCCTGCGCTGGCAGGGCAAAGTGGTGCGAACTGAAGCTGAAATCGATATCAGCAGTCGCATGGTGCAATTGGTGGCTAGCGTGGCAAACATGCCGGGACAAATTCCGCTTACCGTTGGACTCTTTGTCGAGGCCGACATTGAAGGCTTAGCAGCACAAGACGTGGTTTCGCTACCGCGATCGGCCTTGCGCAACGATAACAAAGTGTTGGTCGTCGATGCCCAAAATCGGCTGCAATTCCGCGATATCGTGCCACTGCGCATTTACAAAGACCGCGTGCTGGTTCGCCAAGGCCTTAAGGCTGGCGAGCGAGTTTGCGTTTCGCCGCTGCAAACTGCTGTGACAGGCATGCAGGTTGAACCCATTGAGGATGCCAATCTCATCGCCGGTGAGGTAAGGGGCTAGTATGCATACCGCTATACGTTGGTTTGTTCACAACCCCGTCGCCGCCAACTTGTTAATGGCCATGCTGGTTATCGGCGGCTTGGCAGGCGCGGCGATTACAAACCAGGAAGAATTTCCTAACCTTGAAGTCAAAATCATTAACATATCGGTCCCCTACTTAGGGGCAGCGCCGATTGAGGTTGAGAAAGCGGTTTGCGTCCGTATTGAAGAAGCCATCGAAGGTATAGAGGGCATCGAAAGGATTAACGCCAATGCTACCGAAGGTCTGTGCTCAGTGATTGCTGAACTGTACCAAGATGCGGACGAAATCACGGCGCTAAACGAAGTGAAAAGCCGCGTTGACGGCATCAACAGCTTTCCGGTTGAAACCGAAAAACCAATCGTTTCTAAAGTCGCGTTAAGCCGAAGGGTGGTGCAAGTAGCTATATTTGGCAACAGCACCGAAACTACACTAAAGGAACTCGCCAGAGATTTACGCGACGAGATCGCGCGGGAGGACGGCATTTCGCAGGTGCGCGTTGAATACGTGCGCCCCTATGAAATCTCTATCGAGGTTTCCGAGACCGACCTGCGCCGCTATGGCATCAGCCTTGAGCAGGTTTCACGCGCCATTCGGACCGGTTCGTTAGACATGCCCGGGGGGACCATCAAAACCCGCGACGGTGAAATCCTGATTCGCACCACCGGCCAAGCTTATTCCGGCAGCGAGTTTGCAGACGTGATTGTGCTCACTCGCAACGATGGCACCCGCGTCACCCTGAACGAAATCGCCACCATTCGCGACACATTTGAAGAAGGCGATTTGCGCGCTGAGTTTAACGGCATGCCGGCCGCCATGGTTAACGTTTCGCAGGTGGGTAGCGAAGATCTCATCCAAATCGCCGCAGACGTGCGACGCGTCGTCGCAGACTTTTCCACTGATTTACCGAGCGGTATTCAAACTAGCATTTGGATTGATACGTCCAGCGAACTGTCCGAGCGCATGAACGTACTGAGCAGTAATGCGCTCGGTGGCTTGATTCTGGTGCTGGTCATACTCGCGCTTTTTTTGCACTTTCGGCTGGCGATGTGGGTGGCCGTCGGTATTCCGGTGGCGCTATTGGGCACCTTTGCCATTCTCCCGATGACCGACATCAATATTTCTACGCTGACCGTGATGGCTTTTATTCTGGTGCTCGGCATCGTCGTTGACGACGCTATTGTGGTTGGCGAGCGCGTTTACGGCCATGAGCAAATGGGCAAAGGCGCCATTGAAGCTGCCGTAGATGGGACCTGGGAGGTGTCGGTGCCGGTTATTTTTGGTGTGTTAACTACCATCGCCGCATTCCTGCCACTCATTTTAGTAGAAGGTCGTATGGCAAGCTTTTTCGCGCCGATTGGATGGGTGGTTATCTTTGCCTTAGTTTGCAGCATTATCGAAAGCCAACTGATCCTGCCTTCGCACCTGGCGCGTCGCAAACGTGCCGTCGCGACGCGCGGCCTGCCAGTCGTGTGGAATCGGTTTCAAGGCGGCATAGCCAGCGGTTTGGAGCGCTTTGTCGAACACCGCTATCGACCAATGATTCGCAAGGTTTTGGCGTGGCGTTACGTTACTGCAGCTGTGTGCCTTGGGGTATTGATCATCGCTTTGTCTCTGATCGCTAGCGGCCGCGTGGTCTTCGGATTTTTCCCTGCTATAGAAGGCAATCGCATTTACGCCGGTTTAGAGATGCCCGAAGGCATTGCGGCGGACACTACCTTGGCGGCAGCGCGCCGAATTGAGAGCGCCGCAAATAAGCTCAACCAAGCCCTCACTGCCGAATACAACTTAGCGCAACCCCTAGTAAGCAACGTGCTATCCAGCGTCGGCCAAAACGTCGACCGTAATGGTCCCGGTCGGCCCGAGGGTGCAGGCCGCAGTAATATTGCCGAAGTAGTGATCGACCTGGTTCCCTTAGCCAAACGCGGCCAAGTGAGTGCCAAACTAATTGCAAATCGCTGGCGCGAAATTGTTGGCCCCATTCCCGATGCGGTAAAACTGACGTTTGACGCAGACACGTATTCTGCCGGCGCGCCGATTGAGTATTGGCTGCGCGGCGAAAACGTTGACACCTTGCGCACCGCCGCCGAAACGCTGAAAGCACAGCTATCCAGATATACCGGCGTATTCGACGTAGCCGACTCTTTTCGATCCGGCAAACAGGAGATTCAGCTGGATCTACTGCCCGAAGCTCGCAACCTCGGTTTAACGCTGAATGACCTAGCAAGCCAAGTGCGCAGCGCGTTCTATGGTGCCGAAGCGCAGCGCGTGCAACGTGGCGAAGACGATGTGCGCGTGATGGTGCGTTTCCCCGAGGCTGAAAGAAAATCCATTGGCAACTTGGAAGACATGTACATTCGCACGCCCAATGGCGAACAAGTGCCTTTTTACAGCGTCGCCGAGTTCGCAATTCGTCGAGGCTATTCGCAAATCACCCGCATGGACGGCCAACGCTTAGTATCAGTGGTTGGCAACGTGGATCGCTCGGTGGTTGCGCCCGAAGAAGTGAGCGCCAGTATTCGCCAGGAACTTATTCCCGAATTCCAACGCCAATTCCCCGAAATTGACATTGAGATCGGTGGCGAACAAGAGGAGCGCGCTAACGCTTTGGGCGGCCTGGCATTGGGTTCGGCATTCTCGCTCATCCTAATCTATGGCTTGCTCGCAATTCCGCTAAAGAGTTACCTGCAACCCTTCGTCATCATGAGCGTTATCCCGTTTGGGGCCGTCGGCGCCATCGTCGGCCATTTTGCGCTTAACCAAGAGCTCATGTTTTTCTCGGCACTGGGAATCGTGGCGCTTTCCGGTGTTGTAATTAACGCCTCGCTGGTGTTGGTCGATTATGCAAATCGTCAGCGACTCAGCGGAGCGGACTTATTTACCGCAATTGAAGCCGCGACAGCAGTTCGATTTCGCCCCATTATTTTGACATCCGTGACAACCTTCGTTGGACTTATTCCACTAATGTCCACCAGCACGCCGGCGACCGCGCCATTTCTGCCGATGGCGATTTCCCTGGCGTGGGGCGTACTTTTTGCAACCGTAATCACCCTGCTGCTGGTGCCTTGTCTTTACGTCATTGTTGAAGATGTCATCGAGGCTAGTACGGGTATCAAGCAGAAATTAAGCGCCAAAACCGACGCCGCGAAGCCACTAGAAATTAGACAAAATTAAGACAATATGCTGATAAATACTGCAAAAGCCGTACATTGGAGGATGGGCATAGTTCGCTATTTGGGTTAGACTCGAACATCGCAATTCTTTAAACACAGGGGAACGGATCATGACTGACGCGGTATTGGAGAACCCAGATCTTTTCGATCTGACAATGTCCGAACAAGCCCAGCCGCTCCTTGATGCTGTTAAAAAGCATATCAAGGAAAATGTTGAGCCAATCTTGGATGAGTACCACCAACTGGGTGAAGCTCGTACGGAACGTTGGGGATACGGAGACGGCCAGCTTGAGCTTTTAGAAGGCGCCAAGCAAAAAGCCAAAGATTCCGGTTTATGGAACTTCTTCTTGCCTGACGCCGACACCGGCGAAGGCTTGAGCAACTTAGACTATGCATTCATTGCTAACGAGCTAGGTAAGTGCCCATTAGCCTCAGAGACACTAAACTGCAGCGCACCTGACACTGGCAACATGGAAGTACTAGAACGAGTTGGTACGCCTGAGCAGAAAGAAAAATGGTTAAAGCCTTTGCTGAACGGTGAAATTCGTTCTGCATTCGCGATGACTGAGCCTGCACTGCCCTCTTCGGATGCTCGAAACATCAGCACGCAAGCAGTGCTCGACGGTGACGAGTGGGTTATCAATGGCGAGAAGTACTACATTTCTGGCGCCGGAGACCCACGCTGCAAGATCATGATCACCATGGTCAAGACCAGCCCAGATGCGCCATCGCACAAGCAGCAGTCGCAAATTCTGGTACCGATCGATGCTAAAGGTGTAAACATCCTTGAAGGCATGGAGGTGTTCGGACACGACGACGCACCGCATGGCCACATGCATATTCACTTCGATAACGTTCGAGTACCGAAAGAGAACATGCTTTTGGGCGAAGGCCGCGGCTTTGAAATTTCTCAGGTTCGCCTGGGCCCAGGTCGTATCCACCACTGCATGCGCTCAATCGGCGTCGCCGAACGCGCTCTTGAACTGATGATTCGTCGTACCACCACACGCCATGCGTTTGGTAAGCCAATCATTCAGTTGGGCAAGAACTTGGAAGTGGTCTCACGCGCACGCATTGAAATCGACGCTTGCCGCCTAATGGTTCTCCAAGCTGCAAAAGCAATGGATACTTTAGGCAACAAAGAAGCACGCGTATACGTTAGTGCGATTAAGGCGATGGTGCCCGAGAAGGTTTGCAACATCGTTGATGCAGCCATCCAGATGCACGGCGCAACGGGTGTTTCTCAGTGGACCCCACTAGCACGCATGTACACCAGCCAGCGCACACTGCGACTTGCTGATGGACCGGATGAGGTGCATCACATGGTTGTCGGCCGTAACGAAGTCCGCAAGTATGAAGGACAGGAATACACGGCAATCGATGACAAGCTGATTATGAAAGAGCTGAAAGGCTAATTCGCAACGCTTGTTTTAAGAAAAAGCCCGCGTCAGCGGGCTTTTTTGTGCCTGCTTAAAATTGCTGTGGGCGTTTTTCTGGCCGGTAAGCCGCGCTCAAGTTTGCGCAGTACGTCTGGGTTCGCAAGCTGTTCTAGAGTCCTCAACCCTTCGCTGACAAGCAATCGCACCTGTACCTTTGAGCGCTATGCATCACAGCAGCCAAAATCCCTCAGCGAATCTCTATGGCTTCACTATCTGCGGGCAACCGCACGCGCATCCCGTCATAAGAAATTACCGCATCGCTTGGCAGTCCGCGCCGAAATATCTGTTCCGTGACCCCGTTTAACGGGGGCGGAACCAGGTGATACAAAATCATCTGGCCCAGTTCAATACGGTCGTCCAACTCACCCAGACTCTCCGTTGAAGCATGATAGTCCAGCACGTCTAACAAGACCTGTGCACGGTTTGCCATGCCCATCGCATCTGCAGCACCCGCAATACCTTCGACCAGGTCTTGTGACAGCGCATCGGTAAACAACACATCCACGCCGTCCGCAGCGGCGGCGAGTTCGTCCGTCACAATGGTATCGCCCGTGATAACGATGGATCGGCCCTTATATTCAAAGCGGTAACCATACGCCGGTTCGATGGGCGAATGGTCCACGGGAAACGCGGTAATCGCGAGGCCGTCGTAATCAAAAAACAGGCCTAACGGAATAGGTTGTGGGCGCAGAATGCCCAGCTCCGGCGGCAGCAGATCGCTACCGTGATGGGCAACGCGGTAAGCGTGATCCTGGCTGTACATGATATTGGCTCCGGACACCACCCGATCGACACCTGGTGGCCCAATGACAAGCAGCGGCTGCGGTCGGCCCGCGACCCACGAATTCAGGTTAACGCCCCACAGGTCCGCGATATGATCAGAGTGGAAATGAGTCAGCAAAACGCCTTTCAAATGCTGTAACGGAACACGATTTAAAGCTAGCACCGAAGCGGAGCCTGATCCCGCATCGACAACAAACATCTGTTCTCCCGCACGCACCATAATGCAAGCCTGAGCGCGCGTTGCGCTCGGCAAGGGCGACGAGCTGCCACATACCATGGCCTCTAAACCATCAAACGTTTCGATGTCGACGCTTGCCATTTGCGCGGCACCTTGACTGAATAGAAAGTCTTGGCCGGCATGAGTGTAAAACAAGGCAAAGGAAGCCGAGCCTAAAAGTGCGGCCAGGGCCAGTAACCCAATCCCTATCTTTTTCATATGCGTTCCCCAACAAATATCGATCGACGAAATTAAATTTAAAGCCATCGCACGGAGCGATAAGCGCTCAAGGGTGGTGACAAAACCGCAGCCATAATGGTCTGCAGATCGGTCCTGACCAATCCTTCGTTACCCCCACTTGTGCTTATCGTCACAGACCCACCCGCTGACGTCTATTCGACTGCCAGGCCAGCACATGCTGGCGGTGCAGACACGGGATTACAACGCACCGCCGGCTGCAGCGACACCTCATACGAAGTATTAAAGTGAACGGCGGGATAATAGTAATCAGTACTGATGGCTTGCGCACCGCTCGCAAAAGCGCGTTGCTTGCGCAGCGTGTTATTGCTGCGCGCCTCTAACGTATTCGCATCGGCGCGGGTGCGGACCATAAACCCCTGACTTACTAAACGACGAATCCGTGCGAAGTCTTGTACTGGATCATTAATAACCATTACCGCGGCCGCAGCATGGTCTTCATTCACCGTGACAAACATCGGGCGTTGCTGCCAGGTGGCAGCGTACTGATCCCGCTTGGTGCCGCCCTCATCCAAAATCAGCAAAACCTTACCACGCGCCTGCGCCAGTGTTGGCCAACGTCGCCCAGCTACTTCACTTGGTGAGATAATTCGATCGCCCAGGTTCGCTTGCAGAACCTCATCCAGGCGATCCATCACTGCAAGCGTGAACGGCGCGGGTTCCGGTAACAAGGGGATTATGCTGTCTTTAAGGTTAAAGCCAATCCAGATCGGCGCGTGTCGCGGGTTTGAGCCGGACCACGCGACAATGGCTTGCAGACAATCGGTTAGCCACTCGCAATGGCTATTCATGTCGATCACCTGCGCATGCCCAACCCGAAATTGATCGGTCTCAGGATCGAAAAAGACATCGAGTTCCAACTTTCTCAAGCCAAGATCGAGCTGCTCAGCGAGGGGCGAATGCCAATACTCCAAGCCACGCGCTGCGGGTTCGTCAATCAGCCGGAGCAACCATGCATAAAAGGGAGACATCGCTAATTTATAGCTGTTGTGACTGCCGACAAATTGGATTTCATTGATGCGTAAGTCATCTGCCATCATCTGCGGTGGCAACGGCGCGTCTATGGCGCCAACGTTTTTCGTTGGCGGCCTCAATTCGAGGTCGACACCCGACGCCGAAACAATCTGAACCCAACAAATGCTAAGGGCGAAACAGAAACAAACGGTTTTTATGTGCCTCATTGACGCTCTAGGCCGCCGCAGGCTAAGTTTGTATGTCTTCATCCGCTAGGCGGTGCCCCCATTCCTGTTTGGCTTGCAAGTAACGTCGGTTCCAGTCGCTGATCCCGGTGACGTGCTTAATGGTCTCGATTTGGGTCAAACCATGCTCGTTGAGGTCAGTCACTTTCTTCGGGTTGTTGGTCAACAGACGGAACGGTTGCTCGCCAACAAAGTACTTCAACAAAATTGCGGCATCTGTGAAGTCGCGAGAATCGTCCGGCAATCCGAGAGAGCGATTTGCTTGGTAAGTATCCTCGCCCGCGTCTTGCAGCAAATAAGTTGCTGCCTTAGCCCACAGCCCGATGCCGCGTCCTTCATGCCCCGCCATGTAAACCAGATAGCCGCCATTAGGCTCCGTAGAAATTCGCGCTATTGCTGACGCCAACTGCGGGCCACACTCGCAGCGCATGGAGCCAAACACGTCGCCGGTTAAACAATTGGAGTGGACGCGAACCAGCGGGTTGCTTTGCTGTTGCGGATCACCGATTACCAGCACGCTATTCACAGCTAACGGGGACACCAGATGCGAAAACAAGTGCTGGCCGCCCCGTGCGCGCAAGTCGCGGGCTAAGCCTTCAACTTGGTTCAGTTCGGTGCTGCGCACTGCCGCGTACCACTGCACCGTAGTCGTCACTCCAGGCAAGCTCATTGGCAGCGGGATAGGGCCAAGCAAATTGATTGCTAATGGACCCACGTGCTCAGCAAGATCGACGTCTATGCGTTCACCCTCAGCATTGATGCGGATGAGCTTCTTGTCGGCTATGAGTTTTTCCCGCACGGCGGGATTTAGGTAAGTAAACATAGGTTTCTGACTTTTTTCGTTTAAGAGTTGCGGCTTTTTGCGTTACGTTTCTGCGTTAGCGGTATGTGCGGCTGATACCCGCGGTTTGCAAGACTTCGACCGCTGCCGCTGCCAAGCCACCTGCCGCCATTAGCCCCTTCAACTCAGCTTGATTTAACCCGCGAAACATCGCTCCTAGGCGTTGATTTTGGGGCGACGACGCGCACTTCGCCAACGTTTAATACTGCTGTACCTGCGCAATGATGTCTCGCGCAACACGCTCAATTACCGCTAACCGGGTGTCAAAATTAGGCAGGATCATAACCTGATTCAAACCGCCTTCTGCCAATTGATAAAGCCGCTCGAGCAATTGATCCTGAGTGCCGATCATACTGCTGGCGGCTAAAACCTCCGGCGTAAGAAATTGCTCTTCCTCCTCAATCACCCAGCAATTATGTCCCGCATGAATGCGCTGATGGCGACGCTCCGCAGGGTAGGTTTCAAGCAACTTAGTATATTCATCCCAAATACCAGCGAAGGCGTTCGGCGGCTGATGCCCGAAATTACGCTGCTGGTCGTAGGCATAATGCACCGAGGCCATTGCCATCGCGCCACACTCGGCTTTGACTCGATCGGAGTTCATGGCCTCGCCCTCATCGAGCACCACCATGGTCGTCAGCGCAGTCGTGTAAAAGTCCGTTTGTGGGGCCACTTCGCGCCCGGCCTCCCGTGCACCGTTCTGCAACATCTGCCAGGTACTCGCCATGGCGCTCGGATGCGCGACCCCCAAGACCGCCCCGTCACCATAGCGACCGGCAAGTGCCAAGGATTTGGGTCCAAATCCGGATATGTATAACGGGATTGGGTCGTCGAAATTCACAAAGCCTTTGTCCGGCATCACATGCCGAATGGGGATGCTTTGATCGCCATGCCGATAAGCCGCTTCTTCGCCTTTCAGTAGTGGCACCAGCGTTTGCAAATATTGCTCGAACTCTGCGATACGTTGCGGTGCAAGGCCCATAATCCGGCGTGCCGTGTTGCCTGCGCCAACGCCGAAAAAAGTGCGCCCTGGCGCTAGCGCGTTAATGGTGGCGATACCGGCCGCGTTGACCGGCGCCGGGCGGGTACCGCTGATAGCGACACCGGTACCAATGCGAATGCGCGATGTGCGTTCGGCAACCAACGCTAGAGTGGCGTAACAATCGGACCAAAGCATTTGCGAATCCGCCATCCAAGCATGGCTGAACCCAAGTGCTTCGGCTTGAACAACGTAGTCAATATCGCCGATGTGCGATGCGGCGCAGATGCCTATGTCCATAAAGTCCCCAAAAACCGATGAACCGGTCGAAAGGCTGGTGAGCGATGCCGCTTAAAAGACCAATCGAACGACGCTTTCGGCAACGCAAGCTGGCTTATCTTGGCCTTTAATTTCCAACGTCATCTCGTTGATGATTTCTAACATGCCGCTTTTTTCTTCGACGCTCTTCAACTTACCGACGGTGCGGACTTCCGCTCCGACTTGGACTGGCGACATAAAACGAACTTTGTTCCAACCGTAGTTGATGCCAAGTTTCATGCCGTCGACCGCAGGCAGGCCAACGCCTTCGCCACCAGGCAAAAAGCTCATGATTGAGAGTGACAGCTGCCCGTGGGCGATCGGTGCGCCGAAAGGACCCGCTTTGGCGCGTTCAGGATCGGTGTGAATCCACTGCTGATCCAAGGTGGCGTCAGCAAAGGTATTGACGCGATCCTGCGTGATTTCAAACCAATCCGTTGGCGTTGAAGCTTGATCAATTCGCGGTGTCAACACGGCAATTGCGTTTTCAATGTCAGACATAAGACGGGCCTTTATCAAAATTTAGGCGGTTTACCCTAGGGAAGCTGCGCGCGAAGTTCAAGCGATAGCAAAGCGCGCTATTCGCTGTCTGCGGTGGCGGCTGACACGGGTGGGATGCCGTGTCTGTGCGTAAGCAAAACATCAATCGCCGCCATCATTTGGCGCTCATCCACTACCGCCGAAGCGTCTAGCCGAGTCGCCTCTAACTGCGGCCCACCTAACTTACCTTTACCTGTTTCAGCCTTGTCTAGTTTGCTCTCGTCGGCTGTACTGGGTCTGACCAGGCTCGCGCACAAATTGGCGGCGAGCAAAGGTTGCTGCATGGTCTGCCGCAAGGTTTGCCAAGCCCGCCCCGGCTCTGCGGCCAGTTCCGCCACTACCCAGGGCGATAAAGCGCCCACTTGCTCGCAAACTTCAAATTGCGCCAGGTTATGCAGACTGGACAACAGCTTCGGCCCCATCATCTGCGGCGCAATATGCGCTGGGTTCACCCTTCGCGTCATTCGCTGAATCACTTCGATTAAGAACGGCAGAATCGGGCACCCGCTGCGAAATGCTGTCAACGCATTGTGCACATTAGTCCGGCAGTGGAACCCAACGCCGGCAGCCGGTTTACTGTCAACCGGCTGAACCCAGCGCTCATAGCCAAATAGACAGCTGCTGTGCTGTTCTAGCTCTAGCTGCTCCGGCGCAAAGACCAGAACGTCGGCGTCTAACCAGATCACGCGCTGGATTGCATCACTGCCAAGCAGTTGCTGGGTCCAGATGAGACGCGCTAGATCCGCGAGAATTGGGCCGCGGCCTGCTAACTTTTGGCGGCAATCGGCGGGTAATAGATCAAACAGCTCATCGCCGCTGCGTTGGTAGCCGTACCCCCTGTAACTGGCCCAAGCGACCACAGAATCCATGCAGCGATCCAGCCATGCCGTTGCTGGCGCAGCTGCACTTTGGATGACCATAGTTTGCGGATACCTCTGATTCCTTACTAGGGTTGACGAATTGGGCAATAGGGGCCTCGGCTTTTACATTACGTGGATTCTGAATGTTACTAACGGCTAACTTGCCAAGGCTAGCTGATCAAAGCCGCATAGCAATGTTTAAGCCTTGGAGGGAGTGCCCAGTAGCGCCGCTCCGTCGCTAAATTGTCATGTAGGCCGTGCTAGCCTGATGTTTTATCGCCTGTCGAGTCCTCTATGCCACGCTTTTCGCAGTTGTTTTCGTCTTATATCCGTGCGCTTTGCCTCTTGCTACAGGGTCTAGGCATCCTATTTAGTCTCACTTGCGGGCACTCGGCGTTTGCCGATTCGAGACCGCGAGACACAGCTGCCGACAGCACGCTTGCTGTTAACACTATTGTGCCAACCACGCGGGCGCTTGACCTTGCCGCCACGCTTGGCGCCAGTGAGCTCGCGGCGCGGTTACAAAGCTGTGCCGACGGCCCATTCGAGCCCAGCACCTTTTCTATCGCGCATCGCGGCGCGCCGTTGGGTTATCCCGAACATAGTCGCGAAGGCTACATCGCTGCAGCCAAGATGGGCGCTGGGATTATCGAATGCGATGTGACCTTTACCGCGGATAAACAGTTGGTCTGCCGCCACTCGCAATGCGATCTCGCGACTACTACCAACATTTTACAAACACCGCTGCATGCAACCTGTCGCACCCCGTTTACGCCAGCGGAAAGAGGCCGCAAAGCAACCGCGCAATGCTGCACAAGTGACATCACCTTAGCCGAATTCAAAAGCTTGTGTGCGCGTCCGGATCGCAGCAACCCTAACGCGCAGTCGGTGGCTGCGTTCCTAGCCCCACTGGAGAGCCCTACCGTAGCCGAACCTTTGGCGTGCGGCACGCTTGTGACTCACCAGGAAAGCATCGCGCTGATCGGTGAATTGGGGGCTGCGTTTATCCCAGAACTCAAAGCGCCAATGGTTGCCATGCCGTTCGCTCCAGGTTTCGACCAGCGCGCCTACGCAGACCAGCTCGTGGCGGAATATACCGCGGCAGAAGTCCAGCCTGAGCGCGTCTACCTGCAGTCATTCGACCTAGCCGATGTGCTGTATTGGATCGACACCTATCCAGAGTATGCGGCGCAGGCCGTCTATCTAGATAGCCGCAGCGTAAGACCGGGGTACACACCGAGCCTGGCGGATATGCAGAGCCTGTATGAACAAGGTTTACGGATTATCGCGCCACCCATTCCGGCGCTGGTCGCACTCAATGAAGCTGGACAACCCGTCGCGACAGATTATGCCCGGTTCGCCAAGGCTGCCGGACTAGATATCATGACCTGGACCTTTGAGTCCGGCGCGGTCATGGGTAAACAAAGCCGTGCCTACGGGCACATGGCGGACTATATGGATGCACCAGGACGGATGCTGGATATTCTGCATGTACTGGCCGATAGCGTCGGCGTGCGCGGTATTTTCTCTGACTGGCCCGGCACAGTGACTTACTACGCCAACTGTATGAACCGCTAGACAATAACGGTTGTTCAAAAACCAGTTAAGGGGCCGCAATTGGGGCCGGTTCACCGCGCAGAAACGCCTGGATTTCCTCGCTGCGTGCCTCAGCATCTTTCTCACCCAGATCCATCAGCAAGCCTAAGTACTCTGGCTCAAACATCACCATGCTGAGCGCATCAGCGGTGGGTTCATTAGGGTTACCCAAGCCACGTTCAAAATAGCGAAAGCTGCGCGGCAGGCTGATTTCGTGCTCCCGTGCGATCACACCTAAGTCCCGTTCCGGACGCACTACCATCACATCCACCTGCCGATAGCGCTTCGCTGCTGCCTTTGCCGTGTTGGCTGAATCGGCTAGCAATGAATTAATTCGCTGCATCTGCAGCGCATCAAAATCTAACAGGTCGAGAAATACCGCGTTGAGCAGGACCCCTGCAATTTTCGCCGGTGATGGGTAGCTTGGATTCGTACTCAGCGCAGCGCCTTCTTCGATGCGCGGCACTCGGGCGCGGGGCGACACCGCTAAGATACGCGTCGCGCCAAGATGAAGTGCCGGCGATAGCGGCGCCGTTAGCCGCACCCCGCCATCGCCGTGCCAGGTACCATCTAACTGAATAGCAGGAAAAAACAGTGGTAATGCGGCAGAAGCCAAAACATGGTCTATGTTGAGTTGCGCGGCACGAGGGTAAAGCTGACCGCGTTCGATCTGAATCCCCGCTGCCGCCTCAACCCAAGCGACTGAACGACTCTGCGCATAGCTGGTGGTAATGATTGCCAAGGCATCCAGCAAACCGTCCTGAAGATTGTCTTCGATGCCGGTGACTCGGCCGGCATTATTCGGCACGTGATCATTGAGAAAATCCCGTAACGGACTTGCGTCGACCATTCCGCGAATATCTTTGCGACCGAGCCGACCACTGCTGGCTACTTTTAGCCCCCAATGCGCAACCCGATACAAGACATGCGTCAAATCCGTGCGATACACCTTCTGCGTTCGCAACGACAACCACAGATCGCTCAGGTCCTGCACCGCATCCCGCCAGTTGCCCCGGTGAGCAGCCAGGTGAATGGCATTAATCGCACCCGCCGATACGCCGGTTAGAATGCGCGGCCGATACGTTGGCATGACTTTCGCTATATGCCGCAGACAACCGACCTGGTAAGCCGCACGTGCGCCGCCACCGGACAACACCAACGCGTGTCGAGTTTGGCTAGGCGCAGCGGCGCTTAAATCGTGTTGAGCTAGATTTGCGGCGTCAGCGTTTATAGCGTCAGAGTCGGCAATGACAGTAGTCCCCTAAATCGCTTGAGAGTCAAAGCTGTGACTATAACAACACCCTAGGTCGACGATAACTGGCAAACTTCGCTTTGCTTAACGGCCGCCGCACAACACTTGTACCCCACTACGCGTTATCATGACGCATGACCTCACGCTTTACTGGTTTCATCTCCCGCACCGACACAATGCTGCGCCCTGAAGGCAAAGTTTTTTATGGCTGGTGGATCGTTGCCGCCTGTTCAGGCATTCAATGGTTGGCTGCAATGACCTGGATGCATTCCTACGGCGCCTATACGCTAGAGTTACAGACCGAGTTCGGTTGGTCCATGTCAGTTCTGTCGCTTGCATTTGCCTTAACTCGACTCGAAAGCGGTTTGTTAGGGCCAGCGCAAGGCTGGCTAGTCGATCGGTTTGGGCCAAAACGTGTTTTGATCATCGGCACGCTGATTTTCGGCGTGGGTTTCTTTTGGTTCAGCCAGGTCAATTCGATCCCAAGTTTCTTCATCGCCTTTATTCTCATCGCTCTGGGTTCAAGCCTGGGGGGATTTGCGACGCTCATGGTGCCCATCGTAAGTTGGTTCGATAAGCACCGTTCCAAAGCCGTTGCCATGTCTTCCCTGGGATTTTCCGTTGGCGGCATGTGTGTCCCGTTAGTGGTGATCGGCTTGGAAGTTTTCGGCTGGCGCACCATGGCTATGCTATCCGGCGTGTTGGTCGTCGCGGTCGGTGTTCCGCTGTCATTATTGATTTACCACCGTCCCGCTGACCGCGGTGACGTCGTGGACGGTATTCGCGATGATAAGTTGACCGATGAAGATGCCACTGCGGCCAGCAAAGCCCTGAGCTTTACCTGGCAGCAAGCCATCCGCACACCCGCTTTTTGGCTTTTGTCTATCGGCCATGGACTCGCCTTGCTGACGGTTTCATCCATGCTTGCGCACCTCATACCCCACCTCACCTTAGGGTTGGGCTACACCCCAGTTGAGGCCGGTTTGGTCTTTTCACTGATGACCGGGGTCTACACAGCCGGCCTATTTCTCGGCGGCGTACTCGGTGATCGCTATGATAAGCGCGCTATTTGTATGGTGTGTATGGCAGGCCACGGCTTGGGTCTATTAGCATTGACCTATGCCGATCACATTGGGTGGATCATCGCTTTTGCCGTATTGCATGGACTGGCGTGGGGCGTTCGCGGACCGTTAATGGTGGCTTTGCGAGCGGATTACTTCGGATCCCATTCCTTCGGCACGATCCTGGGGATCTCGTCTCTCATTATCATGCTAGGCATGACTCTGGGGCCAATCGTATCCGGCGTTTTATATGATGCATTGGGGAACTATCAATTGGCGTTCACAGTGATAGCCGGCTGTTCTCTACTGGGCGGCGCCTTTTTCTATTTAGCGCGGCCACCGCAATTGCCGAGGTCAGACTAAGGCGTCCTCCGCCTGATTACGAGCGACCCGCCACTGCCCCTTAAACGCTAGAGCCCGGCCAAAAAACCATGCGCATCCAGCGTTCGCAACAGCTAACTTATACCAAAGGGAGACAGTTTATTTGCGCTTCGAAGGCTACTTGCAAACGCTAACGAAAGCCCTATGCACGCATTCAATCAAGCAGGCCAACCGGTTCCGCGTCATCTTAAAAATTGTACCCAACGGCAACAGTAATGCCTCTGAACGAGGAATTATAAGCTTCGCTATCGCCACCTAAGTCAACGTACTCAATCGCACCGTATGCTTTTTTGGTGAAGTTCGTCCGCAGGCCAAGCCCCCAGAAAGTACCGATATCACTGTCGCTCTCGGTGCCGGTGTTTACTAACTTTAACTTCGTGCGACCGAGACCGAGCCTTAAAAAACCCTCTAATAGGTCGTTAAATCGATAGTAGGGTTTTAGCGAGATGGTTGGAAAAGACTGAATATCTATCTTTGATCCCGCACGGGAGAAGCCAGATACGCCCGTTCCTAACCCCACTTCAGCTGCGAGATATTCATTAATGTGGTATCCCACAGCGCCGGAAACCAGCGCAAAATCCACACCGAAGGGCAAACCTTCGAGTTCGAGATAAGAATAGGATCCTTCGATATACCAGTTATTATCTGCCGCTTTTACACCAGGCGCATACAGACCGATAGCGAGACCAAACACGAAAACCAAGACTGCACCCAAGACGCCTCTCTGACCAACTAACAAGTTGCTTACCCACATAGCCCGACCCCGAATTATAATTGTTTTAATATAAGTCGAAGGATCTGTAACAATGAGCAGAGACTAATGAGCGGTTACTTTTTCCTGACTCACGGTACGCGTTAGGAGCGCGGGCAATCGAACAGGGATAAGCCTGCAAGAATGCGTAACCATCTCAAAGGATCGAATAAATAAGTCTATAGAGGACACTAAATAGAAGAGGTCGAGACCGCCCTCGCTATGGACTGCACAAGTTTATTGAGCGAACGTGACTTCGGCTATGCCGATACCGGCCTCACCTCCAATTGCATAGAGCAAGTAAACCGATTCATTCTCGACATAGATAGCTGGGTCGCGGAGCTGATTAACTATCCCGTATGCAGTGCTCCGCACCGACGGCTTAAGCGGCGCGTTAGCACCCTCCCAATCCCGGTCGGGCCGCAGCACTTCGATACCGGGTGTAGCCTCCCAGCTAGTCCAGTCGTCGGTTAAATCAATGATGCTGAGTTTTATATGCTCCGGTACATCGCCTACCTGAGTCCAAAAAACATAAAGCTCGTCGCCGCGCACCAGCACCGCGCTATGGCGCATGTCGCGATTAAACAACAACGGCCCTTTACGGTACCCAGATAACGGATCGTTAGAACGATAAAATTGACCTGGCATCGCTAAGCCATAGGTCTTATCGCGCCATTGAAAACTGCGCCAGTAGGTCTTTCCTAACACTTCTGATCCGGCGGAAAAGGTAATCCCATCGGTTGACGTTGCCACACGCGTCACTTGGTAACCGACGTCTTCTAAGCCATGGTAATACATGACAATGCGCCGGTTGGCTTCATCTACATGGACGTCAGGGGAAGCAATATGTGGCGCGGTGACCTCTTCGACCACATCGTGCTCGACCCGGATATTGTTATCGCGGAAGTGTTTTTCGATAGCCGCTCGCTCAGCTTGGCTAACCACCGGTGGTTCAGCTAGAAAGTGTGATGCGCCAATTTGGAGACTGCCAGGACGATGTATCGTCCATGGTCCTTGCAACGAATCCGCATACGCCAAACGAATATAGCTGCCTTTGTGATCCGCAAAATACAGATAGTATCGGCCCAGCGGGTTGTCCAACCAATCCGGTACACGAATCAGAGACGGCCCTTGGATGTTATCGCCGATACTGGCGTCGAGCTCAGGATGTATGATTGGTGCATCGAGCAAACGAGTTACTGTTAAGACCGGGTTTTGCATGGTTTTCGCCTCAACTTCAAACGCTGGATTAAGAGCAACTGCAAGGAAGAGGATAAGCGCGGCATAACGAGTCCAGCCCAGGCGCCAAAGCTTGTCACCACTTTTGGTATGCATCAGTGTCATCCTCTCCGCTCGATTGAAACTTATTTTGCACAGATTTAAATGGCCGGCGCAAAAGTCCTAAACGCGCACTATTAGCGAATAAGCATAGGCCCGCTCATCCAATCCTCGCGCAACAGGGCCAGTTCCTAATGGCGGGCTGATCTGCTACTTGAGGTTGCCCGACCAGTGCCTAAACGGTACCGTCGCCTTTGCTCCACCCATCCCTACCAACCCATTCAGGATTAACCGTGCCCGAGCCTCGTATTGCCTGCACTTTGAATTACATCGTTCGCGGCGTCGCTACCGACCGCCGCGGCAAGGCGGACTTGCTCGCCGAGTTAGTGGAGTTATTGCCGGGGGCGTCTAACGTCACCGTACTGCCGGTCAACGAGGGTTTTACAGTCGCTATTGAAATGACTGACATCGCGCCTTTTAACCGGACCAGCTTCGAACCGTACGTCGCCGATCATATTCTGCGGGAAGCTGTGGCACTACGCTGCACCTCCGTCGGCAGCGTTCATCTCGATTTACTCAAAGCGCAATTTAGCTGAGCTAAGCCGTCTGTTTGTGCGCCAGGTCCACTTGCACCGAGGGCTGCCGATAGAACGCGACGACGATCGCAGCCATCACATAAAGACAGAGAAACACTTGAAACGCGATGTCGTAAGAGCCGGTCTCATCGAAGATCCAACCCGCAAAAGGCACCCCTAAAATCTGAATAGGGAACATCGCAGGACGCAGTGCACCCAGTACCGCACCAAACCGTTCACGACCGAAAGTCGAGCCCACGATGTTGCCGTTCATTGGCACGACACCACCGACACCTAAGCCAAAAAGCATCGCGCCACAGGCAAACGACAGCATTTCCGAGGACGAAAACATAACCGCCTGACCGGAGAACTGCAGGGTTATAACGAGCCACATGACTCGACGCAAAGGCAGCCGATCGCCGAGCCAGCCAAAACCCAGCTTGCCGCAAACGCCGAAGCCGGCGCACAGCGACATCACGAGAGACGCATCGACCAGTGAAATACCTAAGTCAGTAATACGAGGAATCATGTGCGTTAACGTCGAACTCATGCAGCAAAAGAGTAAGCCGAAGGTAAGCGCGATAATCCAGAAGTTAGACTGCCGCAAGACCTCGCGCATGGATATGCGTGGTGGCGGGGCACTTGCCTCCGCATCAGGGTCCAGCGTGAGCAGCATGGCGCCGTCAGGCCGTAAACCAACATCCTCGGGTTTCGAAATAACAAAGCGCAGTACCAACGGCAGCACAATCAGCAGAGTAAAAAAACCATAGATGAGAAAACCGGTACGCCAATCGTAGAGCTGAATCAACTCCGCAGTCACGTAAGGCATAACTACACCGGAGAGAGACACGCCCGCAGCGGCGATACCGAGAGCGGTACTGCGACGCTTATCAAACCAATTAGTGACCAGTTTGCTCGTCGCCAGATTACCCATACTGCTAGCGCCGAAACCAATGAACAAACCGAGGACAAGATAAAACTGCCACTCGTGCTCGACTTGCGAAAGCAGCAGAAATCCGATGGCCATAGAAAGGCAGCCCACACCAATAACCAGGCGCAACGGAAAACGGTCCAGAGCGCGTCCAACCAGCGGGGCGACTACCGCACCAACCGCATGGGTTACAGTCATCCCTAAAGCCACACCCAAGCGACCGTCACCGAAGTCTTCGGCGATGGCTTTAAAGAAAACCCCATAAGAGTAAAAGAAGAATCCAACCGCTATAAAATCAACAAAAAACGCGACTAAGACCATCCTCCAACCCAGAAATCGCTCTTTGTTGGACACCGATATAGCTCGTAGGTGAAACGCGAAGGATAACACGGTCTGGTTTTACACGCGGCGGATCGCGGCTATTGCGGTGCTGCTTAGCCCGTCGCCTAGGCCGCATGGCACTCCAAAAATACTTTCGGTTTGCCGTTTAGGCCGATGTTTAGACCGATGTTTAG
>DJYW01000152.1:35848-37263 GCA_002450255.1 Gammaproteobacteria bacterium UBA6968
GGCCTTCACCCCTTGCGCCCGCCTCGCGCCTTGGTTGTAATCCCTGTCTTAAAGTTAGGGAGGCTTACCTATGCATCAATCGAAACACTTACCCCTGGACGACGTCACCATTGTCGAAATAGACAACTGGATGGCGGCGCCGAGCGCTGGCGCTATTCTTGCCGACCTGGGTGCTCGGGTAATTAAAATCGAACCCCTAACCGGCGACCCTATGCGAGGTATGGGCCGTCCAGTAAAAAAAGATGATGCGGCCGAATCCCTGCGCAGCTACGACTTCCAGTTTGATGTCGACAACCGTGGCAAACAGTCCATTACCGTCGCCTTGGACAAACCAGAGGGCGCCGCTTTAGTGCGTCAGCTGGTTGCACAGGCCGATGTGTTTATGTGCAACCTGCTCGCCAAACGCCAGGCGAAATTTGGCCTCGATCCGGCGACCTTATTCGAGAGTAATGCCAAGCTCGTCCATGCCACACTGACCGGCTATGGTACCGACGGGCCGGACGCCTGGCGCCCAGGCTATGACGTAACCGCATTCTTTGGTCGGTCGGGTTTATATGACGCCATGCGCGAAGGCGACGCCGGCGAAGTGCCAATGGCTCGACCCGCGCAGGGCGACCACACCACAGGGCTGGCATTAGTCGGCGCCATACTCGCTGCGTTGCGCTTGGCGGAACGCACGGGCGAGGGCCAGGTCGTGGAAACTTCGCTCTACGAGACAGCGGTTTGGACCCAGGCCTCAGACTACGCCGTTACCGCCGTCGACCACGCGCCAGTGCGACGACGCGCGCGTCCAAATGGACTGACCATTACCGGTAATCGTTTCCCCTGCGGAGATGGCAACTGGGTCGTCTTTAACATGCTCCCGGATGCCGCATACTGGCCGCGCCTGTGTAAATGTCTGGATCGCGAAGACCTGATCGAGGACCCCCGCTTTACCGATCCGAAAGCGCGCTACAAAAACATGCCCGAGTTGGTCGCCATTTTTGATGAGATACTCGGACAGCGTAGCCGCGACGAGTGGGGCAAGCTATTTGACGAGTCAGGTCTGATCTGGGGCCCGGTGATGGGTTTGCATGAAGTGCCTCAGGATCCACACGCCCAAGCCATAGGCATGTTCCCCGAAATAGAACATCCGAATTTTGGCGCGTACCCAACGGTTAATATCCCAATGCGATTTGCGACGACGCCGGTCAAACCACAAGGACCTGCTCCGAAAATCGGCGAACACACTGAACACATTTTGGCGCAGGCCGGGTTTAGTGAAAGCGAAATCGAAGCTTTGCGTGCGCAAGCCATTGTGGGTGGCAAAGCCAGCAACAGCGCAGACTAATAACCGGGCTTAATCGATACAGCAGAGAGGCCCGCAAAATCAACGCGACGCCATCCAGCAAGGGCAAAAAAGCAAAAAAGGCAAA
>DJYW01000152.1:37600-38539 GCA_002450255.1 Gammaproteobacteria bacterium UBA6968
AAAAAGGCAAAAAGCAGAGAGATGAGCAGACCAATTTGAGTCACGCGCGCTTAATGCCAGCGTAAATACCAACCGCAGCTTGATGCCCGCGTTCGGTAAGTGCTTGGGGAAAGTATGGGGAATATTAAGGACTTATTAGCAGCGTTGCAGCGCGGAGAATTGACCGCGGATGCTGTCGAGCAACAAATTCGCGCGCGACAATCCGCCAATCTTGGCCACACGGTACTGGACTTAGACCGCGAAAATCGAACCGGAGCTGCCGAAGTGATCTTCGGTGAAGGCAAAACCGCGCAGCAAATTGACGACATCATGGCCCGTATGGAGGCTGCACGGAGCAACATTCTCATAACGCGCTTATCTCCGGAAAAATATGGCGAACTCACAAGTTGTCCGGCAAGTCACGAGTATCATGCAGCAGCGCAACTGCTTTGCGCTCACGCACAACCACCAATCCAAGCCGCCACGCAAATCGCCGTGGTTAGCGCCGGTACCTCGGATTTCGCCGTCGCAGAGGAAGCTGCGCTGACCGCAAAATTTTACGGCAATCCCGTTATCCGCATCAGCGATGTCGGCGTCGCCGGCTTGCACCGCTTACTCGCCCGCATAGATGAGATACGCGAAGCTCGCGTCGTTATCGCAGTAGCTGGCATGGAAGGCGCACTAGCCAGCGTGCTTGGCGGACTAGTGAGTGCGCCGGTTGTCGCGGTACCAACGAGTGTCGGCTACGGCGCTAACCTAGGTGGTATAACTACTCTATTAGCGATGCTCACTAGTTGCGCTTCGGGGATCGCCGTGGTCAATATAGACAACGGCTTTGGCGCGGGAGTCTTGGCGCATCGAATCAACCAGCCCGTGAGCAGCGGCACTGAATCCGTGGCATAGTGCCCCGCGTTGGCAACAGGCTTGAGCTGAGCAGGTTTCGCTAAGTTGGCGCGCTAA
>DJYW01000152.1:38887-40384 GCA_002450255.1 Gammaproteobacteria bacterium UBA6968
TGCGGCTCAGCACCATAAGCTTGCCGACACAGACGCGCTAAGCAAGACGATTTTAAGGGAGGCGTCGTGATGAATATCAAAACAACAACTGATCCGGCAACGCCTGTGGCACAGGCAGGTGCGCTCGCGCCGCCGGCAGCGAATGCCGAACTCAGTATCGAACTCGCCGCCAAGTACGCAAACTTAATCGATATCATTGGCTCTTACGATAGCGCGATCATCGCCTTTTCTGGCGGCGTGGATAGCTCCTTGGTGGCTTTTGTCGCCGCGGAAGTGCTTGGAAAACGCGCTCTGGCCGTGACCTCTGGCTCTGCCAGTCTAAAACGGGCGGACTTAGATTTGGCCAAGGAGTTGGGCAACCATTGGGGCATGGCCCATCGCATTATCGTAACCGACGAAGTGGCTCAGCCAGAGTACCGGGCCAACCCGACCAATCGTTGTTTCTATTGCAAAACTTCGCTCTACACTCATCTGGCTACCATCGCCGAGGAAGAAAATTATGCGGTGGTTTGTAACGGCACCAATATAGATGATCTGGGTGACCACCGCCCGGGCCTCATTGCCGCCGACAATCACAACGTGCGCGCTCCTCTGGTGGATGCTCATTTTTGTAAAGCAGATATTCGTGCGCTCGCGCAACACCTCGGGTTAGCGAATGCCCACAAGCCGCAAGCCGCTTGTTTGTCGAGCCGCTTTCCCTATGGAACGGCCATCGATCCGGAACTGCTTGCGCAGGTGGAAGCGGCGGAATGCGTTTTACAAGAATTCGGATTCAGTCAATATCGGGTGAGGCATCATGGTGAAGTCGCACGCCTGGAGTTATTGCCGTCCGAGTTCGCTCTGGCGCTAGAAAACCACGCGTCGCTAACAGACCAGATTAAAGCCACCGGTTATCGCTATGTGGCAGTAGATTTACAGGGGTTTCGCAGTGGCGCGTTAAACGAAGGTTTAGCTGATCGGCAAATCGCTGTCGTCAACGTTTATGAGCCGCCAAGTTATGAATCAACTTAAAGCCCGATGCTATTGGTCCCGTTAACTGGGCCGGTCTACCGGGTCATATCCAAACTGGCATAAAGGGTTCAAACAAAAAGCCAGCGAGCAGGCCATGTCTATAAAAAATCCTACAACCGCTACAGACCTTCCCGAAGAATTTACGCCAGACTATGTAGCCGCCAATAGTCCCGTCGAATCACAGCTATACCGTGCCATGTTGAGCAGCGGACAGCCCTATCGCAGCCTTGCTAAACACAATTTTCATCATAGCGCCAAATACGGTTTTTATCACAAAGCCGAGCATGCCCCGACGGCGAGTCCAACACCAGGTCTCGATCTAGACGACGAAAAGCTTTACTACAACACCACCGGCGAAGCCGAGGCTTATTACCGCAATGTCGATTTGCCTGAACCTCGCAAAGACATTACCCGGCTCCGCGAAGATCTGCACGCTTGGGGTTATTGTCTAATCGATGAGGCACTCTCGGCTGAACAATGCGCGGC
>DJYW01000129.1 GCA_002450255.1 Gammaproteobacteria bacterium UBA6968
TTGCCATTGACTAGGGGTAGCGTTGCGCCATGGCCCAAGTTTCTTAAGTTGATATTGGTGCGCCCATCAGAGCCGCCACCTTGAAACGTGGTCGCGGTTGTTTGACTTCCCGAGTTCCAAGGCAGCGAGCGTATGACTTCCGCCACGTCGGCGGCACCCAAATCCTCAATATCGGCTGATGTAATGACCGACAAGGGAGAGGGCGAATCTGCAGCGGTTCTTTTCAAAAACGAACCCGTCACAACCACTTCTTCGATGACTTCGTCATCTGCATCAGCGGCGAAAGCCTGGGGGCTAAGCCCCAGTGAAAGCAGGATAAATCCCATTTGCCAAGCAACCTTGCCTAAGGCGCCGCCGGTGGGCTTCTCAATAAGCGATTTGCGCATATCTTCCTCCAGTTAGATTTGTACCCAAGCTCGGCCGACATGCGGCTGGACTTGGGCAGGAAACAGGAATCGTTAGAAAAATTCTGATCGAATGTTTCAAACTGTTTCCATTCGGTAACGTTCTAACAACTTAGGAAAGAGGCGCTAGTGCGTGAGCACTTGAAAGGCTGGTTATGTGGCTTGGGTCACGTTTTTGCGAGTGGGGATGGTCACTTAAGTGATGTAGATCAAACTGTTTCGCTGGCGCAGCGACGCTAGATCGAGAGCATCTTGGCGGGGTGAGGTGGGGCCTATTTGGCGAGCGGACTCGTTTCAGCCATGGCCAGCGGGGTCGCTCTCGCGCTTCGCTGCGTAGCTGGCCGCAAGGGCGCTTTCTGTGAGGTCGGCAACAATGGTGCGCATGGTTTGCTCAGGCGCATAGACCATACGTGTGCGCACGGCTAAGGCCATGCTCAGAGCCTGCAGAATGTCGCCGTTAGAGACGGTACCGACAATTTTTAGGTCATTGGCAATGCTGTTGAGCACTGTGGTCAGTAGCTGATGCACTCTAACGCTGTCTTCGGTGTGTTCGCTGAGCGGGAACTCAATATCGAACGTGTCCTGAGTATCTGTATGCACGGTATAAGGAAGGTGGGTCATGTATTTCTCCGGTGCCTGTGAGACGCAGAGTTTACAGAGTAATTAGGGTGCGGCTGCTGTGCCATTTAGATGGCTAGCTGTGGTTAAAGAATATCTGCGACTAATGCTTCTGCGCGTTGTACTTGTAACGCCAAGAAGCATTCAAAAATTTAGGGGCTCTAAGCTCCAGCGCGACTCCCGCCGGTCGCACACAGTCGAGTGATCAGTCTTGACCCATGGACCAGGTTTTACTGGTGCGGCGAGCACGCTCAAATTCAGACAAGTCGTCATCAAGCTCGATCATTTGATTTGGTCGCTTCTGTTCCGGCATGTCCGCTTGTGGCGACTTCGCGGTTATACGCGACAAAGTTGCTCTCGGCAGGCCTGCTGTCAGTGTCGACGCAAGCGTCGAATGGGTGCCAGCATCGTCAACGATTGCTGCGTCTTGATCGGCTTCTAGATTCAACTGTGTCATAACGTTGCCTGCCAGTTTGTCCGCGTTGAATTTACTAGCTTCGAATGAATTCAGCGCGGTTCGTGTAATTGGTGTGATGCCGGGTGATCGAAGTTTTCAGGGGAGGGGAGAGAATCAAACACCCGGCATCACGCTAAGAAGAAATGCGATAACCGTGCCAGTTTTTCCAAAACCACTAAATACCGAGTAAAAATAAGGGTTTTGAAATGATGACGATCACGCAGCGGGCATTTGCGGCGGCAAATTGCCCTGAGATGACGCACTAAATTGAATCATCGATTGTTCTTGCACCATTGCGAGGCAGTTGGGAAGGGGGGTAACGGACGCTGCGTGAGTTGGCTTGCCTTAAGGAAACGCGAAAATCATTTGCCGAAAGAAAAAAGGTAGCGCGGCGGAGGCTAAATCAACCAAATCAGTAGAAAGTGGGCAACAAACCCATAAACACTCAGTCCTACTATCTGTTTGTACAAAGCGCCGCGCTCGATACACAAAACGATAGCGCGAATATAGAGCGGCAAGAACATAAATAGCCCAGTAATCATGCCCGGACTGTAGTCGGTCTGTGCGGTGGCGACGCCAACATGAAACATGCCGTTTGCGAGGGTCATGCCGTTAATGAAGAGAAAGAAAAAAGCGAACGCTCTTGACGCTGGACTCATCGAATACAGAACTAGCGCCCCGGCGTAACCCAATAGGTTGACCGTAGCTACTTCTATAGGCGCGATATCGACGCCGGCTCGAAAGGCCCAGTTGAGAAAATGGTACTCCTCGCCGAGCAACAAAGGGGCTACGAGATATTCTTCGATTTGGTGACTGGTGAGCGCCACAAGGGTTAAGGCGGCCAAAAGGTAGGGGCTACCGTTTCTTCTGAGCCAAAGCAGGGTGATGATCGCGATGGCCCAAGCAACGACGAAAACCCACTGCATGGTGATGACGAGTGGGTCGGCAAAGGTTGGGCTCATTGGCTTACCTCGATATTGACTCGGGTTTTTTGCGAGCTGGCAGCCTATTGGCGCGTCAGCTCCGCTGTCTGTTGCGGGATATTACAGGAGATGAGTGTTGAGGATTTTGGCGCCCAGCAAAAGTTCACCGAGGCCTTGTTAGGCATATGCCCCTTCGCCGTCGAGAGCAGGCCAGCACAATTTCTCAAAGATGCGGCAGAGCCTCGCCACATTTTGTCGAAATCGGCAAGAGCGAGGGTTAGAGACACGGCCGCTGCCTAAATCAGGCAGCATCACAGCCTCCACTTACACAGATATGCGCAAGTCAGTTGGTGATCGAAGGGCGAACATATCCAACCCTCGTGGTTTTAAAATGTCTGAGCGGAAAACCTAGATCCGCAATATTCTCAATAACCGCCGCAGTCACGTTACCGTAGATTTCTAAGGTGAAACCCTCGCCTAACTGAGCATGTTGCCCTACATATTCGAGCACTGGCGCGTTGGACGTATGCAGTAAGAATGCATCGCTGTTTGCGTACAGCTCGGTCCAGGTAAACGCTAAGGGGTCGTCTGGGTCGGCGTCGAAATTGTGGAAGAGCATTCCGGGTTCGGTTTTTTCAACGGCGTTATCAACGGCTTCGGCGATGCGTAGGTATTCTTCGACCATACCTTCTTTGACCTGAACCCTTGCGATCAAGATGAACGGATTGTCGCCGGACATATCATGCTCTGCGCCTGTTGCTAAATTGCCATGATGGTCAGCTACCGCAGCTGTCGAGATTAAGATGGATAAGAGAATCGTCAATAACTTCATAAAAAGGCCTAGGAGAAGGTTGCGTTGCGGCGAGCCTACCCTGACAAGTCAAAAAAGACGCTGGGCAGTTGGCCATGTCGCCCAGTTGTCTCGATATACGCACCGCCATTTTCTTTGCAGCAATGACGCGCTGCTCATGGTGTTGCAATCAGCGGCTTACCTTCCCTCCGGAGATGTCGACCAATTGCACGGAGTCAGTAGCCAGGGGTATATAGTCCTTTGACGGGCCTAGCTCGTAACAAT
>DJYW01000085.1:0-1203 GCA_002450255.1 Gammaproteobacteria bacterium UBA6968
AAAATAGTGATCGATTGTCTCTCAGATTGTGGGGACTCAATCTAATTTGACAGAAGCCTAACGTTAGGCGATTGAGCGCCGCCCCAAGGTGTAGTCTATTTTTTCGCTGATGCAAACCCCTTCTTAGGAGAGAGAGCTTGATCTACTCTTCCTATTGCTGAATTTGCAAACTGTGGCACTGGGGAGAGTTACATGGAACAGCCCATCGCATTAGGACATCCAAGAACAGGCCCTCTGCAGGGGATTCGAGTCGCTGACTTTTCAGCGATTTTTTCAGGCCCTATTGCCGGTGCGCTGCTGGCGGATCAGGGCGCCGACGTAATTAAGATCGAAGCATTTGGCGGTGACTTAATGCGAGGAGGATTTCCTCAAAGCGGCGGAATGGCAAGCGCCTTCACCAGCATGAATCGCAACAAACGAGGCCTAGCCGTCGATTTGCAGAAAGACGAAGGCAAAGCGATTGCACGCCAGTTGATCTTATCTGCAGATGTTGTGTTGGAGAATTTTCGACCTGGGGTTATGGATCGGTTGGGGTTGGGATACGACACCTTTCGCGAAACCCACCCAAAACTCGTTTATGCCTCTATCAACGGTGTGGGCTCTTCTGGGCCCTACGCAAACCGGCGCGTCTATGACGCCGTCATACAGGCAATATCTGGGTTCACAGCGTTACGCGTCGATGGAAAGCCCGAGATGGTCAACAGCTTGGTATGCGACAAAATCACTTCGCTTACCGCCGCGGAAGCCATTGTTGCAGCCCTGTTTCGAGCCGAGCGCAGTGGCCAAGGACAGCGCGTTGAGATCTCGATGCTTGACGCCGCGTTATCGTTCTTGTGGCCTGACACGATGAACAATTTCACTTTTCTCGAGGAAGGTGTCGAAACTGTCGCACCGCTCGATCATTCGGTGTTCCTGCACGAGACGAAGGATGGGTGGATAGCGAGCATGCCCGTACAGGAAGCCGAGTTTTTCGGCATCTTTAGAGCCTTGGAGCTACCTGAGCTGATTGAGGATCCGCGATTCGCAGACGCTGCAGCCCGACTTGAGCATCGCGATGAACTCCGAGCACTAATGGATGCGGCGTACCCAAGGTTCACAACGCAGCAGTTGTGCGTGCGGTTTGAAGAAGAGGATGTGCCCTACTCACACTTAAACACTCGCGCAGAAGTATTGGAGGATCCTCAGGTGAAAGCGATGGGTGCA
>DJYW01000085.1:1607-2612 GCA_002450255.1 Gammaproteobacteria bacterium UBA6968
AGTAACCTATATGCGCATACCCCTCGGCTTGGAGAACACTCTAGAGAGGTATTGGGCGAGCTTGGCTACGAGAAAAGCGAAGTTGATCGGTTGCTAGCGCAACAGGTCATTCTAGAGACCGCTGACGGTTAGGCTATTTCACGACCATTTGTGCGGAAAATGCCAAAAATCCACGCGACATTTTCTTAATCATGGGATCTGTTTTCTCGCACAATAATAGCGCATTCTAAATACCGTGGAGTAAAACCGTTGGTTACCGCCTGCGACAAGACGGCTAACAATCGCTCACACTAGATGCCTGCAACGAAGAAAGTCGAATATGATCGACCCTCTTGATAGGCGTCGCAACAATTCATCCAGCCAAAAACCGGAGAGTTCGATGCAACCAAGATTCCTAATCGTTTGTCTCGCAATGATTTTCAACCTGACCTATGCCAACTTAAGCAGCGCTGAAGCATCTTTCCCTGAAAATTTGCCCAGTTTTTCCTGTGAGCTGAAGCCGCTGACACGCGATGGGCTGAATACCGCGGTAGCCAATCGCGAGCGCTTCGCAAAGGCTTGCCTTGCCTGTATTGGGGACGAGTGCGCCATGCGCATTTGGCCAGCAGGTTATGAAGATCGCGAGACCCTATGTCGAAATACCTACTGTTTGCCTAAAAAAATGCAAAAAATGACCTTTGCTGAAGGCTATAACATGAGTTATCGGTACCAATATCAGATCAGCCCAGATGGTAAGGCCACAGTACTGGAGGGAACGTACCTTGAGGGCGAACCGAAGGGCGTCACCGGAAAGAAGACCCGAGAAGAGCACCGAGCGTTAGTAGAGAAATTCGTCTCACGCGTTGAATACGAACCCATCGTTATTGACGGCCGCCGAAAATCGCTGATCAATCTTGAAACCGTGTTTGAAATGGGTGCTGATTACGAACGGTAAGGTCGCCGAAGACGCGATAGATTCCCTGCCGCAACCGCTGCATGCACGTTGCGGCAGGCTTCGGTCTAGAC
>DJYW01000162.1 GCA_002450255.1 Gammaproteobacteria bacterium UBA6968
AACCAAGCCAGTAGCGCCCTGAACGGCCAACGATCAGCGACCGATGACCTGACCTCCGCCATCGCAATACAGGCGCTCACCGGTTAAGTATGAGTTGTGTTCCCCGACGAGGAAGCTCACGACATTGGCCACGTCCTCTGGCTGACACACGCGTCCGAACGGCATGCTCGAATCGAGTTTGCGCAGATCGTCCACGCCTCCCACAGCTTTCATTAAACGCTCGCCCATATCCGTCTCAACCAGACCCGGCGCAACAATATTGACTCGAATATTATGCGGCCTTTCTTCTTTCGCAAGCGTGTAAGCCAATGCTTCCATCGCCGTTTTAGCCATGTTGTACGGTGCACCATTACCCCCAAGCGAACGCGTCGCCACACTGGAGATCATGATGATGTCGCCCCGCGGCAGGGTGCGCATTTTTGGAATTATCAACGAGCACAGATAATGCGGGCCGAAAGCATGAGTCGCCATTACCCGGCGCATCTCAGCCGGATCGGTATCCACTACTGCCTGACCCCGACTGGCTATGCCCGCGTTGTTCACTAGGATGCCAATGGGTCCGTAATCCGCTTCGATTTGCGCGACCATTTCCGCATTTTGATCGTAGTCGTCGATGGATGCAGCATAAGCCTGGGCTGTACCGCCAGCGGCAACAATTTCAGCCACCGTGGCGGCTGCCGCGTCTGCATCGCGACGATAATTCCCTGCTACGGTTGCGCCCTGAGCCGCGAGCACTTTGGCGATGCCTTTTCCTACGCCACGACCGCCGCCGGTAACTAAAACCACCCTGTCTGCTAAAGACATCCTGTCTCCCCCACTTTCGCCCATTTTGGCGCCCACTTCGCGAAAAGTGGGCGATTTTATCTTCTCACTCGCCGGCAAACTGCGCATCGCGCTTTTCAACAAAGGCACGCACGCCTTCTTTGAAGTCCGCTGAACGTCCCGCTTCGTTTTGTAGCTGAGCCTCAAGATCCAGCTGCTGCTCGTAAGCATTTTGCCAGGTATTCCAGTAAGCCTTGCGAATCAATGCCAGCGAGCGCGGGCCGTTCGCCAGGCGTTGCGCCACATCCATAGCGCCGCTGGTTAAGGCATCCTGATCATCAAAGACTCGGTTCACTAGACCCCAATCGTGCGCCTGGTCCGCGTATAAACGCTCGGCCAGTAAAGATAGCTCCATAGCTCGCCCCCAGCCGACTAAGCGCGGCAACATAAAGGTAGCTCCGCCATCGGGAATCAGGCCAATGCGTGCAAACGCCTGCAAGAAATAAGCGTTTTTAGACGCGCAAACAATATCTCCCATCATAGCAAAGCTCATGCCGACGCCAGCTGCGGCGCCGTTAACGGCAGTGACGATCGGCATTTCCAAACCGCGCAGTTCAAACAAAATTGGGTGGTAAGCGTTGCGCAAAGAAGTGCCTGCTTCTGATCCCGGTGGCCGCTCACGGTCATCATCGTCCTGCAAGTTGGCACCGGCGCAAAACGCGCGGCCTTCGCCAGTAATCATCAAGCAACGCGTTTCTTTGCCGCGAGCTTTTAGCTCAGCAATCGCTTCAACAAAATCACGCAGCATTTTACCGCCGACAGCATTCATTACCTCCGGGTGGTTGAACTTCAACACGGCCACACGGTCGGAATATTCGAGTTGCATTCTTTCCATCATGTTCCCCTATAGTTGATCCGCCATAGGGTAACCGCAAACTTTAGATTGGGACACTGTTACAGAAGCGGGGCGCGGCGGCTAAGCACTGCGTAATACCGCGATCCTTAGCCTTCGTGCCCACTCTTGCACGGGTCACACGAAACTCAAGTATCTTAGCGACAGCAATAGTTGCTGAATGACTATGGGAAAAGTACGGTTGTATCTGCTTAGAGCAATCAATTTGGCAAGTTCCATGGAACAAGATCCCTTGCATAAATCGGCTGCGATAAGCAGGTCGTAATAGGCAGATAAACCAAAGCTTGTCACTTAATGCGCAACCTATTCGATCAAGACGCGGCGCGGACTTACAACGTGCCCATGCGGGTCACTTTGCGATAAGCTTTCGATGACCGGCTGCTCGATCTGAAGTCCTACCGATCAGCCGGCCAGCGCTATATTACGTAACGATCAGAGACCGAACCCGCATGGCCCATCATCACCATCCTAGCCATGGACATCATTTCAAGCACGACGAACCCGTCGACGCGAAACCGTTGGGACGCGCCTTCCTATTGATCAGCTCATTTATGGTGATCGAGCTCGTCGCAGGCTTGTGGACTAATGCACTGGTATTGATTGCGGATGCTGGCCACATGTTTCTGGATGCGGCTGCTTTAGGACTCGCCTGGTGGGCGGCCAAAATCGCAGCCCGGGGCGCAGACCAAAAACGTTCTTACGGGTATCACCGCGTACAGGTGCTGGCCGCATTTATCAACGGCATCACACTGGCCGGGCTGATCATCGGACTCAGCATTGAAGCCGTGGCGCGACTTCTTACGCCGGAACCGATGATGGCCATCCCGACTTTGTTGGTAGCTACCGCGGGGTTTGTAGTCAACGTCATTGCGTTTCGTCTATTGCACAGTGCGACAGATAACAGCAATGTGCGTAGTGCGGCACTGCATGTGCTGGGCGACTTACTGGGTTCAGCCGTCGCGATGACGGCGGCAGTTGCCGTGTACTTCTTCGGCTGGCTGTATGCGGACCCGATTTTAACCCTGCTAATTGTGGTGATTTTGACGCGTGGTGCTTACCGCGTTATCAAGGAATCAACGCATATTTTGTTGGAGGGCGTTCCCAGAGGTGTTGATCTGGCCGCCATCCGCACTACCCTCGCGGATCAGGTTGCTGGGGTCCAGCAGATTCATCACGTGCACGTATGGGGACTGACCGAGGAAAAACCTTTGGTGACCCTGCACGCTCTCGTGGAAGAACACGCGTCGCTGCAAACTGTTATGACCGAGATCAAAGCCGTGCTGCGTGACACCTTCAATATCGAACACTCCACCGTACAAATCGAACACGGCCAATGCCCAGACGATTAGTATTTGCTGCCATAAAAGAAATAACGGCGCACGCGATCGGGCGAGCCATAGCGATTAGCTTATTCCAATCGTTGGTAAGATATGCCGAAGCTAGAGCAGATCGGCGGAAAGTGAGCAAGACGGCAAGCTTATAACGCGTAAAGTCGGTAACGCGGAAAATGGATCCTTTGGCTAGCGGCAATCACAGCCCCCCGAAATCACTAGACTGGCAATAACGCCAGGCCGCGCTCAATAAGCGGCGTAGTCGAAAGTGCGGTGGTTTCCCACGTTTCGTCGACCCGTTTGCCGCGACGATGCAAGCTCAGATTAAACCCGCTGATGATGGCGAATTTATAAGCGGCCAACGCACGATACCAATTGAGATCAGGCACCGGTCCGCCAACAGCCTCCTCATAGAACCCAATCAGCGCATCCGGGTCTAAAAACATAGGCCGTGGATTGGCAGCGTCCCAGGCCAGTGGATCACTAAAAGTACAAATCCAGCCGACATCATTCAGCGATGCCCCAATACCCGTCAGTTCCCAATCAATCAGCGCCAACAGTTGCGCGTCGTTAGAAGCAAATAAATTCGCGGTCTGAAAATCCCCGTGGAAAATGCCGACGGGCGCATCGGCAGGCATCTGCGCCAGCAGGCGTTGACGCAGCTCCGGCACTCCGGCAAGACGCTGCGGCTCCGCGGCGCGCTCGTAAAACTTATCCCAACGCGTCACGTCATCCTGCATCGCCACCGGTTCACCCAAATACGGCACTTTAGCCACATCTATCTGATGCACTTGTGCCAACGCTTGCATCGCCTGACGACCAAAAGCCTGCAACTGACCTGCAGTCAGCGTGCTACCCCAGTCATCCGGACCAATCCGCATCACATCACCCTGCAGCCAAGGCACCACAAAGTAAGGACAGTCGAACCACTGCAAATCATCGCCAGACCAGCGCACCGAACAATGCGGCACCGTAGTATCGTCCAGCGCATTGAGCACCTCGACCTGACGTAACACATCAGCGGTACCCACCCAGTTGACGTTGGGCGGCGGCAGACGGATAAACCAAGCGTCTTCACCCGCCTCATGCAGAACCCTAAAACCGTAAGCAAACCCCGCATGACCAGGCATGGTCACCACCTCGGTAACTGTCATCGCACCGGAGTAGCGTGCCTCACAGAACGGGCCAAGGCGTTGTTTGAGTTCGTTCAGGTCCAAGTTGCTATACCGCCGCTGGATGTGGGAATTGTTCGCGCAGCAATCGCTTCAGAATCTTGCCGCTTGGATTGCGCGGGATTTCGTCGACAAATTCCACGGCTTTCGGCTGTTTAAAACCGGCCAGCTTGTCACGACAGTATTCTAACACTTCTGATTCGGTCAAAGCGGAGTCGGATCTAACGATAATAGCAAGAGGTGATTCGCCCCACTTTTCGCTTGCCTGGCCTATAACACCTGCTTCGCCAACGCCCGGGTGGCCCATCAAGACGTTCTCAATCTCGGCGGGATATACGTTTTCCCCGCCGGAAATAATCATGTCTTTGATGCGG
>DJYW01000007.1:0-17625 GCA_002450255.1 Gammaproteobacteria bacterium UBA6968
GCCGGCGTCGTCTCTAAAGTCATCGAGTAAAAGAACAGCGTAGCTGTGCTTAAAAACGGGCGGCTCGGTCGCCCGTTTTTTTTGATTACGCGTAAAGGTTGCGTTGTTCACGCTCGCTTTGGCCGCCGTGTTCTGCTTGTGCGCAACAGGCGATGCAAAACTCCGAGGCCATGGCAAAGATCCGAGCTAGCCTTTTGAGAAACACTGCGCCGGTATCCTGAGATCTCTTCGCGCCTCGAGTTGCCACTATTTTTTGTCACTCGCGATCAAAGCTACAAACGATCGCGCAAAATCTTACGAATTTAACGCTGCTATATAACGACGGCTGTTGCCTGTATTTGCCGTAGTCTGTATAGTTCGCGTCCCGCTTTGGAGAGGTGGGCCGAGCAAACTTGGTAAAGACTTTTGGTAGTTCAGAAGCGAATCCAAGGAATTTTGTCGGTCCAAGTGCTTTGGAGAGAAGCCGACGCACCGGCTAGTCCTGCTTGTATCGACGGCGACAAAAAGTTGTTGATCGAAGAAGGCGGTCCATCTGAGGCCATTGCGGTAGAGTTCTTTAACAGGGCAGCGTTTGATGCGGTTTAGGGTAGCGATATCCGCGCGTCATTCATGCATAAATCGGGTTTGTGGAGTCATTAGGTGCAAAACCAGCGCATTAGAATACGACTGAAGGCTTTTGATCATCGCCTTATTGACACTTCTACACAGGAGATCGTCGACACAGCGAAGCGCACTGGCGCGCATGTCAAAGGTCCAATTCCGCTACCGACCCGAAAAGAACGATATACCATTTTGATTTCACCGCACGTTAATAAAGACGCTCGTGACCAATATGAGATTCGTACTCACAAGCGACTCCTGGACATATTAGAGCCCACTGAGAAGACAGTGGATGCGCTTATGAAGCTTGATCTTGCAGCTGGGGTCGAGGTGCAAATTAGTTTGAATTAAACGCCTCACTCTGAGATTGCAGCGTCGAAGGCGCGCCCAAGGCAGTCCCAGAGGGAGTCGCTTACGTAAAATCAGTAGCGAGTAAATCCCGAAGGAGGGTTACTGAAGAGGACCGTGCAGATTGAGTTGAAAGGCTTGATCCGAAGTTGGTAGAAGACACCCGAATAGCTGGGTACATACTGGTCCTTTCAGTACTAAAAGACTCCGATAGGGAGTCAGCGACAGGCGTCAGCCGAGTTCAGCCCATTCAATCGTTACGCGGTAACGGTGCAGAGGGGCGGGGATTCTGCACGCCATTGTTTGGTTGGCACACGGTGCCGAGTTGCGGGCGGCATAGCGGATTCGCGACTCAAAGGAAAAGTACGCTAAAAGGCGGATAAAGAGCCGCCGGATGGTTAAAAGAATAGTTGAGTATTGGGACGTAAGTCAGGAATAGGCCCATGATGATTGGACTGGTTGGAAGAAAAAGCGGTATGACGCGCATCTTTAACGAAGATGGCGTATCGGTTCCCGTGACGGTCATTGAGGCCGAACCAAACCGCATAACGCAAATAAAGACTGATGAAACTGACGGGTATGCTGCGGTCCAAGTGACAACCGGCGAGCGTCGCCGTAGTCGAGTCACCCGACCGATGGCAGGACACTTTGCGAAGGCAAATGCGGGAACGGGCCGCGGTTTGTGGGAGTTTCGTTCGGATGCGGTGAGTGAACTGGAAGTCGGCGCGAATCTAACCGTCGATCAGTTTGTAGCGGGTCAAAAAGTCGACGTGCAAGGCGTGTCAAAGGGCAAAGGTTACGCGGGAACGATAAAACGTTGGAATTTCCGTGGTCAGGACAACACTCACGGTAATTCAATTTCTCACCGTGCTCCCGGCTCAATCGGGCAGTGCCAAACCCCTGGCCGAGTTTTTAAGGGTAAGAAGATGAGTGGCCACATGGGTAGCGTTAAAACCACCACTCAAAACCTTGAAATCGTGCAAGTGGATGCCGAGCGTAATCTGATCATGATCAAAGGCGCTGTGCCTGGGGCCGCAGGAGGGGATGTTTGCATTCGCCCTGCCGTTAAAACCCGAGCGACGACGGGAGAAGGTTAATGAATCTAAATCTCGCCTCCAGTGATACAAGTATCGAAGTGGCTGAAAGCACCTTCGGGCGCGAATTTAATGAAGCGTTAGTTCACCAGGTCGTTGTGGCTTATATGGCCGGAGCACGTCAGGGATCGAAAGCGCAGAAAAATCGTTCTGCTGTCAGCGGTGGAGGCAAGAAGCCTTGGCGCCAGAAAGGGACAGGTCGAGCCCGTGCAGGTACCACCAGATCGCCAATTTGGCGTTCTGGAGGCGTTACCTTTGCTGCGCAACCTCGCGATCACTCGGTAAAAGTGAACCGCAAAATGTATCGCGGTGCATTGCGCTGCATTCTGTCTGAGTTGGTGCGTCAGGACCGGCTTATCGTCGTTGAGTCATTCGCTGTTGAGGAGCCGCGCACTAAGCTACTTTGCGAGCAACTCAAAGGGTACGACTTGAAAAGCGCCTTGATCGTTACCGATAACGTAGACCAAAACCTCTACCTTTCCTCGCGTAACCTGAAATTTGTTGAAGTGCGCGACGTTGAGGGAGTGGATCCGGTGAGTCTTATCAGCTTTGAAAAGGTTGTGGTGACGGTAACCGCGCTGAAGCAGCTTGAGGAGTCTCTACAATGAAAGTTGACCGTTTATATACCGTCCTGAGAGAGCCGCACATCTCAGAGAAAGTTTCAGTACTAGGCGATCTGGCCAACCAGTACGCCTTCAAGGTTGCCGTAGATGCAACCAAAGCCGAGATAAGAGAAGCGGTAGAGACCTTGTTCAAAGTATCCGTCAACAAAGTCACTACGGCGAATGTGAAAGGCAAGGTCAAACGCAACGCACGCGGCGTGACCCGTAAAAAGAATTGGAAAAAGGCATACGTAACGGTCGCAGCGGGCCAAGAACTCGACTACATCGTAGCGGAATAAGGGATTAGGTAGATGGCGGTTGTAAAAGCAAAACCAACCTCGGCAGGACGCCGATTCCTCGTCAAGGTTGTCGATAGTAGCTTACATAAGGGCGCGCCTTACAAAGGGTTAATCAGTGCCCAGAGTAAGACTGGCGGCCGTAATAATGCTGGTCGAATCACTACGCGTCATCGCGGTGGTGGCCATAAACAGCATTACCGAATGATCGATTGGCGCCGCAACAAAGATGGTATTCCTGCCGTTGTGGAGCGTCTCGAGTACGATCCGAATCGAACCGCGCACATCGCACTCTTGAAGTACATTGATGGCGAGCGTCGCTACATCATCGCACCGAAGGGCGTGCAAGCTGGCGACGAATTGATGAGCGGCTCAACAGCGCCTATTCGCGCCGGGAATTCGATGGCGCTTCGTAATGTCCCAGTGGGTAGCGTGATTCATTGCGTGGAATTAAAGCCAGGAAAAGGCGCGCAAATCGTGCGAAGCGCTGGTGGTTCATGCCAGCTAGTTGCTCGCGAAGGTACCTATGCGACCTTGCGTCTTCGCTCCGGCGAGATGCGCCGTGTTTTAAGCGAATGTCGCGCGACGTTGGGGGAAGTGGGTAACGCAGAACACAGTTTGCGCTCCCTCGGTAAAGCGGGCGCAACACGTTGGCGCGGACGTCGCCCAACTGTACGCGGCGTAGCAATGAACCCAGTTGATCACCCGCATGGTGGTGGTGAAGGAAAAACGTCAGGTGGACGCCATCCTGTAACCCCGTGGGGCGTACCAACGAAAGGTTACAAGACTCGTAAGAACAAGCGTACCGATGGACTCATCGTACGTCGCCGCGGTAAGCGGTAACCGGTAACGACGGAGAAAACTCAGTGCCTAGATCACTCTATAAAGGACCGTTTGTTGACCTTCACTTGCTCAGGAAAGTAGAGAAGGCGGTAGAAAACAATGAGCGTCGTCCGATTAAAACTTGGTCGCGCAGATCCATGGTTCTACCTGAAATGGTGGGCCTAACGATCTCTGTTTATAACGGGCGCCAGCACGTGCCTGTAGTAATAAATGAAGACATGGTTGGGCATAAGTTGGGAGAGTTTTCCCCAACGCGAACTTATCGTGGTCATGCAGCGGACAAGAAAGCCAAGCGTTAGGCCTAACTAGGTAGAGGTTGAAAATGGAAGTCAGTGCAATCGCAAAACGATTAAGAATTTCTGCCCAAAAGGCGCGGCTAGTGGCTGACCAAGTGCGCGGTAAGCCGGTATCGGATGCGTTGGACATCCTTAATTTCAGCACAAAGAAAGGTGCGGTACTGGTCCGTAAGACAGTTGAGTCTGCGATCGCTAATGCTGAACACAACGAAGGCGCTGACGTTGACGATCTGAAGATTTCTGAGATCTACGTTAACGAAGGGATGACCATGAAGCGTATCCGGCCACGGGCGAAGGGTCGCGCCGACAGAATATTAAAGCGCAGTTGCCACATAACGGTAACTGTTTCAGACAGCTAATCAGAGAACACTATGGGTCAAAAAGTACATCCAATAGGCATTCGGCTTGGCATTGTTAAAGACCACACTTCGGTTTGGTTTGCTGACAAGAAGAATTATTCGAACTACCTGCTCAACGATTTGCAGGTGCGCGATTATTTGCGTCGTCGTTTAGCTGATGCTTCGGTTAGCCGTATTGATATTCATCGACCTGCGCAAACCGCACGGATCACTATTCACACAGCCCGGCCAGGTATTGTGATTGGCAAGAAAGGTGAAGATGTGGAGCGGCTGCGCACCGATCTATCGAAGATGATGGGTGTGCCTGTTCATGTAAATATTGAAGAAATCCGCAAGCCGGAATTGGATGCGGTTTTGGTCGCACAAAACGTGGCGCAACAGCTTGAGCGACGCGTTCAGTTCCGTCGCGCGATGCGTCGAGTTATTCAGAACGCAATGCGTCTTGGCGCAGAAGGAATCAAAGTTCGAGTTGCCGGCAGACTGGGCGGCGCCGAAATAGCGCGCTCTGAGGTTTACCATGAAGGCCGCGTACCACTGCACACGTTGCGTGCTGACATCGATTACGCGACATGGGAAGCAGAAACAACTTACGGGATCCTGGGCATTAAGGTATGGATCTTTAAAGGGGAAATCATTGGTCCAAAGACGGCAGAGCCTGCGGCTCAAACCGCCTAAAGTGAGTAATTGGGTATAAACAATGTTGCAGCCTAAAAGAACAAAATTCCGAAAGCAGCATAAAGGGCGCAATCGCGGTCTTGCGCTGCGCGGAAGCCGAGTGAGCTTTGGTGAGTACGGCCTTAAAGCGGTCGACCGCGGGCGGATGACGGCAAGACAAATCGAATCTGGCCGCCGTGCTATGACACGACGCATTCGCCGCGGAGGAAAAATTTGGATCCGGGTTTTCCCGGACAAGCCGATTACGAAAAAGCCTCTGGAAGTTCGTCAGGGTAAAGGTAAAGGAAGCGTCGAGTATTGGGTCGCTTTGGTTCAGCCGGGTCGCGTGTTGTACGAGATGCAGGGTGTGTCGGAAGAAGTTGCGCGTGAAGCCCTGACGCTCGCTGCGGCTAAGCTGCCCTTTAAAACAGTGTTTGTTAAACGCTCGGCGATGTAGTGGAAGCAAAAATGAAAGCGCAAGAGTTAAGAGAAAAGAATATCGATGAGCTGCAGGCCGAAGCAGAGCGCCTGTATCGCGAGCATTTCGTATTGCGTATGCAGTCTGCGAGTGGGCAGCTAGGCCAATCGCATCTGCTTAAAGCAGCGCGTCGCGACATCGCTCGGGTAAAGACCATCATCAAGGAGAAACATGATGGATGAAGTAGCGCAACAGCAAGCAGCTCACTCGAACCCCAGAACCGTTGCAGGGGTTGTCGTTAGTGACAGCATGGCGAAAACCATTACGGTGAAAGTTGAGCGTCGAGTGAAGCATCCGGTATACGGAAAATTTATGCGGAAATCCAGCAAGCTTCACGCCCACGACGAAGGCAATGAATGTCGCGTAGGCGACACGGTTACAGTGGTTGAGTGCCGTCCGCTTTCAAAAACCAAGACTTGGAAGCTGCAAAGCATAGATGAACGAGCGACAGGAGTTTAGAGGCTCATGATTCAAACAGAAACTATGCTTGAGATTGCTGATAACAGCGGTGCGCGTCGTGTGCAGTGCATCAAAGTGCTTGGTGGAAGCCACCGCCGTTATGCCGGCATCGGCGACATCATCAAGGTGACGGTAAAAGAGGCGATACCTCGAGGCAGAGTCCGTAAGGGGCAAGTGATGAATGCTGTGGTTGTTCGGACACGTAAAGGTGTGCGCCGCCCAGACGGGTCGTTGATCAAATTTGATCAAAACGCAGCTGTTTTGCTCAACCAACAAAATCAACCTGTTGGAACACGCATCTTCGGGCCTGTTACGCGGGAGTTAAGAAGCGAAAATTTCATGCGAATCGTTTCATTAGCGCCAGAGGTGCTTTAGACGATAAGCCTAGCAGGGGCTTCGCTACGCGGACCTATTTAGGCAGTAATACATGACCTGAAATGGTGCAATGAAGAAGCAGCTCGACCAAAAATATTTAGATAGAAGCAGTTAGAAAAGAAACGATTAAAGAGATAGGAAACCTAAACAGAGACAGCCCATGACTGTGCAGCAAAAGTCAAAATTAAAAAAGAACGATGAAGTCATCGTCACCTCCGGACGCGATAAAGGCCGACGTGGGGAGATTATCCGCGTCATGAACGACGGCCGTTTAATGGTTGCCGGCGTCAATATGGTGAAAAAACACAAGCGGCCTAACCCAAATGTTGGGGATCAGGGCGGAATTATTGATCAAGAGGCGCCGATCCAAGCTTCGAACGTGGCGATTTGGAATCATGAGAGCGAGCGCGCCGACAAGATAGGTTTGCGTATAGAAGACGGTAAGAAAACCCGCTTTTTTAAATCTAACGGTAAAGAGATTGATAGCTAGTCATGGCAAATTTATACCAAACATATACAGACACCATTAAGCCTGAGTTGCAAAAAGATTTAGGTATTGAGAATCCGATGGAAGTGCCGCGGATTACGAAGATCACCTTAAACATGGGCGTCGGAGAAGCGATAGCCGACCGTAAGGTGATGGACAGTGCACTGACCGACATGACAGCGATTTCCGGTCAGCAACCGGTGGTCTGCTTAGCACGTCGTTCTGAAGCCGGCTTCAAGATACGCGAAGGGTATCCGATCGGTTGCAAGGTCACTTTGCGGCGGCAGCGGATGTATGACTTTATTGAGCGTTTGGTAGGCATCGCGATTCCTCGAATCCGTGACTTCCGAGGCCTGAATCCGAAGGCGTTTGATGGCCGCGGTAATTTCAGCATGGGCTTAACCGAACAAATCGTTTTCGCTGAAATCGACTATGACAAGATCGACAAAATACGCGGCCTTGATATTTGTATTACGACATCGGCACAAACTAACGAATCGGCGCTTGCATTGCTCAAAGCATTCAAGTTTCCGTTCCGTACATAGGAGAGTCTCGCGATGGCAAAACGATCCATGATTGAACGAGAAAAGAAACGCGCACGCATTCGTGCTAAGTACGCGAAGAAGCGCCAAGAGCTTAAAGAAATTATTTTCAACAAAGAGACTTCTGACGAGGATCGTTGGGCAGCCCAACTCAAGCTGCAAGCGATGCCGCGCAATGCAAGTCCGGTCCGTCAGCAGCGCCGTTGTGGACTCACCGGCCGCCCACACGCTGTATATCGAAAGTTTGGCCTGTCTCGTAACAAGTTAAGAGAAGCAGCGATGCGTGGTGACGTGCCTGGTCTTGTAAAGGCGAGTTGGTAGGAAGAAAAATATGACGATGCAAGATCCCATAGCAGATTTGTTGACCCGCGTGCGTAATGCGCAAATGGCAGGGCATGTCTCTGTATCTATTAGTAACTCTAAAGTTAAGCGTGCCATTCTTGATGTGCTTCTTGAAGAGGGCTACATCCTCGGTTACGAAGTGAGCGAAGGCAGTAAGTCCGAAATAACGGTGTCCTTGAAGTACCACAATGGCGCACCGGTTATCGAAGAAATTAAGCGAGTGAGCCGGCCGGGACTCCGGATCTATAAAGAAACAAATGATATACCCAAGGTACGCAACGGTCTTGGCATAGCCATAGTGAGTACCAATAAAGGCGTAATGACAGATTCAGCAGCCCAGGCGCAAGGCGTCGGTGGCGAAGTGCTGTGTACTGTTTTTTAGGAGTACGTTCATGTCTCGCGTAGCGAATAATCCAGTCAAACTGCCGTCGGGAACGGAAGTGAAGATCAGTGGCCAGGATCTGTCTGTTAAAGGCGGTAAGGGCCAGATGGAAATGGTAGTCCACGGATCGGTCGCGGTCGTGGAGGAAGATGGCGAACTAAAGTTTTCGGCTAAAGACGACGATCGAGAAGGCCGTGCACTGGCCGGTACGATGCGTGCGGTTGTTGCCAATATGGTAACGGGAGTCTCGCAAGGTTTTGAGCGCGGATTAGAGCTTCAAGGGGTTGGTTATCGAGCTCAGGCGCAGGGCAACAAACTGACCTTGCAACTAGGATTCTCACATCCGGTCGAATACGCACTGCCTGAAGGCATTGAAGCGAAAACGCCAAGTCAGACTGAAATTGTTATTTCAGGAATCGATAAGCAAAGGGTTGGTCAGGTTTGTGCGGAAATACGCGCGTTTCGTCCACCAGAGCCTTACAAAGGCAAAGGCGTTCGCTATGCGGGAGAGCAGGTGCGCCGTAAGGAAGCCAAGAAGAAATAATTGAAGAGGCTATGCAAGCTTGGCTTGTCCAATGAAGGGCGGCGATGTGCTCCTAACGATCGACTTTAGTAAAACGTAAGATACAACGTAAAAGACAATGAACTTAAAGAAACAAAACAGAATGCGTCGGGCGAAGCGCGGCAGAATGAAGATGCGCGAGCTGGGCGTTACTCGTTTAGCGGTAAATCGAACACCTAGACATATGTATGCCCAAGTGATTTCTGCGGACGGCAGCAAGGTTATTGCACAGGCGTCGACACTGGAGAAAGAACTGCGCGGTGACGCGACCGGCAATGTTGCTACCGCGACGAAGGTGGGAGCTCTCATTGCTGAGCGAGCCAAAGCAGCTGGGGTGTCCTCAGTCGCTTTCGATCGTTCAGGTTTTAAATATCATGGCCGCGTTAAGGCATTAGCCGACGCGGCTCGCGAAGGCGGATTGGAGTTTTAGATGGCTTACACCGAGGAAGTGCGCGAAGAAGGGCTCGTCGAAAAGCTAGTCCAGGTTAATCGAGTCGCCAAAGTCGTTAAAGGCGGTCGAATATTCGGCTTCACAGCATTAACCGTGGTCGGCGACGGTAATGGCAAAGTTGGCTTTGGGCGCGGTAAAGCGCGGGAAGTACCGACCGCTATTCAGAAAGCCATGGAAGCGGCACGCCGCAATATGGTGGATGTCGATCTGAACGGCGGGACACTTTGGTACGCCACAACGGCTCGTCACTCCGCTTCAAAAGTCTATATGCAGCCTGCATCAGAAGGTACCGGCGTGATTGCGGGTGGCACTATGCGAGCAGTGTTGGAGGCAGCCGGCGTTCATAATGTTCTGGCTAAGTGCTATGGCTCCACCAATCCGGTGAATGTTGTGCAAGCGACTTTTAAAGCGTTGAAGAACATTAAGTCGCCGCAAAAGGTTGCGGAAAAGCGCGGCAAAACGGCCGATATGGTCGAAGGGACTTAGGGCCGGGATAAACCAGGTTTAGCATTCGAGCTTCTTGAAGGCAATCGTACCGATAGCGAAGTGAGTCGGAATTATGAGTGAAAAAACACTAACAGTGACGCTAACTAAAAGCCCAATTGGACGCTTAAAAAATCATAAAGCGTGCGTGGCTGGCTTGGGCCTTAGGCGCATCGGCCATACGGTCACGGTCGAAGATACACCGTCTGTGCGGGGTATGATCAGTCGGGTTAGTTACATGCTCAAGGTCGAAGGAGACAACGCATGAGGATGAATGATTTGCATCCATCGGAGGGCAGTCGAAAAGCTCGGCGTCGCGTTGGTCGTGGTCCAGGATCGGGTTTCGGTAAGACAGCTTCTCGCGGCCAGAAGGGCCAAAAAGCTCGTTCTGGCGGCGGCGTTCGCGCAGGGTTTGAGGGTGGTCAGATGCCACTACAAGTACGTATTCCGAAGTTCGGTTTTCGATCACGCATCGGAGCAGTTACCGAGGAAGTTCGCCTTGGTGAGCTCGCTAAGGTAGAGGGCGACGTTATATCGCTCGAAACGCTAAAAACAGCGAATGTCATCCGCAAAGACATGAAGCGCGCGCGAATTATGTTATCTGGAACCATTGATCGTGTTATCGAAGTCAGTGGTGCAAATATTACGGTCACCAAAGGTGCTCTGGCAGCGATTGAAGCGGCTGGCGGCAAGATTACGGCAGCTACCAGCGGTGCCGAGTCGGCTGCTGACGACAGTGCATCAGACGTAGCGGGGACCGAGTAACCTCATGGGACGCGGCACAAACGAAATGGCAGCCCAACTAGCGGGTAACCAGGCAGGCATGACCGAATTGCGCAGCCGTCTGTTGTTTGTGCTGTTCGCTTTGCTCGTTTATCGCGTCGGTACACATATACCTGTGCCGGGCATTGATCCCTCCCAGTTGAAGGCACTCTTTAATCAGAACCAGGGCGGTATTCTCGAGCTGTTTAATATGTTTTCGGGTGGTGCGCTTGAGCGGATGAGTATCCTCGCGCTGGGGGTCATTCCTTATATTACCGCCAGCATTATTATGAATCTGCTCACTATGATGTATCCAACCTTTCAGCAGCTGCGTAAAGAGGGTGATGCTGGTCGCCGCAAAATCACCATGTATACCCGCTACTTAACTTTAGCGATTGCGACGGTGCAGGGTTCTTCGTTGGCATTTACGTTAGCGAATCAAGGACTCGCCTTTAATCCCGGGCCGCTGTTTTTATTTGTGGCGACGGTGACCTTGATAACCGGCTCGATCTTTATGATGTGGTTAGGCGAACAAATCACCGAGCGCGGCGTTGGCAATGGAATTTCTTTGTTGATTTTCTCTGGCATTGTTGCAGGTTTCCCAGCGGCTTTGGGCCAGATGTTTGAGTCCGCGCGTCAAGGTGAAATCAATATTCTCGTACTGCTGTTCATGGCTGCGTTGGCAATTGCGATTGTCGCATTCGTGGTGTTTGTCGAGCGCGGGCAGAGACGAATCACTATTAATTACGCAAAGCGCCAGCAAGGCCGACGTGTCTACCAGGCGCAGAGCAGCCACCTGCCCTTGAAGGTTAATATGGCGGGTGTGATCCCAGCTATTTTTGCGTCGAGCTTGTTATTGGCGCCGGCATCTATGGCGAGTTGGTTTGGCAGCAATTCCGATATGGACGTATTGCAACAAATTGCCTTAGTTCTTTCGCCAGGTCAGCCACTTTATATTTTGATGTTCGCCGCAGGGATTATATTTTTTAGCTTTTTCTACACGGCAATTACTTTCGATCCGAAAGACGTGGCCGATAATTTAAAACGTCAAGGCGCGTACGTGCCGGGTATACGCCCAGGGCAACAGACCTCGACTTACATTGATGGTGTGATTACGCGTCTTACAGTTTGGGGCGCGTCATACGTCACCTTGGTGTGTTTGCTGCCCGAAATGATGATTACCTTTTTCGGAACATCGTTTCAGCTAGGCGGCACCGCGGTGTTGATTGTGGTGGTTGTAGCCATGGACTTCATGTCCCAGGTTCAATCCCATTTGATGAGCAGTCAGTATGCGAAACTGATGGAAAAGTCGAAGTTACAAAGCTACGGCAAGCGGCGCTAATTAAAGCCGTTTGAGCAAACTCGGGTAGAGAAAATGAAAGTAAGAGCATCAGTAAAAAAGATTTGCAGAAATTGCAAAATAATCCGACGTGGCGGAGTGGTACGCGTTATTTGTAGCGCAGAACCGCGCCATAAACAGCGTCAAGGCTAAGCAGCGCAGGACGCGACAGCGATTAAACGGAGCAAATGAATGGCACGTATAGCCGGAATAAACATACCGGATAACAAGCACGCGAGGATCTCGCTAACTTATATTTTCGGCATCGGTCGAACTTCCGCAGCAATGATCTGCGAGTCAGCTGGCGTCGCCCCGGATCAAAGAATCGGTGAGCTAGACGAGGCTAACCTTGATGCGATCCGCACCGAAGTAGCCAAGTTCACGGTAGAAGGCGACCTGCGTCGTGAGAATTCTATGAACATTAAGCGGCTGATGGATCTCGGTTGCTATCGTGGCATGCGTCATCGTCGGCATTTACCAGTGCATGGCCAAAGAACTCGAACCAATGCGCGTACTCGGAAGGGGCCTCGTCGCCCAATCCGTAAGTAATAGAGGCTTATAGATATGGCTGAAAAGAAAAAAGCAAAACGAGTTGTAGTCGACGGCATGGCGCATATTCATGCGTCGTTCAACAACACCATCGTTACGATCACAGATCGTCAAGGCAATGCTTTGAGTTGGGCTACTTCGGGTGGGTCCGGTTTCCGCGGTTCTCGCAAAAGTACGCCCTTTGCGGCCCAGGTCGCAGCGGAACGCGCTAGCAACGCAGCAATTGAATTTGGTTTGAAGAGCGTAGATGTATTCGTAAAGGGTCCCGGACCTGGCCGTGAGTCCGCGGTTCGTGCGCTCAATTCCGCAGGACTGAAAATAAACAGCATTTCTGACGTGACGCCTATCCCTCATAACGGGTGCAGACCACCAAAGCGTCGTCGCGTGTAGGCTTGGAAGGTTCAGTTAGAACCGCTGAAACGTTAAGCAAATAAATTGAAATGAGCTAGACCACCCGGACACTAAAATAGGGTGGGGTAGTAAAACGAAAGAATGGATTGGAGACATTAATGGCTCGTTACCTAGGTCCAAAACTTAAACTAAGTCGTCGTGAAGGGACCGACTTATATCTGAAGAGCGGTGTTCGTCCTATCGATTCGAAGTGTAAAATCGATAACGCGCCCGGTCAGCATGGTATCCGTCGTGGACGGTTGTCTGATTATGCAGTGCAGCTCCGTGAAAAGCAGAAAGTACGCCGTATCTATGGCGTCCTGGAAAAACAATTCCGTAATTATTACAAGAAAGCGGACCGTCGCCGTGGCGCGACTGGCGAAAACTTGTTGAAGCTCCTAGAAAGTCGCTTGGACAATGTGGTTTATCGCATGGGGTTCGGCTCTACTCGCGCAGAGTCGCGTCAGCTAGTTTCGCATAAGTCGATTACCGTTAATGGCGGTTTGGTCAACATCGCTTCGTATCAGGTACAACCAAACGATGTTGTTGCGGTTGCTGAGAAGTCGCGTGGTCAACTCCGTATTCAAGCCGCGATGCAGCTTGCATCGCAACGTGGTGAGATCGACTGGGTAGAAGTCAGTGCAGCTAAGTTCGAAGGGATATTTAAGCGTTTGCCTGACCGCGAAGAGCTGCCTTCCGAGATTAATGAGAACTTGATCGTCGAGCTTTACTCGAAGTAATTGAGCACGCGCTATGCATAGCGCCGTCCTAGGAGACCGTACATGTCACAGTTGGTAAACGAATTCATGACCCCGCGCAATATAGATATCCAGTCGGATAGACCTGGTCGCGCCAAAGTTACCTTGGAACCGCTCGAGCGAGGATTTGGTCATACCTTGGGCAATACCCTGCGCAGGATCTTACTGTCCTCAATGCCCGGATGTGCAATCAGCGAGGTGCAGATCGACGGCGTATTGCACGAGTACGGCACGATAGAGGGTGTGCAAGAAGACGTCATCGATATCCTTTTAAATCTCAAAGACATTAGCGTCATTTTGCATAACCAGGAGGAAGCTCTCATCACTCTGAGCAAGGACGCATCGGGTACTGTGACGGCAAGCGATTTTCAGCTGACAGAAGACGTCAGCATTACTAACCCCGATCATGTTATCTGCACATTGAACGAAAAAGGGTCAATTCGGATTGAAGCGCGAGTTACCCGTGGACGTGGCTACGTGCCAGCGGATGCACGTGAGCAGGACGAAGAGGAAAGTCGCCCGATTGGTGCGCTTCGCTTAGATGCGTCTTATAGCCCAATGCGCCGTGTTTCATACAGCGTAGAAAGCACACGTGTCGAGCAGCGCACTGACTTGGATAAATTAATTTTAGATTTAGAAACGGATGGCACCATCGACCCGGAAGAAGCGATTCGTCGGGCGGCAACCATATTGCAGCACCAGTTGGCCGTATTTGTTGATCTGGATAACGAAAGCGAACAGGTAGTTGAAGAGAAAGAAGATGAGATCGACCCGATCTTGGTACGTCCTGTTGACGACTTAGAGCTAACGGTGCGGTCCGCAAACTGCCTAAAAGCCGAGAATATTTATTATATCGGCGATTTGATACAGCGTACTGAAGTCGAGCTATTGAAGACACCGAACCTCGGTAAAAAGTCGCTTACTGAAATTAAAGACGTTCTAGCCTCGCGCGGTCTCGCATTGGGTATGCGTTTAGAAAATTGGCCGCCTGCAAATTTGCATCGCGGACGTATTTGATTCGCGAATCACGCGTTATCACAATAGTAGGCATTGCCTCACAGAATTAATGTACAACTAGAATTAGTTGGCAAGAAACAGGTATAGGAATCGAAAATGCGTCATCGTAAGAGTGGCCGACATCTAAACCGAACCAGCTCTCATAGAGCAGCGATGTTCCGGAATATGGCATCTTCCCTGATTGAGTGTGAAGTCATTAAAACGACTTTGCCTAAGGCGAAGGAGTTGCGCCGTGTTGCTGAGCCGTTGATCACATTGGCCAAGCAAGATTCGGTTGCAAACCGACGTCTTGCCTTTGCCCGGACCCGAAGCAAAGCTGCTGTTGGTAAACTGTTTGCAGAGCTCGGACCGCGTTATCAAGATCGCCCAGGCGGTTATACGCGGATACTTAAGTGCGGTTTTCGGGCCGGCGATGCAGCGCCTATGGCCTATGTCGAGTTAGTCGATCGTCCTGAGACGGATATTGAGGATGATGCTTTCACATCGGCAGAAGAGGCGAACGAGACGGTAGTTAACGAAAAGAGCGCCGACGAAGCTGCAGTGGAAGAAGTGGAAGCGACCGCTGAAAACACCGCAGAAGAAGCTGCACAAGAGCCAGTAGAAGAAACAGAAGCCCCGGTAGATAATACCGGCGAAACGTCAGCAGACGCGGAGCCAGCGGAAAATGCTTCTGAAGAAGAGGATAAGCCTAAAGGTTAGCGGGCAGCGTCAATCGTTTGCAATCGGCTAGCTTAAAATTTGAAACGGGGGATCGATTCGTGACTAGCAGCTTTCACCCAACGCCCAGAACGTTAATGGGACCAGGGCCATCCGACGTGCACCCGCGAGTACTCGGTGCGATGGGTAAAGCCACCATCGGTCACCTCGACCCGGAGTTCATAGCGCTAATGGAAGAGATTAAGTCTCTGCTGCGCTATGCGTTCAAAACCAACAATACGCTCACCTTCCCGATCTCTGCACCTGGCTCTGCAGCTATGGAAGCCGCTTATGCAAATTTGCTCGAACCCGGCGATAAAGCAGTCGTATGCGTAAACGGTGTTTTCGGCGGACGTATGGCTGAAAACGTGCGGCGCATGGGTGGCGACCTTGTGCTCGTTGAAGATGATTGGGGCACCCCGGTTTCACCAGAGAAATTGCGCGCAACGTTACAAGCTAATCCCGATGCCAAGATCGTTGGCTTCGTGCATGCAGAAACGTCCACGGGGGCGTTTTCCGATGTTAAAACACTTTGCGAAATTGCCCGCGAATACGATTGCTTAACCATCGTTGACTCGGTGACTGGCCTTGCCGGGATAGAGCTAGATGTAGACGGCTGGCAGGCTGACGTGGCGTATTCTGGCACCCAAAAGTGCCTCTCTGCACCGCCGGGGATAAGCCTAATCACCTTTAGCGATCGTGCCGCCGACCACGTCAAAGCCCGCAACACCCCTGTTCAAAGTTGGTTCCTTGATGTCTCATTGCTCATGGCTTACTGGGAAGGTGATGGGGCTCGAACGTACCACCACACGGCTCCCGTCAACGCCATGTACGGGTTGCATGAGTCACTGTTGATGTTGCAGCAAGAGGGCTTAGAAAACTCTTGGACGCGACATCGCGAGATGCATAATCTTCTAGCGTCCGAGTTGGAGACCATTGGCTTACAGTTTGTGGTTGCAGAAGACTGTCGACTGCCTCAACTCAATCTCGTTACCTGTCCGCAGGATGTGGATGAAGCAGCTCTGAGAAAGCGTTTATTGACCGAGTTTAATCTAGAGATTGGTGCCGGTTTAGGCGCCTTCGCTGGTAAGGTTTGGCGCATCGGCCTGATGGGTTACTCAGCGCGGCAGGAAAATATTCAGCTTTGCGCCAGCGCGCTTCGCCACTGCTTGGCGTAGCACCACCTGAGCAAACGGTTTAGGCGCAGCAGGCTGCTGCGCCTAAGGCTATTCCAGCTAGTTCCGAGACCAGCCTTAGTGCGTCCTAAGTTGTTTATTCCTCGGCCATCGCCAATTTTCGCAAAGCCCGTTGAGCCCAACGAGCGGGCAACGCAGCGCGTGTGTCTCGGAATCGATGCAGCGCGTTAGGCATGAGCGTCAAGTCGAGGCCACCGCTGCCTGAATGGTTAGGATAGCAGCGGTTTCAAAAACTTCCCTGTGTACGATTTTTTGACCTTTACAACTTGTTCTGGAGTGCCGGTTGCAATGATCTGGCCGCCACCTGAGCCACCCTCTGGGCCAAGGTCAATAACCCAGTCGGCTGTCTTAATCACATCTAGATTATGTTCAATCACAACGACGGTATTACCGTCGTCGCGGAGTCGGTGTAAGACGGCTAACAATTGTGCGATGTCGTGAAAGTGTAGCCCAGTAGTAGGCTCGTCTAGAATGTATAGAGTCGATCCGGTGTCGCGTTTAGACAGTTCTCGGGATAACTTCACGCGTTGTGCTTCACCGCCAGACAGTGTCGTTGCCGCCTGCCCCAAGCGTATATACGACAGCCCAACATCAATCAGCGTTTGTAGTTTGCGCGCGAGCATTGGGATGGCTGCAAAAAAATCGTTAGCGTCCTCGACGGTCATGTCGAGCACTTCGTGAATGGATTTGCCTTTATATTTGATATCGAGGGTCTCGCGGTTATAGCGTTTTCCCGCGCAGACGTCACAAGGAACGTAAATATCTGGCAAAAAGTGCATCTCAACCTTGATAACACCGTCTCCCTGACAAGGTTCACAGCGCCCGCCTTTAACGTTAAAACTAAAGCGGCCAGGTTTGTAGCCACGGGCCCGCGCTTCAGGAACTTGTGCAAACAGTTCTCTTATGGGTGTAAATAATCCGGTATACGTTGCCGGGTTGGAGCGTGGCGTTCTCCCGATCGGGCTCTGATCGATGTCAACGACTTTGTCTAAATGATTTAGTCCCTCTATCTTTTCAAATGGCCGCGGCTTCAGCGTTGTCGCCTTATTTAACTCAGTAGCGGCAAGAGGGTACAGAGTGTGATTGATCAGCGTGGATTTGCCAGAGCCGGATACACCGGTAATGCAGGTCAGTAAACCACATGGAATCGTACACGTTACCGTGTCCAAATTGTTGCCGCTAGCGCCGTATAAAGTAAGCGTTTGTTCCGAGTTAAAAGCGGTCCTTTTGGCGGGCACTGAAATCGCTCGTTTCCCGCTGAGATA
>DJYW01000007.1:18012-46052 GCA_002450255.1 Gammaproteobacteria bacterium UBA6968
TGCAACGATTTCGCCACCATGCACGCCTGCCCCTGGTCCGATATCAACTACGTAATCCGCTTGGCGAATTGCGTCTTCGTCGTGTTCAACGACGATGACAGTATTTCCCAGCCCTTTCAGGTGTCGTAAGGTCTTGAGCAACCGCTCGTTGTCTCGTTGATGTAAGCCAATTGACGGTTCATCGAGGATGTACATAACGCCAACCAATCCGGCGCCTATTTGGCTCGCCAACCGAATGCGTTGCGCTTCGCCACCCGATAGTGTCTCTGCGCTGCGATCGAGCGTTAGGTAATTAAGCCCAACGTCTACAAGAAACTGCAGTCTTGCGATGATTTCCTTAAGGATTTTGTCTGCAATCATGGCGCGCTGTCCGCGCAATTTCAGGTTTTTGAAATGTTGTAGAGTGGCTGCGACGGACCCATGCGTAATGCTTGGTAAGTCGCGCTCGCTGACAAAGACATTTCTGGATTCTTTACGGAGACGAGTGCCTTGGCAACTTGGGCAGTCGGCGACCCGTAAATACTTCTGCAGCGACTCGCGTACCAACGACGAATCAGTATCGCGGAAGCGTCGCTCCATATTTGGCATGACGCCTTCGAAACGGTGGCGTCGCTGAATGACATCACCGCGATCGTTGCGGTAGCTAAAGTCAACCCGGGTATTGCCGGTGCCGAAGAGTAGCGCCTGCTGAAACTTTTTCGGCAGTTTCCGGTAGGGGCGTTCGATCTCCACTTTGAAATGCTTTGCCAACGATTTAATCATGTGGAAGTAATAAACGTTACGGCGATCCCATCCGCGCACGGCACCTTCTGCTAGCGTTAGTGAGGTGTCGGTGACCACAAGGTCTGGGTCAAAAAATTGGGTAACACCGAGACCATCGCAGCTCTCGCAAGCCCCGGCTGGGTTGTTGAACGAGAACATGCGAGGTTCAAGTTCAGAAATACTGTAGCCGCATTGCGGACAAGCGAAGCGCGAGGAGAAAACCATCGGCGTGGCTTTGGCGTCATCCATATCAATAACCAACGCAACGCCGTCAGACAGTGAGAGTGCGGTTTCGAAGCTTTCAGCAAGGCGTTGTTGGCTGTCTGAATGAACCCGCAGACGGTCGATTACCGCTTCAATGGTGTGTTTCTTGTTCTTATCCAATTTGGGGGCTTCATCAAGATCGACTACCAAGCCGTCGATACGCGCACGGATGAAGCCGTTGCCTTGTAATTCCTGGAACACATGTAGGTGTTCGCCTTTGCGCTCGCTAATGATCGGAGCCAAGATCATCACGCGGTGGTCGTCCCACTGCGCGCAAACCTGATCCACCATTTGGCTGACCGTTTGTGCATCAAGAGGCTCGCCGTGCTCGGGGCAGCGCGGTTCACCGACGCGAGCGTATAGCAACCGCAGATAGTCGTAGATCTCGGTAATTGTGCCTACAGTTGATCTTGGATTGTGTGAGGTGGATTTCTGTTCGATGGAGATAGCAGGCGACAAACCTTCGATATGGTCGATGTCTGGTTTTTCCATCATTGAAAGAAACTGACGTGCATAGGCAGATAAGGACTCAACGTAACGCCTCTGACCTTCGGCGTATAAGGTATCGAAAGCCAGAGACGACTTGCCGGATCCAGACAATCCAGTAATAACGATCAACTGGTCGCGGGGAAGATCTAAGTTAATGTCGCGTAAATTGTGCGTGCGGGCACCGCGAATGGAGATAGTGTCCATCGATTAGGCTTGCTCATTAGGGTGGGAGGGCGTAAGCCACGAAACATAACTTGATCCTTGCTGGCGGGCAAGTTGCTCAGGCATAACACAGCGAAATGAGGCCCTTTGGTTCATTGCTGTATTGTTCGATGGGTTGCCGACGGTACTAAAAGTACTATTGAGCGGGCAGATTTGGTTAGGGTCGGCGGGGAGATTACTGACGCTATTGGGCGTCAATTATATTGGGTGCTGCGGGGGATTAGATTAGACTGTCGGAAAGCGATATTGGAGACGGCCATGGCACGAGGCATCAATAAAGTCATATTGATTGGCAACCTGGGTAGAGACCCAGAAACGCGCTATGCGCAAAACGGCAACGCGGTGACTCGCTTTAGCGTGGCAACCTCCGAGTCCTGGCGAGATCGCGCCTCTGGCGAACAACAGGAGCGCACTGAGTGGCATAACGTGGTGTGTTTCGCTCGCCTTGCAGAGATCGCTGGGGAATATCTCCGTAAAGGCTCTAAGGTATACATTGAAGGTAACTTGCGCACCTCTAGTTGGGAGCAAGAGGGGCAAAAACGCTACCGCACAGAAATAAACGCCCGCGAGCTGCAGATGCTGGACAGCCGAGGTGGTATGGACGCGGGCGGCCCACCATCGGGCTTCGCGCCTGAGCCAGCTTTGAACCGGCCCGCGCCGGCTGTCAATATGGGCGCTGATAACGCGCCAACAATGGCCGACGAAGACTTTGAAGACGATATTCCGTTCTAGGCGAATGAGTAGTGCAAGAGTGGCGATTGCGCAGCAACGTGGCCACGCCATTACAGGCTTAAACATCCGGACGAAGTGCCGAGATAAAACGGCCAGAAAAAAAGCTGGGTAACCCCGAAATAAAACTTATGGCAGTTATGCGTGCTTACGCTCATTGCGTGGTTCGGTTGCTGTTATACAGATTCTCAGCGAACTGCAGCTGTCTCATTTGATAAAGGGACCAGGCAGTTCGGTGTCTAGCCGCTTAAAGCCGGCTACCCTCAAAACGGTAAAAAAATGCTGTCAGTTTGAGGCGCTGCTCTAATGCACAACTCATAGATGCTCTAATCGTCCTTGGCGAGGCGACCAGCGGCTTCAACCAGCTTCTACAAAAAGTATAAGCCAAACAAAAAACATCCCAGCAGCAGTCTATAAATCACGTAGGGCAGCATGCCCGTTTTTTCTACCAACTTGATAAAGAAGTGAATACAGCAGTACGCGCTGCCACCGGCCAATAGCATGGCGGCCGCGAGTTGCGGCATAGATTGAGAGGCTGTGCCAGTAGACAAATCCAACAACATTAATAGCTGCGCTCCAGCGATTGTTGGGATCGCCAGCAAGAATGAAAAGCGAGCTGCAGTAGTTCGTGCGAGGCCAAAGAACAATGCTGCAGTTATGGTGATGCCTGAGCGCGATGTGCCAGGAATTAGGGCGAGACATTGTGCAAGCCCGATCCCCATGACAATTAGCCATGTCAGTTCGCTGGAATCATCGCGCGACTGAGCGACTCGATCAGAAAGCCATAGCAAAACCCCGAAGACAAGCGTTGTGCTCGCGATAACAGGGATAGTGCGGAGATAAGTCTCAATAAGCGGTTTCGCCGTGAAACCTATGATGACTACCGGCAAAGTCCCCACGATGACCATCAGCGCTAACCTGAAGTCATCGCGTTCGTTAGCCGTTAAGTTGGCTGTCCCGATGATGATCCCCTTAGAGGCAAACAGCATCGCCAACAGTTCGCCGCGAAAGTAGGCAATCACTGCTAGTAAGGTACCGAAGTGTACCGCGACATCGAACAACAAGCCTTGATCAGGCCAGTCGGTCAATTGGCTTGGAAGAATCAAATGGCCGGAACTCGATATAGGCAAAAATTCGGTAATACCTTGAACAAGGCTTAGTACAACGACCTGCAGCCAATCCATTTTGGTGATCCCACGCGAAATAAGGAGCGCAGTTTAGCACTCGCCTTAGGTTCTGTAGACGCGGCGAATTAGCTAGTCGTGCACTCTGTGAGTTAAGCGTGTTAGGTTACAGAAAGCGTGCTTTGCAGGTCGGGAGCGTCGTCTGCGCATAGCAACAACTTCAAACACCCGGAACGGGAATAACTAGGATACTTACGGATGAGCGAGTTGGATCAACTAAACGAAATCCCCCTTTTCCCCCTGCGCGCCGTTTTATTCCCTGATGGCGTGCTACCGCTGCGAATTTTTGAACCGCGGTATATCGATATGGTGCGTCGGTGTATGCGCGATGAAGTGAACTTCGGCGTGGTTTTGATTCGTGATGGCAGTGAGGTTGCCAGCCAAGACAATGCTGTCCCGCCTAATGTTTTCCGAGTCGGAACCGAGGCGAAGATTGTTGATTTTAATCAAGCAGATAACGGCTTGCTGGGTATCGTTGCCCGCGGCGGGCGCAAGTTCCAGGTCGAAGAAACGTATCAGCAGAACGATGAGCTATTGATCGGTCGGGTACGATTTATGGGCAGTGAAACGGTCGGTAGCCTTGGCGAAGAGCATGCGGCGCTGCTACAAATACTTAAGGACTTATTACAACATCCGCTGATTCAACAGCTTAATCCGTCAGTCGATCTTGAGCAGGCTTTGTCGGTTAGTAATCGTCTGGCCGAACTACTGCCAATCGAGCCTGAGATTAAACAGACGTTACTGCAGATGAGCGGTCCCAATGAACGCTTAACTGAGTTGAAGCGCATTGTCGGAAAGTTTCGCGAATAACTCGGCAGCCACTGCGGTATCCGTTGGTCAAGAATTAGCCCTATAATTAGCTTATGACACAAGATATTCGCGCTTATATAAAGCAAGTTGGTAAAGCCGCACGAGCGGCTTCACGCACCATCGCGGCCGCGCCTACTGGGCAAAAGTCGGCGGCTCTTCAAGCGATAGGGGTTGCCGTTGAGGCCCTGCGCGATGAAATCAAAACTGCCAACGCATTGGATATGGGAAATGCGTCAGAGCGCGGTATTGACCAGCCGCTAATCGATCGCCTGTTATTGGACGACCGTGGCATCGACCAGATGATTGAAGGGTTACTGCAAGTTGATGCGTTGCAAGATCCGGTTGGCGAGGTAACGGACCTTTCGTATCGGCCCAGCGGTATTCAGGTCGGCAAAATGCGCGTGCCACTTGGCGTCATTGCCATGATCTATGAGTCTCGCCCGAACGTTACGGTCGATGCTGCGGCACTTTCTCTGAAGTCTGGCAATGCCTGTATTTTGCGCGGTGGCAGTGAGGCTTTTTACTCAAATCAAGTCATTGCTGAAGCCATTTCGCGAGGCCTGTCTGAGGCCGGGTTACCTGAAGGCTGTGTGCATTGGATTGAGACTACAGACCGGGATGCGGTGGGAGAAATTCTCAAACTCAACGATTGTGTGGATGTCATCGTGCCTCGCGGCGGAAAAAGCTTGATCGAAAGAATCAGTCGCGAAACCACCATTACCGTTATCAAGCATCTGGACGGGATTTGTCACGCTTATATCGACGCTGAAGCAGAAGCGCAAATGGCTGTAGATATTGCGGTAAACTCGAAAACTGAGAAATTCGCTGTATGCAACGCCATCGAGACTCTGCTAGTGCACAGGGATCGGGCAGAAGAATTGTTGCCAACGCTTGCCGAGCGGTTTCAGGAGGCGGGGGTAGAGCTTCGTGGCTGTGAGCGAAGCCGCGGCGTAGTGCCCATGCTTGAAGCGACTGAGGCTGATTGGTATGAAGAGTATTTAGGTCCGATTTTGGCTGTGAAAATAGTCGACGACTTTGCTGGTGCAGTTGATCACATTAATCGCTACGGCTCGCAGCATACGGAAACAATCGTTACCAGTAATTATCAGAGAGGGCGTGAGTTTATGGCGCAAGTCGACTCGTCCTCGGTAATGATCAATGCTTCAACCCAGTTTGCTGACGGATTCGAGTATGGTCTCGGTGCAGAAGTGGGTATTTCTACTGATAAAATTCATGCTCGAGGCCCAGTTGGTTTGCAAGGCCTAACCTCGCAAAAATACGTGGTGTTCGGGAATGGAGAGGTCCGCCATCGCTAACGATATGAAGGCATATAAATGCGGTTAGGCTTCTACGGAGGGACTTTCGATCCTATCCACAATGGTCATATACACGCCGCTTTAACGGTGCACGAGTACCTTGATGCGCCAGTTCATCTCATCTTGGCAGCTCGTCCCAGTCATCGTGTGCCTACGCAGAGCAATGCCGATCATCGCTGGCGGATGCTCAATCGTGCTTGCGATCCGTACCCGCAATTGATTCCTAACGATATTGAAATGCGGAGCCAAAAACCGTCTTATACCTATAATACGCTGGCGGCCTTACGAACCGCGTTTCCGGAAAGAACGCTGTGTTGGGTGGTCGGTCAGGATGCGTTTGCAACGTTACCGTCCTGGTATCATTGGGAGCAGCTTCTCGATTTATGTAATATCGTGGTCTTACAGCGTCCTGGGTTCAAGGTCTCGGAACCGGCGGCGATGCAGACGCTTTTAGCGGACCGCTTTGTGACGTGTTTCACAGATCAAGGTGTCGGCGAAATAGTCAGGTTGAATACGCCAATGCGTGCAATTTCAGCAACTCAAGTGCGCGCTAAAATAACGGCGAATGAGCCGATTGCGGAATTAGTTTGCGAAGATGTAGACCGCTATATAAAGGCACATGATTTATATCAAAAGGAGGTGGCTCATTGAGTCCTGAAGAACTGTCTGACCGTATGGTAGCTGCGATCGAAGATCTTAAAGGTGAGCAAATACTAACGCTAAAAGTGTCGCACCTTACTCCTATGGCCGATTACATGATATTGGTCAGCGGAACCTCGAACCGGCATGTTAAAGCGATTGTAGACAATGTCAGTGAAACCGCTAAGGCGCTAGGGCATCAACCGGCAGGGATCGAGGGGCGCGAGAGTTACGATTGGGTGTTGGTAGACCTTGGCGACATCGTAGTTCACGCAATGAGCCGAGAAGCACGTGAATTTTACGAGCTTGAGCGTCTTTGGTCCGGGCCGATGGTTCGGGCGGAATCAGAACTAGGAACACAAACTGTCGATTAGGCAACTGATTAATCGCAGGGTATACCGTGGCGGTTCCCAATCTGCAAACGGCATGTGTAAGTTGTGTATCGCCATCACTCTGCGGCACAGCTCTCTTAGCAACGGAATTACCTTTTGATCTTTAAAATTGTATCCATCGGGACCAAACCGCCCACTTGGGTTCGCGAAGGTTTTCAGGCGTACGCAGATCGTATGCCGCGAGATTTTCCAATTCTTTTGCGCGAAGTTGCCGCTCCCAAACATCTCAGCGACAGTGCTCAGACAAAAAGCGAAGAAGCCAAACGGCTGAATAAAGAAATTGATCCGCAAGATTTTGTTGTTGCTTTGGATGAGCGGGGGCATTCGATGCAAAGCCGTGACCTGGCTTCACAGGTTTTGGCTTGGCAAGAAGAAGGCCAGCGCCAAATCGTTTTTTTAATCGGCGGAGCGGATGGTCTGGCTGCGGAGCTTAAAGCGCGCGCGAATATGTTGTTGTCGTTGTCTTCGTTAACATACCCGCATTACATGGTTCGCATTGTTCTGGCGGAAGCTATTTATCGCGCCTGGACTATTCAGATTGGCCATCCTTATCACCGAGATTGATTTAAGATGTACAGCAATAAATCAGCGCCATTGCCCTGCGGCGATTTGTTTTTACACCGGATGGTTTTTGGATCGGTTATGCATTGTTGTGCAGCCCGCGATATTAGCCAAAGTCGGTGCAGATTTTTCCTCTAACTAGACGCAAACACGGACACTAAAGGTAAACGGTGGCAGACGGACTTTCTTTAAAGGACTTAGACGACGAGAAGCGCCAGTTTTCTTCTCGTGTTTGGTTTTTGTTTCTGCTGATCCTGCTGATGTCTGCAGGACTCGTCGCACGATTTGTGCAACTGCAGGTTTATCAATACGAAACGTATACCCTGCGCTCTGAAAAGAATCGCATCCAGGTGCAACCGTTGGCTCCTCCGCGCGGTCTGATTTTCGATCGCGATGGCGAAGTTCTCGCTAGCAATCGCCCTGCCTCATCGCTCGGGCTGGTGGTGGAGCGAGTGCCAGATTTGGATGCGGCACTTTCAGACCTGCGACACTGGGTTAAGTTAACCGATGCTGACATCGAGACCTTTAGAAGCAAAGTCGCTGCGGAGCGACGACCGGGCGCTGCAATCATACTTCGTGAAAATCTGTCGGAAGCCGAAGTCGCCAAACTAGCCGTGAATCGGTTCAAGCTTGCTGGAATCGAAGTGAATACCGAATTGGTTCGGTACTACCCTCAGGGCGAGATCGCGGCTCATGCAGTTGGTTCCGTGCGTCGAATTGATGCGGGTGACTTAGCGGTGCTCGATCCAGTGAGCTACAGTGGCACGCGTTTTCTCGGCAAGCGCGGCGTGGAGCAACACTATGAGGCTGAACTACACGGTGAAGTGGGATATCAGCAGGTTGAGATAGACGCACATGGCCGTATCCGGGGCGTGCTAAAAATCGAGCCGCCGATATCAGGCCAGAACTTAACGCTGCATTTGGATATCAATTTGCAGCGTGTCGCAGAGGCCGCAATGCAAGATCATCGTGGCGCGGTCGTTGCTTTGGATCCGCGTACCGGCGGCGTGCTCGCGATGGTCAGTATGCCCAGTTATGACCCGAATATATTCATTCGTGGGATGAGTGATCAGTCGTTCGCGCGTATCAGCGGGTCAATCTATACACCGTTGTTCAACCGAGCAGTAAATGGCCAGTACGCGCCTGGCTCAACTGTAAAACCGATGATGGGCTTGGCGGGGATCACTCATGACCTGATTCAGTGGGATACTATGATCGATGATCGCGGCGAATTTAAATTGCCGGGTCAAAAGCGCGCATATCGAGATTGGTCCTGGACGAAGGATAACTCTGGCGGTCAGGGCATGGTTGACCTCTATCGCGCGATCTATCGTTCTTCTAACGTCTATTTTTACGATATGGCTAGCCGTGCATCGGCTTCGCAGCTAACGGACTTTGTGGGTCAGTTTGGCCTTGGTCGGGCGCGTAGCGTTGATATTAGTGAAGCCAGCAGTGGTTTGCTGCCTACTGCTGAGTGGAAAAACGCTGTGAGGGGTGAACCTTGGTACCCAGGCGACAACCTGAATTTTAGTATCGGCCAAGGTGATCTTTTGGCAACACCGCTGCAAATGGCTGTGGTTGCCGCGACTTTTGCTAATCGGGGACTTCCGGTTGTGCCACGCATGGTTAATTCCGTGGACGGCGTTGCAGTAAGCTCTGCTATGTCGGTAGAGCCGATTTTTGGTCCTACGGTAGCGGATTGGGAGCAGATGGTGGCGGCCATGTCTGCCGTGGTGCATCGCGGCAATAAAGGGTTTCGCGGTAACGGCACAGCGTGGGCTTATATCGGCCAGGACATAGGTTACCTCATGGCGGGAAAGTCCGGCACCGCGCAGGTCGTGGAAATTCGCCAGGGTGAAGAGTACGACGAAGAGGAACTGTCAGAGTTCAGCCGTAAACATGCTTGGTTCATTGCGTTTGCGCCGGTACAAGCACCAACAATTGCCTTGGCAGTGCTTCTGGAAAATGGTGGTGGCGGTAGCTCGGTTGCCGCGCCGGTTGCTAGAACCATTATCGATGCGCATATGCAAAGCGAACTGGCTTCCCGGTAATGCCTTTCTACCGACTTAATATTTGCGTTAGTTGCGTCAGTTTGGTGCTGCTCATACTGGTGCGCAGACCGTGAGCCAAGACTTTCTTCGTCAGTTACCCTCTTTATCAAATCAAGGTCGTCGAGGGTGGCTCGCTCGCATTCATATTGATCCCATGTTGCTTGGCCTACTGACTCTTCTTGTTGGGTTTGGCCTGGTCCTGTTGTATAGCGCTATAGATGGCGACAGCACTGCGTTTAGTCGGCAAGCATGGCGTATGGGTGTTGCTTTCGCTGCACTTATTGCAGCCGCGCAAGTGCCTCCCCGTTTGTATCAGTATTGGTCACCTGTGATCTATTTTGCCGGTCTTGCATTGCTGATTCTGGTGATCTTTTTCGGTGTCGAAGCAAAAGGCTCCAGGCGTTGGCTGGAAATTCCTGGAGTTCTGCGTTTTCAGCCTTCCGAGGTGATGAAGTTAGTGCTCCCTATGGCAGTGGCTTGGTATTTTAGTAATCGATCGCTACCGCCCTCGCTACGCTATACCTTGTATTCTTTGCTTATTGTTATGCTGCCTGTCCTGACAATAGCCGTTCAGCCCGATTTGGGTACGAGCATTCTGGTCGCGGCATCTGGACTGAGTATCCTTTTTCTCGCCGGCGTCTCCTGGCGCTACATCGGCTACTTTGTTTTAGGTGCAATTGTTTTGGCGCCGACGCTCTGGGTTTTTGCACTAAAAGATTACCAGCGCCAACGTGTGATGACGCTGTTTGATCCGGAGAGCGATCCTCTAGGAGCGGGGTGGAATATTATTCAATCGACCACGGCTATCGGCTCAGGCGGTGTGACCGGCAAAGGACTAATGCAAGGCAGTCAAAGCTATCTAGATTTTTTGCCGGAGGCACGAACCGATTTTATCATCGCTGTGGTCGGTGAAGAATTAGGTCTGGTTGGCGTAACCGCGCTTCTCACCTTATATCTATTAATCATTATTCGTTGCTTTTACTTAGCTAACGAGGCTGGCAGCACTTTCGGTCGTTTGCTGGCAGGCGCTCTAACAATTACTTTCTTTGTTTATGTGTTCGTCAATATAGCGATGGTGTCGGGTCTGTTGCCGGTGGTTGGCGTACCGCTACCGCTGGTTAGCTACGGGGGTACGTCGGCGATTACCCTGATGACTGGCTTTGGCATTATCATGTCTATGCAGTCACATAAGGCTTGGTGAGGATGGGGAATCAAATGTTGGTGATAAAAAATCTTAAGCGCATAGGGCTTGCGCTATTAGCGTGCTCGCTGAGCAATTTGCCAGAGTATGCGTTTGCAAATTACTCGGACCGCCCCGAGGTGCAAGCCTATATCGAGGAGTTAATTGCCGAGCACGGGTTCTCGCGCGCTGCGTTAACCGAAGTGTTTTCACAAACTCAACGCCAACAAAAAATCATTGATCTCATGAAGCGCCCGGCTGAAAAGCGCCTGCAATGGCACGAGTACCGGAAAATACTGATCGATGACGCGAGGGTGCGGCAAGGCGCTGTATTCTGGGCAAATCATGAGTCGACTTTGCAGCGGGCTTATAGCGAATACGGTGTGCCGCCTGAAATCATTGTTGCCATCATCGGGGTCGAAACGCGGTACGGTCGTATCACTGGTAGTCATGCGGTGATGGATGCGCTGAGTACGTTGGCTTTTGATTATCCGCCGCGCGCCGTCTTCTTTCGCAAAGAACTGACCCAGTTTCTATTGCTTGCTCGAGAAGAAGCGAAAAACCCGCTTTCGTTGAATGGTTCTTACGCAGGTGCTATGGGTTTCGGCCAGTTTATGCCCTCGAGTTACCGCAATTACGCTGTAGATTTTGACGGCGACGGTAGCAGAGACATATGGCTTAACGAAAAAGATGCCATCGGCAGTGTCGCTAACTATTTTAAACAGCATGGCTGGCAGGGTACCGGATTGATTGCGAAGCAAGTGCAACTGAGTTCAGATGCGACGGTCGCGATGGAGATGGCTAACGACTCCCTCAAACCAACGCATAGCGTTGCCCAGTTTGCGTCAATGGGCGTTGCGACTGAAGATCTTGCCAAGGGGGACACTGCAGCGTTGTTTGAAATGAAACAAGCAAACGGCTCTGACTATTGGTTGGGATTTAACGACTTCTACGTCATCACTCGATATAACCATAGCCGTCTATATGCCATGGCGGTCCTACAACTGAGCGAAGCCATCGCGGAAGCTTATGCGAAACGCGACTGAGATGATGACCGCAACGAATACAAAAATAGCGGTAATTGCTGTGGTGGTCTGCTTGGCAACAGCGTGTAGCAGCACACCGCTGAGCCGGGGGGCGGGGGGTAGTCCAGGAGATGCTGAGCAAGATGCAGCCCCGGTATTAACCCCAGCCGAGTTAACGCAATTGGCTGCGCTTCCGAATCCGGCTGTGGAACGATTACCCCTTAGCCGCTTTGGCAACCGACCGACTTACATCGTTTGGGGCAAGCAGTATGAGGTAATGCAATCAGTAGAGCCTTATGCGGAAGAAGGATTCGCCTCATGGTATGGCACCAAGTTTCATCAACGACGGACTTCCAGCGGTGAACCATTCGACATGTATGCCCTGACCGCGGCGCATCGCAGTTTGCCTATCCCCGCATACGCACGCGTTACTAATCTTGAGAATGGTCTCGAGACTATCGTGAAAGTGAATGACCGTGGGCCTTTTCACGAAGATCGTTTGATTGACCTATCGTTTGCGGCAGCGGTAAAGCTCGGGTTTCATGAGCAAGGAACGGCAAGGGTTCGGGTTGAAACAATAACAGTTCCCGCTGATGAGCCGCAGCCTATATTTGTCATTGAAGCCGGACAATTTGAACGCCTAAACCAAGCAGAGGCAGTTCAGCTTCAGGTTGCCGCGCTTACCGACACGCTAGTGCAAATCGTTAGCGCCGACAATAACAGCTTTCGTTTGCGGCTGGGTCCGATCGAGAAAGCGACTGAAGTCGAACGCTTGCGTGCTCTTTTACAAGCAATCGATTTAGGGCTGCCGACCCTGTTAACCATTGAATGACTTGGAAAACTTTGCGGTTTTCTCGACAACGCAAACAATGGATAATGGCGATCCTCCCGTTTGCCAACCAATAAATTTAATATGATTCAGACTCTTCGTTTCAGTTGCGGCACCGCAATTATTGTTTCCCTTTTTTTAGCTTGGTTTGTGCCAGCTCAAACCCTAAATGCGGCAACAATTATCCCACCGCCGCCGGCTATCGCAGCGAATTCATATATGTTGGTAGACGCCAACACCAACAAGGTGATTGCTCAATTAGATCCTGATAAAAAAATCGCTCCGGCAAGCCTTACCAAAATCATGACCAGCTATATTGTAGAAAATGAAATCCAAGCGGGTCGGGTCAAGGGCGAAGACGAGGTGCTTATTTCTGTTAAGGCGTGGCGCACTGGCGGCTCAAAAATGTTTATTCGAGAAGGCACTCGAGTTTCAGTTGACGATCTTATTCGCGGCGTGATTATTCAATCTGGCAATGACGCAAGTGTCGCGTTGGCGGAACACATAGCCGGCAGCGAAAGTGCGTTTGCCGATATGATGAACCAACAAGCGGCAGCGCTGGGTATGGCGAGTACTCAATTCAAGAATGCGACGGGTTTGCCGAATGATGAGCACTACACGACCACAGCAGATTTGGTGAAGTTAGCCCGTGCGCTTGTTCAGAACTATCCCGAGCAGTACAAGATATATAGCGAAAAGAATTTTGAATATGGCGACATACGTCAGCCGAATAGAAATAGATTGTTGTGGCGTGACCGCTCTGTCGATGGAATCAAAACCGGATATACCGAAGATGCTGGTTACTGCTTGATCGCTTCCGCCGAGCGCGATGGCATGCGGCTCATTAGCGTAGTGATGGGTACGGCCAGCGATGAAGCGCGTATGCGCGAAAGTCAGAAACTGATTTCATATGGATTTAGATATTTCGAGACAAATCGTTTATACGAGAGTGGCATTCGCCTGTTCGAGCAGGAGATTTATTACGGCGAAGCAGATTCATTGAGTATCGGCGTGCTAGAAGACGTGGTCCTAACCTACCCACGCGGCTCGTACGATGACTTGAAGACCGAGATGGTCTTACCCGATCGCCTTTCTGCGCCATTCGCAAAGGGTGCAGAAATCGGTCGGTTAGAGGTCGCTCTCGCCGATGAAGTGATTTATTCAACACCGTTGTATGCGTTGGAAGCAGTGGAAGAAGGCGGTTTCCTGGGAAGAATTGGTGATTTTGTCTATTTGTTATACGCCGATATTTTTGAGGGCTAACCCGTTATGGATAAGCGCGATGCTTCCGTTGCAATAGAGTTTCCTTGCCGCTATCCGATAAAAGTCATCGGTGTGGATGAACCAGACTTTGTCGACCGAGTGCTGCGCATCATTCGTCAGCATGCGCCAGACTTAGCGTCGCAAGACGTCAGAACGCGCTCTAGTCGAGGTGAGCGATTTGTTGCTGTGAGCGTTATTTTGACGGCGCAAGGTGAGCAACAGCTGCGCGCAATAAACGATAATTTGTTGGCAGACGCTAATGTGCGGATGGTGTTTTGACCAAGTCGGTTCGCATAGTCGATTTAGGGCTCACTGAATATCAGGCAACCTATGCAAAAATGCGTGCGTTTACTGATGCGCGCGATTCGGCGAGTCGGGATGAAATCTGGCTGACGGAACACGAACCGGTTTTTACCCAAGGCCAGGCAGGTCGACCGCAGCATATTTTGTTCAACTCCGAGATTCCCGTTGTTCAATCCAATCGAGGTGGTCAGGTTACCTATCATGGGCCAGGACAAATCACCGCTTATTTACTGTTCGATCTGCGTCGGCTTGGCCTCTCAGTGACTCAGCTTGTCAATCGCATAGAGCAGCTGATGCTTAACGTTTGTGCCAATTGCGGCATCACCGCTGGGCGCCGGGAAGGCGCGCCGGGTATTTATGTGGGCAACGACAAGATCGGGGCGCTGGGTTTGCGCGTTAGTCGCGGGTGTAGCTATCACGGCCTCAGTCTGAACGTCGAAATGGATCTAAGGCCATATGAGCAGATTAATCCCTGCGGTTTGACTGACGTGCGAGCAATAGACATGCAAGCCTTTGGTAGCCATACCATCGCCTCGGTAAAACCACTAGTAATTGCTGAAGCACTGCGAGTATTTGACCTGGAGCAGATCACAGAGCGTAGCGAATCAACAGCGCGCGAATCGTAATAAGTCGCTTTCAGTAGAGCCATAGCGTTAGCTCGGTAGGCGTGGTCTCGATGTTTAGATGCCGCTATGAAATGGATTGCTACAATTTGGATCCGCAGCAAGGCGCATGGTTCGCCATTCATTGTCTTTTGCGTCGAAGTAGTTGATTTTACCAACTAAGGGACGGCCAACTCCCGTGATCAGCTTTATTGCTTCTAAGGCTTGGCTGGTGCCAAGTATTCCAACCAATGGGGCGATCACGCCATTTTCTGAGCAGTTTAACTCGCCTTCGTTAGCTTCCGAATAAAGGCACTGGTAGCAGGGAGAGGTGGCGTCCCGAGGATCGAAGACCGTCAACTGGCCTTCCCAACGAATTGCTGCAGCGGAAACAAGGGGTACACGTGCTTGCCAGCAAGCTTGATTTATAACTACTCGAGAAGCAAAAGAATCGGTCGCATCGACAACCACATCGACGTCGGCCAAACGTGCTGCGAGATGCACTGCGTCCTGACGTTGCGATATGCAGGTCACGTGCGTGCTCGGATTGAGCTCGCTGATAGCTTGCGCTGCTGATGCTGCTTTATTGCTCCCTACGCGTTCTGCATTATGAGCAATTTGTCTCTGTAAATTGGATAGCTCAACGTCGTCGTCATCGATAAAAATTAGGCTGCCAACACCCGCTGCCGCCAAATAGAGCGCCACGGGTGAACCGAGCCCGCCAAGACCAACAATCAGAACGCGAGCGTTCTGGAGCCGTTGCTGACCTGAGATATCGATCTCTGGAAGCATAATCTGCCGGCTGTATTGAAGGAGCTGTGAATCGTTGAGAATCATGTGGTGGGCTCCCAATACCCTATTGAAACTCTTTCTATGCCATTTAAGTCTTGCCGTGAGGATACATTCTTAAAGCCCGTCATTGCCATGTAGGTTCGGACTTCTTCAGCCTGGTCATAACCATGTTCTAGCAGGAGTACGCCATCGCTATTTAGATGACGAGTGCTGGTTTCGATTATTGCGCGCAGCGCGGCAAAGCCGTCATCGCCAGCGACCAAGGCAAGTTTTGGCTCGGCGCATAGTTGCGGCAGATGATCGTCATCGGCTCGTATGTAAGGCGGGTTGCTAATGATAGCGTCCCAGTCGCCCTCGATATTTTGCCACCAATCGCTTTGGATGAAGTCGATCTCAATATTATGAGAGGCCGCGTTTTGCCTAGCTATTGCGAGTGCATCTGCGGAAACGTCTGAAGCGCATAGGTGCGCTGAAATACCCTTTTCTCGAAGGCAATGTCCGACGGCGATGATAATCGCACCGCTGCCTGTGCCAAGATCAACGATTTGCGCATTGTTCTGAATATGATCAACCGCGATTTCGACAAGTAATTCGGTTTCTGGGCGCGGTATAAGGACGCTTGGTGTCACTTTTAGATCTAGTCCCCAAAATTCTCGTGTGCCTAACAAATAGGCTAACGGGGTATGTGTGCGCAATTGCGCCAGCCAAGCTCCCATGTGGCTACGTTCCTGGTTACTTAGCTGACGCTCTGGGTGGGCGAGAAGTGCGGCGCGGCTACTGTTTAGAAAGTGTCCGGCTACGAGTTCTAATTCCAGTCTTGGGAGATCGGCATTGTCAGAAAACCAATTTCGAAGTGTAGTCATAGTGTTGGGGCGGTCAGTTTGTCTCGGTGGCTTTCGTAGTGATCTCCCATTAACGTGACGCAACCCTTGTCAGCCGTCTTCGGCCAGGTTCTTTAACAGGTCGGCCTGATATTCCTGCACGAGCGGCTGCACGACGCTATCGAGCTGTCCTTCGATGATTTCATCAAGCTTGTACAAGGTAAGATTGATGCGGTGATCGGTGACTCGGCCCTGAGGAAAATTGTAAGTTCTAATACGTTCCGAGCGATCTCCCGAGCCGACCAACAAGCGTCTGTTCTCCGCCTGTTCCGACTGCTGTTTGCTTTGCGCCGCATCCAATAATCTGGCCTGTAGCAGTGACATCGCGCGCGCGCGATTTTTATGCTGCGAGCGCTCATCCTGGCACTCAACCACTGTGCCGGTCGGCAGGTGTGTAAGCCGAATTGCCGAGTCCGTTTTGTTGACGTGCTGGCCGCCAGCGCCGGAAGCGCGAAATGTGTCTTCGCGAATATCTTTTTTATCGATCGCAATAGAATCGATTTCGTCAATCTCAGGCATGATGGCGACGGTACAAGCCGACGTGTGAATGCGACCTTGCGATTCAGTGTCTGGTACGCGTTGCACGCGATGCGCGCCGGATTCAAATTTGAGCTGGCTGAAAACTTCGTTGCCTTCGATCCGCGAGATAATTTCTTTGAAGCCGCCGTGTTCCCCTGGGCGCTCGTTCATGACCTCGACTTTCCAACCTTTGGATTCGGCATACTTGGTATACATGCGAAACAAGTCGCCTGAGAAAATCGCCGCTTCGTCGCCGCCGGTGCCCGCGCGGATTTCTAAAAATACGTTGGAACGATCGTTCGGGTCGCGCGGCAACAGCAGGGTTTGCAGCTGTTGGCTTAGTGCCGCTGCTTCTTCTTGATTCTCCTGAATCTCGAGTTCGGCCAATTCACGGATTTCGGGATCGGAGTCTTCCAGAAAATCCTGGTTGTCCGCGATGTTTTGTTCTAATGCCTGCAATTTCTGAAAGCACAGGACCACCGGTTCAACCTCGGCGAACTCCTTCGATAAAGCGGTGAATTTGTCTCGATCGCTGACGGTTTCCGCGTCGGATAGCAGTGCTGAGACTTCATCAAAACGATCGTTTAGCGTGGCGAGCTTTGCTGTCATCGAAGCGGAAAGATTCAAGATGACGACCTCTCGGAGGTAGCGGACTGCGCGGCCTCATTCGAGTCCGTTATGGCAGGTTCGTTAACTTCAAAATCTTCTAGCGCATAAATCCGTTTGAGCACTGCAAGCATGTCGTTTTGATTCTCTGCAGAGGCTTCACGCAATGCGACGGTGGGTGCATGAATCAGTTTATTGCTGAGATTATTGCTGAGTTGCGCGAGCACCTCGGTGGCGTCTTTGCCTTGATCTAGCTGCCGCAGCGCTTTCGTCAGCTCCTGTTCGCGAATTCCATCCGCTTGAGCTCGAAATGCCTTGAGCAGAGCTTGGCCGCGTTTGCGCTGCTTCTCTAACCAGAACTGGTTGGCTCCGTGCACAACAAAGCGTTCCGCAAGCTTCGCTTCGGACGCTCGCTGTTCTCGGTTGGCTTCAACGATTTGGGTCAGATCATCTATCGAATAAAGATACACATCCGGTAAGTCACCGACGCCTTCCTCGATGTCTCTGGGTACAGCGATATCGACCATAAAGATAGGTTTGCGGCGACGTTGTTTGATTGCGTTTTCTACCGTGCCCTTGCCCAATACCGGAAGATTGCTTCCTGTCGATGCAATGACTACATCAAATTCTGCGAGCCGATCGGCAACGTCGATCAATTGCATTGCGTCGGCATTGAATCTTTCCGCGACATTCTGTGCATTCGTCAATGTTCGGTTGGCGATGGCTATTTGGCCGATGCGTTGGCCGGTAAGATGATCAGCAACCAGGCTGATCGTTTCGCCGGCGCCCAACAACAGCGCTTTTTTGCTGTTTAGGTCTGAAAAGATTTTTTTGGCTAGGCTAACCGCGGCGTAGGCGACGGACACTGGGTTGCGACCAATCTGCGTTTCGCTGCGCACGGCTTTGGCGGTCTGCAAAACGATTCGAGACAACAGGTCGAGTTCCGATCCCAGCGTTCCGGCTGCGCGAGCCACGCCAAAAGCGGTTTTCACCTGGCCCATAATCTGTGGTTCGCCCAATACTTGTGAATCCAGTCCTGAAGCGACGCGAATCATGTGGCGAGCTGCTTCCTGATCCCAATAGCAGTAACTTGCGCCTTCTAATTCCGCTCTCTCAATGGGATAGTGAACCGCGAGCCAATCACTCAACGCGGCATCGGTATCAGCGCTGGTGACGCAGTAAAATTCAGTACGATTGCAGGTTGAGACGACGGCTACTTCGCTGACGCTGGGAACTTGTTTCAATAAAGCGTCCAGTACAGAGCCCAGCGCATCGTCGGTAAAAGCGATGCGCTCGCGCAACTCCACTGGAGCGGTTCTGTAATTTAAGCCAAAGGCCAGAATGCTCATGGTCACAAGCCGAAACAAAGATTTGAACAATGATACCAGAATGCGCCAGAAGCAATTAAGACAACTATGCTGTTTCCTGGGTCGCGTCGCGACGCGCTTTTGTCTCGATTTGAATGCGCAAAAGGGTGTGTCTGAGCACAGGCATCGGGCTGCGAGTGAGGGTTCGAGTCATGCATTTTGCGTCGCTGTCAGTGTTGGTTGCAAAACGCTTTGCGAAGCAGCGCGACCTTTTTATTGGGTTTTTTTTGCCTGCGTGGTGACCGGGCTCGCAGGCTGCAATCTGGTAAAACCACCCGCGTCCGATGCAGTGCCCCTCTTGTCGGGAGATTTTTTAGCAAACGGTAGGTTAGCGATAAAAGACCCGGAGCAATCCCTATCCGCGCGCTTTCGCTGGCAGCAAATCGGTGATCGATATGTCATCAATATTTGGAGCGTTTGGGGCCAGGGGCAGCTTACCTTGACCGGCAATTCCATGGATATGACGGTGAAGCGAGGTGAAGAAGTTTTGGGTAATGGTCCGCCGGAGGTGGTCATGACGCGGTTTTTGGGTTGGAGTTGGCCGGTCAGTGCGTTGCCACTTTGGTTGCAAGGTAAACCATTAGCGCAACACCCTTTCTCGCCGCCATTGTTGGATGAGGCAGACCGCATTATAGAGTTTAGACAATTTGACTGGTTGTTAGGCTTCGACCGGTTCGTCCAGCGAGGTTCTGAGGCGCTGCCTAGTCGAATCAAATTGCAGCGTGGCGAGCAATCTTTGCGAATTATCGTGACCGACTACGCGAGCTAAGACTGTCACGCGAGACCAGCGCTTAAGACAATTATGAATGAAGTTTGACAGTAGCCAGCGGTATCCGGAAAATATGCGCTCTTTGATCGTCGGGCTGTAGGTATCGACCGCAACAACAACCGGGCGCAACATCGATTAACACGTTTTGGGGTGTCGCCAAGCGGTAAGGCACCGGGTTTTGATCCCGGCATGCGCAGGTTCGAATCCTGCCACCCCAGCCATATTTTTGTCTCATGTATTTCGTCTTATATTTTTTGGCTCGCATTGAGTCGAACGATGTCATCAGACGCCCATGCAGATGCTGTTAGGATTCGACGCAAGGTGATTTTGCCACCGAGGGATATGCGTTATGGCCGACTGCAAAGACTCGGCACAATTGGGGATTCGGTTAGACATGTCGCAAGACGTGAATCGGATTAAGGTTGCCTAAGAAAATCTACGCGAAACCCGTAGTGATGGTGGGGATAGTCGATGGCAAAGCTGATGCTTTTTTCTGGTGGGTCAAACTTTGGACTTGCGACGCGCGTGGCTAAGCAGTTAAGCGTGGAGCTAGGGCATGCTGATGTCGGTCGATTTAGCGATGGCGAAGTAACCGTGGAACTGCACGAAAATGTCCGCGGTCAAGATGTCTTTTTAATGCAGTCCACCTGTGCGCCGACCAACGATAACATTATGGAACTTATGATCATGGCGGACGCGCTGCACCGCGCTTCTGCTCAACGCGTCACTGCAGTGGTTCCCTATTTTGGTTATGCCCGACAGGATCGCCGCCCACGCTCCGCTCGTGTTGCGATTAGCGCCAAGGTCGTAGCAGATATGATTGGTAGTGTCGGTATAGACCGCATCCTGACAGTAGATTTGCACGCAGATCAAATTCAGGGCTTCTTTAACATCCCGGTGGATAACATATACGGCTCGCCGGTACTGGTAGATCACATTTTATCGCAACGATATGCAGACCCAATCGTCATTTCGCCTGATGTTGGTGGCGTAGTCAGAGCACGCGCTATTGCCAAGCAAATCGATGATCTGGAGCTTGCCATCATCGATAAGCGCAGACCTCAAGCCAACGAGTCTCGCGTGATGAATGTTATTGGCGATGTGACTAACAAGACCTGCATTATAGTGGATGACATTGTCGATACTGCTGGAACCCTCTGCACTGCAGCGGAAGCGTTGAAAGAAGAAGGGGCTAAGCAGGTGGTTTGCTACATTACACACCCAGTTTTGTCCGGTCCTGCTATCGAGCGAATCAACGCCTCACAAATCGATCGAATGGTGGTCACCGACACCATACCGCTGCACGAAGCAGCGAGAAAGTGCGAGAAAATAGAACAATTGAGTCTCGACCGTATTCTTGGCGAATCTATTCGTCGCGTTAGCAATGAAGAATCTATCAGCGCGCTTTTTCGATAGCTGATTGCATAGTGCCATGGCTTACAAATTAGATAGGCGCTGCGCTAAATAGAGCTGAATATAGAGAAATCGTTGGGTTGCAGCTGCGGCTCATACAATCGCGTGCAAAAGTTGGTCGCAGATTTTTGTACGTTTCATAACCAGGAGCGAGAAAAATGTCAGAACAAATTAAACTGACCGCAGAGCTCCGAGCTGACAAGGGGAAAGGTGCGAGCCGCCGCCTGCGTCGCTTGGAAAATAAAGTACCGGCTGTCATTTACGGGGGCCAACAAGAGCCTCAAGCGTTAAGCCTCAAAGACAACGAGCTTATCAATGCGATGCGCAATGAAGCGTTCTTTTCGCAGGTCATTGAACTGTCGGTTGATGGTAAGGAAGAACCAGTTGTCGTACGCGATATGCAGCGACACCCGGCGACTGAAAAAGTCGCCCATATCGACTTCCTTCGTATTGATGCCAATGTCTCGATTAACGTGAGCGTACCGTTGCATTTCATCAATGAGGAATCATGTGTTGGTGTAAAGATCAGCGGTGGTACTTTGACTCACAATCTGACCGAGGTCGAAGTATCCTGTTTGCCTGATGCGTTGCCTGAATTTATTGAAGTCGATATGCAGGACCTTGAAGCGGGATCTTCTGTCCACTTAAGCGATTTGGTTATTCCAGAGGGCGTTACCATTGTTGCTCTGAGTTTTGGCGAAGACCGCGACATCCCTGTTGCCAGCGTAACTGCTCGTAAAGGCGGTGGTAAGGACGAGGGCGATGAAAGCGCCGATGATGGCGAAGCAGCTGCAGATGGTGAAGCAGAGGAATAGCCGCCATTGTCAGCATAGGTCTTATGCTGGCAGGACGAGCACCTGATGAGCAAACTCAAGCTGATTGTTGGGCTTGGCAACCCGGGTGCTCAGTACGATGCGACTCGACATAACGCAGGCGCCGAATGGCTGAAAACAATAGCTGATCAGGCGCAAATCCCTTTGGCCCTTGATCCTAAATTCAAAGGTTTACTTGGGCGCGGCACGGTTCTCGGTGTAGAACTTCGTCTATTAATACCGACTACTTACATGAACCGTAGCGGCGATTCTGTTGGCGCTTTGGCGCGTTACTACAAGATTGAGCCGCAAGAGATTTTGGTTGCTTACGATGAGGTCGCATTTGCCCCAGGAGTGGTTAAGTTGCGTCACGGTGGTGGCGATAATGGGCACAACGGCGTCAAAAGTGTTAGCTCTGGACTAGGCGGGAAGGCGGAGTTCTATCGTTTACGAATTGGCGTAGGCCATCCTGGAGATAAGGCGCAAGTCGTCCATTACCTCACCGAACAGAAGCCGCCTTTAGTAGAGCGCGAATTGATTCAAAGTTCGCTCGTCTGGCCTGATCAACTTTTGTGCGACGTCGTTCACGGGCGCTGGCAAGCGGCGATAAATGCGCTTCATGGCCGCGGAACAGAGCGCAAACCGTCTGGATCCTCGGATAACCAAGCCTACAAAAAAGATCAGCAAAAAGCCGAACATAGAATTAAAGAACGATCCGAAAACCAGGATAGCCCGCCATCGGCGCAATTGTAATGACGTGACACGAGGAGAGCTCTATGGGCTTTAAGTGCGGTATTGTTGGCCTGCCTAACGTGGGCAAATCCACATTATTCAATGCGTTGACCCAAGCCGGGATCGACGCAGAAAATTTCCCCTTTTGCACCATTGAACCCAACACGGGAGTGGTGCCGGTCCCCGACCCCAGATTGAACCAGTTAGCGGAAATCGTGACGCCTGATAAAATCATACCTGCCACCATGGAATTTGTTGATATTGCTGGATTAGTGGCGGGTGCGTCGAAAGGCGAAGGTCTTGGTAATCAATTTTTAGCACATGTTCGCGAAACAGACGCCATTGCGCACGTGGTGCGCTGCTTCGATGACGAGAATATTGTGCATGTTTCCGGCCGCGTTTCGCCAAGTGACGATATCGAAGTCATTGATACGGAGCTGGCGTTGGCCGACCTCGATACGTTAGAGCGAGTATTTGATAGGACTAAGCGGGTAGCGAACTCGGGTGACAAAGACGCGCGGGCGCTTCTTGCGATCCTCGAGCGCGTGCGGGTTGGATTGGATGAAGGGAAGCCAGTCCGCGGCCTAGAATTGTCGTCGGAAGATCAACTAGCTTTGCGAGAGTTTCATTTCATCACCGCGAAGCCGGTTCTCTATATCGCTAACGTCGCCGAAGACGGACTTTTCGATAACCCGTTGGTGGACGAAGTGCAGGCGATTGCCGACCGCGAAGGGGCTCAAGTGGTGGTGGTTAGCAATAAAATCGAATCCGAGGTTGCTGAGTTGCCAGCTTTTGAGCGTGCCGAATTTTTGCAGGAGTTGAATTTGTCTGAACCCGGATTGGATCGTGTTATTCGTGGCGGATACCAGTTGCTCGGGCTGCAGCAGTATTTTACCGCGGGCAAGCAAGAAGTCCGTGCTTGGACAATCCCGGTGGGGGCAAAGGCGCCGCAAGCGGCCGGTGTCATCCATACCGACTTCGCAAAGGGGTTTATCCGGGCTGAAGTGATTGCCTTTGACGATTACGTCTCCCTTGGCGGAGAGCAGGGCGCTAAGGATGCAGGCAAATGGCGTCTGGAAGGTAAAGAGTATGAGGTTGCCGACGGCGATGTGATGCACTTCCGTTTTAATGTTTAACACTGTCTCTTAAAGCCGGACAAGCAAAAAGGCTACCTAACAAACAGCGCCGGCTAGAAGTGTTTAAAAAAAAGTTCTTTTATTAAAGCGATCTTTTTTGGAAGGTGGCGCTTCTGGGAAAGAGCTATGCGCGAAAGAATTAGGTGCCCTGAAAGGGCGTCAAAGCCAAGAGGTAAGTAAATGAGCAAGGAAAGAAGCAAAAAAATAAGCAAGAAAAGAAGTTAGAAAAGAAGTCAGAAAAGATGCGGGGTAAAACCAGCAAAAGACCACGGTAGCAGCAAATCGGAACCCCCGCTTACTCTCCCACCGAAATGCTAAGCCCGCCCAATCAGAGTAGGGGAAGCAAAAAAGGCGCTCGGCCAGAGAGTTCTAACCGAGCGTTTTATCTTTGCGGCAGTGTCTAGCTGGCTGCTTTTCTTTCTTTCACTTCCTGAATGACTTGGTCTGCAACATTGCTCGGACATGGGGAGTAATGCGAGAACTCCATCGAGAATTGGCCACGGCCAGAGGTCATGGTGCGCAAGTCGCCGATATAACCAAACATTTCAGATAGCGGACAGTCTGCTTTAACGCGGACGCCGGTAATGCCAGCTTCTTGTGATTTGATCATGCCGCGGCGGCGGTTAAGATCGCCAATCACATCACCTACGTGGTCATCAGGTGTGTATACATCCACTTTCATGATCGGTTCCAGCAGCTGCGGTCCAGCTTTCGGCACGGTCTGTCTGTACGCAGCCTTCGCAGCTAACTCGTAAGCGATTGCGGAGGAGTCAACCGGGTGGAAGCCGCCGTCCGTAAGGGTGACTTTCACGTCTAACAATGGGAACCCGGCGAGTGTGCCTTCGTCCATAGAAACGCCAAAGGCTTTTTCAACCGCTGGCCAGAATTCGCGTGGCACGTTACCGCCGGTTACCGTCGACTCGAACTCGTAACCGCTACCAGTTTCGCCTGGCTCAACAATATAGTCGATTTTAGCGAACTGCCCAGAACCACCGGTTTGCTTCTTATGCGTATAAGTGTCTTCGATACGTTGGGTAATGGTTTCACGATAAGCAACCTGTGGCCGACCGACATCGACGTCAATGCCGTGTGTGCGCTTGAGAATGTCGACTTTAATATCCAGGTGAAGCTCACCCATGCCGCGCATAATGGTCTCGCCGGATTCTTCGTCTGTTTCAACATAGAACGAGGGATCTTCCTGAACCATCTTGGAAAGAGCGATGCCCATCTTTTCCGCTCCTGCTTTGTCGCGCGGCGCGATAGCGACGGAAATAACCGGGTCAGGGAACACCATCGGCTCAAGTGTCGCAGGCTTGTTCGGGTCACATAGCGTGTGGCCGGTCTGCGTGTTTTTCATGCCTAGCAAAGCCACGATATCGCCAGCCTGCGCTGCATCTAATTCTTCACGAGAGTCCGCGTGCATCTCAACGATACGACCAATCCGCTCGGTTTTTCCGGTATAGGTATTGAGGACTGTATCGCCTTTTTTGAGAGTGCCCGAATAAATGCGGGTAAACGTCAGGGCGCCATAGCGGTCATCCATAATTTTGAACGCTAGCGCGCGTAATGGGGCGTCAGGATCAACTGCTGCAGTTTCACCGGTTTCATTACCTTCCAAGTCAACTTCCGGCTGTGGGTCGACTTCTGTTGGGTTGGGTAGATAATCAACTACCGCATTCAGCACAAGCTGAATGCCTTTGTTTTTAAACGCAGATCCGCAGTAGGTTGGGAAAAAGTCTAGTGCAATGGTGCCTTTGCGAATGCAGCGCTTAATATCTTCCACGCTTGGTTCTTCACCTTCTAGATAGGCTTCCATTAAGTCGTCGTCTTGCTCAAGGGCAGTCTCGATCAGCGCTTCGCGATACTCGGCTACTTTGTCCTTCATATTTTCTGGAACGTCCTTGACCTCGTAGGCTTCCGGGTCGCCGCTGTCGTCCCAAATCCATGCCTTTTCGGTAAGAAGGTCAACCATGCCGGTAAACTCGTCCTCTATGCCGATTGGTAGCACCATAACCAAAGGGTTGGCGCCCAGTACGTCGCGGACCTGTTTTACAACACGATAGAAATCCGCACCTAGACGGTCCAGTTTGTTAACGAAAATAATCCGCGATACTTCGGATTCGTTTGCATAACGCCAGTTTGTTTCAGACTGTGGCTCTACGCCGCCGGAACCGCAGAATACTCCGACGCCACCATCTAACACTTTCAATGAGCGGTAGACTTCAATGGTGAAATCAACGTGTCCTGGGGTATCAATGATGTTGAGGCGATGATCAGCCCAGGTGCAGCTGGTGGCTGCAGACTGAATGGTTATGCCGCGCTCTTGCTCCTGCTCCATAAAATCAGTTGTCGCAGCGCCATCATGTACTTCGCCGATTTTGTGAATTTTGCCGGTTAGCTTGAGGATGCGTTCTGTGGTGGTGGTTTTCCCCGCATCAACGTGAGCAAAGATACCGATGTTGCGGTAGCGGTTGAGGTCTTTCATTGATTTTCTCTGGACTGGATTTTCTCTGGATGTTCTGTGATTGCTGCGAATATCGGGAAAAACGTCTTAAGAAGTTCCTAGAATCGGATTCTCGATAATTCGATGCTCTTAACCTATTGAAAAATATGGATATTTCAAAGGGTTGGGAAATGCAAGCGCGTACAATACCACCAAGCATCGCAAAGCTCACGTGAAATCTTGCAGCCCGGAGCTTCCTTTCAGAGTGACGGGTCAAAGGTCAAGATCGGCATATACTGGTGCGTGGTCTGAAGCGGTCAAACCATCTATCTTGCGGCGATAGTCACGGTCAATAATCACATCTTTTGCAGCTTGCACACCCAGTTGATTAGCGAGTAAAAAATCGATTCTAAGGCCATGTTTACGATGAAACGCGCCGCCTCGGTAGTCCCACCAAGTAAAAGCTTGCTCTTCCGGGTACTGATTGCGATATAGATCGATTAAGTTTTTGTCTAGCAGCCTCTGCATTGCTTTACGTTCAGCCGCGGTATGAAAAATACCGCCGTCGCCGGATGCGCCACGCCAGGTGTCGAGTGGTTCGGGGACAATGTTGAAGTCGCCGCATAGAATTGCAGGCAGTTCATACTCCGCCTGCCAGTGTTGGGTCAGATCGTCATACCAGCCGAGTTTGCCTTGGTAGTCCGCATGCTCGACGGTTTTACCGTTAGGGCAATACACGGTGCTGAACAGAAGTCGGTCATCAATCGTTGCGGTAATAAGGCGCGACCCAAAGTCGTCCTGACCTGGCAGACCAATCTGGCGCGTCTCGAGAGGTAGCTTGCTTAAGATAGCGACGCCATTCCAGCTCTTCTGACCATGCACCGCTGCGTGATAACCGAGGTCTGCGAAATATTCGTGGGGAAAGTCGTCGGTCGGTGTTTTCAGCTCTTGCAAACCAACGACATCCGGCTGACGCGCTGCTAACCAATGCGTCAGGTAATCGAGTCGGGCACGCAGCCCATTTACATTCCAAGTAGCTACTCTCATAGCAGTCATCTCTCCAAACAACGCGGTTAAAAATTGTGCGCTAGCAGTATGCCATGCTTGGCGTGTTTTCTAAGCGGCGATCAATCGTCCAAAATGGTCCAAGGATATTCCGGTGCGACGCCTATCTCCTTCAGCCCAGTCCCCCCGGCAACTGCGCTGGCTTTTAGCTGGAAAACGCGTCGTAAGTTGGCCTCGCTTAGCACTTCGCTGGGGCGTCCGTCAGCCACGATCGTACCCTTGTTTAGCAAAATCATCCGGTTGCAGAAGCGCGTAGCAAGCGTGAGATCATGTAACACAACGACTACCGTTTTGCCTTGAGCCGCGATGTTACTGAGTAATTGCATGCATTGAAGCTGGTAAAACGGATCCAGGTTTGCAGTGGGTTCGTCGGCGAGGACAACCGGTGTATTGGCTATTAATAGTCGCGCTAGATGAGCACGCATTTGCTCGCCGCTTGATAGATCCTGAATAGTGTGATGACGCAGGTCCTGACAGAAAGTTAGATCGCAGATGTGCTCCAGGAATTCTTTCTTTAGTGGGTCCTCTGAAAACCACCAGACCTTTTCCTGCGGGACACCGAGTCGAATGACTGCTTCGACGGTAAGCCGCCAATGCACTCGTGGATTTTGCTCTAGATAGGCGATCAGCTTAGCGCGTGGCAAAGGGCTAAGTTCGGCTAAAATTTGGCCGTGCACTTTTACATTACCTGCAGTAGGAGAGAGCAACCCAGCGAGACCTTGCAGTAACGTGGTTTTGCCCGAACCGTTCGGCCCGACGATGGCAACCAATTCGCCTTGATCGCCGCGCGTATCACCGAAGCGTGCGCTGAAGCTGCTGACAATGCCAGTGCCCGAGCGCGTTAGGGTCAATCCTTCGGCGGCTAACGGTACCTGGTTGGGTTT
>DJYW01000007.1:46358-57758 GCA_002450255.1 Gammaproteobacteria bacterium UBA6968
ACGGTACCTGGTTGGGTTTGTTACTTACAGATGTCATGTCGTTGCAGCTATGCGATGTTCAGTTGGCATCAGCAGTATTGCGCTGCCGAGCGATTAAATAGAAGAAAAAGGGGGCCCCGATCAATGCGGTTAGCACGCCGATTTTTAGCTCAACTTGCAGCGGCAGCAGCCGCACGGCTAAATCGGCGGCGGTCACTAATGCCGCGCCCCCCAACGCGCTGGCTGGTAGTAAAACAGCTGGGTCTTGCTTCACCACTGAGCGCAACACATGCGGAACAATCAGGCCGACGAAACCGATGACACCGGTTACCGCAACGGCAGCACCGACTGCCAGAGCTGCGCCGCCAATGATTTGTAGTCGCACCATTGGCATTGAAATGCCGAGACTGCGCGCTGTGAATTCGCCGAGCGCCAACGCACGCAGAGATCGCGCCGCAGCACCAACGCTTACCCAACCTAATAGCATTAATGGGAGGCTTAGCCATACATGGCTCATGCTGCGATCTGCCAGAGAGCCCATTTGCCAAAAGATAATCTCCATCGCGGCAAATGGGTTGGGCGACAGATTTAACACCAGCGAGGTCAGACCGCCTGCCAATGCGTTAATGGCGATGCCTGCCAGGATAAGCGTGGCAGTATGAGCTTGGCGGCCCGCTAGCAAAAACAGGCCAAGCGTTGCGATCGCAGCACCGGCGATACCGCCCAAAGGGACGGCCATTGGTAGCGTGGCGGCAAGGCCGCTATAGAATGTCAGGGTCGCACCCAACGCGCCGGCTGACGATATGCCTAAGATTCCTGGCTCGGCTAAGGGGTTGTGCAGCAAGCCTTGAAGGCTGGCGCCTACTAAACCCAGACTACAACCAACGCTGAGCGCCAGAATCGCTCTGGGTAATTTAAGTTCCATCAGAATTTGCTGTTCTAAAGCGGCCAGCGGTGTAAGCCGCCAATCGGCGGAGGGAAACAACGCCTCAGAGAATGCCTGCAGAAGCTGTATGTTTTCCATGCTGGGTAAGCCTGGCGCGGTGGGTAGAATCAAAGCGGCCCACCCCAATACCAGATTGAGGCTCACCAGGCTTAACCACAGCCATTTGTGGCCGCCGAGTAATGAGCTGCGTTTTACTTGCGCAGTCATTGTGAGTCCGCCGGACTGGGCGCAGTCAGGCGACGGCGCGCCGTGTCGAGTTGGCTTATTACGGCAATGGCGCGGGGTGTGCCGCAGATCCAGTCGGCGGCATGTATTTTTATTTGGGCAGCAGCTTGGTTGACCAAGGGATGGTCTAACATTTGCTCTGCTAATGACGGGTATTTGTTGCGGTGGTCGCCGAGGATCAGCAAATCTGGCCTGAGCCGGGCAATTGCTTCAGTGTTGGTATACCCCACACTAAATTTCTGTAGCGCGGGAACGAACCCAGCACGGATCAACAAATGACTCGGCAAAGAGCCAGACGATACAGTAATGATGTTGGGCTGCAGTATGAGCGCGCTGGGCTGCGCGTTAGTATTTCGCTTTGCCTGCGCGGATTCAATTGCTGCGAGATCTTGCTCCATTTGGGTAATCATGGCGTTACCCCGTTCAGTTTGTCCTAGGGCCATGGCGGTCACGCGGATATTAGTCGTTATCTCTGCGACGGTGGCTGCTGGTTTGATTTCGACTGTTGCGAGCTTGAGTGCCTGTAATGCTTGTCGAGTTGCTGCGGCTGCATAGCTATTGATTAGCACCAGGTCGGGTTGGAGATGGGCGATGTCAGAAAATCGTCCAGTGTTTGTCGCAAAGGATTGCGACTGCTTAGCCACAGAGGACGTGCGTGAGTCCTGGCTGAGCCAGGTGACGGATGCCACCTGATTCGGATCAGCCAGTAACACTAGGAGCTGATCGGTGCATAGATTTAATGAAGCAACACGAGCCGGTTGGCCGACGGCGTTAAGCGATAGGCTAGCTATAAGGAGAATGCTTGCGCGCCACACGATGTCGCTTCACCGCCGCTTCAATTCAGAATGCTCGCCAGCATTTTGTTTATAGCGTTGCGGAAACACCCACGCGGAAGGTTCTACCCGGTGATCGATAGCCGAACACTTCCACATACTCTTCATCCAGCACATTCTCCGCTTGCAGCATCCAGGTGAATCGGTCGCTTAAGTCTAGATTGACCGAGACGCTTAGTATGTCATAAGCGCTTAAGGTGACTCGATCTTCCGTGGTCGCATAAATAAACTCGTTGTCGTCCTGCTCGCCATTGCGCAACCAGCTGAGCCGAGCTTGCCCGCGACCGTCTAAAACGTCGCGCTGCAATGCCAGACGAGCACTGTGTTTCGGACGCCGGACTTCCACTCTACCGTCGGGGTCTTTGGTATCAAGATAGGTAAAGGCTGCAATCAGATTGGTGCGTTCGCTCACCTGAGCATTTAAAAATACTTCGACACCTTCTCGTTTACTTTGCCCGGCCTGATTAACGGCGGTGGACAGATAAGTGGTTGAGTCGTAGCTGGTGACAATCTCGTCGGTTAGGTCTGCCTGAAAATAGGTCACGTCGGCGCGCCAGGTAGCGTCAAAGAAATTCCTTGTAATACCTATGTCCCAGCCCTGGGAGGACTCGGGCTTTAGATCGGGATTGCCTTGGAACGCGCTCGGGATAAAGCCGAACAATTCAAAGAAAGTCGGATTGGCCACACCTTGTCCAATTGAAAAATGAAGGTGGGTGGTAGCGCTGGCATCCAGTTGGTAATTAAGCGTTGCCCGAGCAGTTGTCGCATCGCTAAAACGATCGTTGTTGTCATGGCGGACGCTGGTTGCAAAATGCCAACGGCGACCGTGATAAATGTACTCAGCGAATAATCCTTGTTGGGAATCGGCGGCGTTGTAATTAGCATCGGCGTAGCTTGGATAGATATTGGTAAAAGACAGGTCTTCGTATTGTGCGCCGATGTTAACGTAGGACTTTGCTATGGTTTGGCTATCATTCGCGTTAAGTGCGATGCTTGCCTGGTAAGTCCACTGGTCGCGTTTGCCCGCTGAACCGCTGCTGAGTTGCTGCGCCGAGAAAAAGTCGGTGACGCTGTCAGTTTGCGTGAACGCCAAATTGTGGCTCCAGCGAACGCCAGTCCGATTTAATGCCAGTCTGAAATAGCGCTGTTCGGTCTCGGTCACGTCGCCTGAATCGATTACTAAACCTTGTGTTGCAGTGCTGGGGAAATCGAAATCCTGCTTATCCCCGTCGCTGCGAGCATCCACCTTGCGGAACGTCAGCTCTGCGTCAAATCCGCTGTCCCACTCTTTTATCAACTTGCCGTGTAGGGACGTGTTTTTAAATCCATCTTTTTCGTTGCCGAACGCCGAAATGTTATAGCCGTCGGTGGTTAATCGGTTGCCGAAAAAACCTGCTTTGAAATCTCCTTGCTCTGTCGCAAACCGCATAGTGGTACCGTAGTTGCGACGATTGTGGGAGCCACCCTGGGCATAAACATTTGCTTCACGCGTATCGTTATCGATTGTAGGGGTGAACAGAGCAACGACGCCGCCAATGCTTTCCGCGCCATAGCGCGCGCTTTGTGGACCCCGTAATACTTCTATGCGAGCCAGCTGATCAGCTCCTAGCAAGGCGAAATTAAATTCGGCACCCAGACTTGGGTCGTTGGCCTCTATACCGTCTATTAAAACTAGCGTGTGATTGGCTTCTGCGCCGCGCAAGCGTAGTTGCGTTAAACCGCCTTGCGGGCCAGTCCGGTTTAACGAGATGCCAGGAAGATTTCTTAGTAAATCTGCGGTGTCCGCAGGTATTACGCCAGCTTCGTTTTCGATGTCGATCGAGGTAACGGTAGCGCCGACTTTTTGCGCTGGTTGTGGCGTATGGTAGGCGGTAACGATGACTTCCTCATAATCAGTTCCGGCCGTTACACCGCTTGCGGCTATCAATTGGCTGGACAAAGCGCACAGCATAAGGCCGAAGCAGCCGCGTAATGAGTGGGCAATCGTGCCCATAGAATGTAGACGAATCGATGACATATTAATGGCTAGCATGGTGGCTCTGTTACTTCTTGAAGCGTTCAGACTAACCAAGGCATGCTGCGCTTGCCAATGACAACGCTCAAGCGCAACGTGAAAATATTACGGATTTCATGTCGATCTTTTAGCGGACAAATAGCGCTGCAAAAAAGTGACTGAATCTATGGATGAAAACGCTCGACAATTTGCAGGTAAATCAGTGCAGCTTAGTGATATCCAACAGTTTATCTTACGTGACCATGGCGAAGGTCAATGGCTGCGATTTACCGAGCCGCAGCAGATCTTCTCGATTACGAATATCGATCAAGTCCGCACGGCATTAGCGGCGGTGCAGCGCGCTGTGGAAGCGCATGATTGGTATGCAGTAGGATTTATTTGCTATGAGGCAGCCCCAGCATTTGATCCCGCCTATGCGGTCGCATCGACTTGCCCGCTGCCACTGATTTATTTCGCGTTATTTGCTGAAGCGCAGCCGTATGAGCTGCCGTCAGCGCCTGCGACATCGCCGGAGCATAGCTGGTTATTTGATACCTCCCAGTCGGCCTATGATCAAGCGATGGAGACCATCCATTCGAAGATTGGCGCGGGCGATGTGTATCAAATTAACCATACTGTGCGTGCGCACGCGCGGCTTACGGACCCTTGGCAGACTTTTCTAAGTAAGGCCCGCTCAGCTGCTTACGGTGCGTATTTGCAAACGCGCCAGTTCACCGTGATTTCTGCGTCGCCAGAATTGTTATTCAGTCTTGCAGGAGAGCACGTGGTATCGCGTCCGATGAAGGGGACGGCACCCCGTGGAGAGTCTTCTGATATGGACGAGCAACGCGCCGCAACCTTGCGCACTTCAGCTAAGAATTGCGCCGAAAATTTGATGATTACCGATATGGTAAGGAACGATCTCGGGCGAATTGCTAGACCGGGTTCTGTGAAGGTGCCGGGTTTGTTTTCGCTAGAGCCGCATGCGACGGTTTGGCAGATGACTTCGGAGGTCACGGCTGACACAACGGCCGAATGGGTCGATGTCGTCGATGCCTTGTTTCCACCGGCTTCGATTACCGGTGCGCCGAAGGCGGCCGCGATGCAGGTCATTGATGAGCTCGAGAGTTCGCCGCGAGGCATTTACACCGGCACCATTGGTTATCTCGCCCCGGGACGTAAAGCACAATTCAATGTTGCGATTCGCACCATCCATATCGAGAACGACAGCAGTCTTGCTAGCTATGGTGTTGGCGGCGGCATTGTATGGGATTCACGAGCATCGGATGAGTACGCTGAGTTACTCGCCAAAACTAAGGTTTTGTATCGCACGCCAGCCAGCCCCGACTTCGAATTGTTTGAAACTTTGGCCTGGTCGGCGGAGTCAGGCTTTTCACGACTTAATACGCACTTGCAGCGGCTGCAGAGAAGCGCAGCGTTTTTCAAAATGCCATATTCGCGGGAGCGGATTGAAGCGGCTTTGCAGAATGCGGTAGCTTCAATAAAAGATCCTTCGAAAGAGACATTGCGAGTGCGGCTAGCATTGCCGCGCTCGGGCGAGGCAGAGGTTGTTTTGAGCGCACTGTCCATTCCTCCCGCAGCTCGACAAGAGATATCCTTAGCGCACACGCCAGTTAGCGCAGATGAGGTACTGCTAAAACACAAGACTAACTGCCGTTGGTTTTATGACCGAGCGCAGACCGAGGTCGGTGCTACAGCAGAGCCGATACTGTTCAACACAGATGGCGAAATTACTGAAACCAACATAGCAAATGTTGTGTACAAAATAGGCGAGCGATACTACACCCCGCCAGCTCGTTGCGGGTTGTTGCCAGGGACCTTGCGAGAAGAGCTGTTGCAGCAAGGCCAGGTTACGGAACGGCTGCTAAGGGTGAGTGAAGTCGGGGCTGTGGATGGCCTGTATTTGATTAACGATTTGCGCGGTTGGCGCGAGACCTATTGGCAGGTCGATAGGAATTACCGATTGAAGGCTTAGAAAGAAAGTACGTGTAGATTGGTCGGGAGAGTAAGAGGAAGGATTTATTGATCTGTCGGTCTAATGGTTTTTGCATGGTGCAGTTAAAATACTCGCGATGAGCACGCGGCGATTGACAAGGTCTAGTCGCATAAGGAAAAATTCGCCGCCCGTTAAGGTGAGTCTCGACGGTAACAGTGGCTAGGTAGCTCAGCTGGTTAGAGCGCAGGATTCATAATCCTGAGGTCGGGAGTTCAAGTCTCCCCCTAGCTACCATCTCTAGTTTCCCAAGCAATCCTTATTATAACCGGAACGCCCAACTTCTCGGAGCTTCGCGTTGCATGGTCGCTCGTTCTTTGTTCAGATTGCGCGCCTGTTGCTTGCGGAAAGATTAGCTAGGCAGGCCACCCAGCAATACAACGTCTGCACTGGAAGCATCCAAGCGGTACTGCATTAGTAGCTGATATTCGGCCGACTGATACCACTGCAGCGCCTCTTCTTTCGTTGGGAATTCGATCAGCACAGTTCGGGTAACGGGCCAGGATCCTTCGAGGACTTCAGGATCTTCGGCCACCGTTAGCAAGCTTCCGTTGAACTTTGCAAAGACCTCCAAGAAACCTGATTCATATTTTCCATAGGTTTTACGATCATGGATATTGATTTTAGCGAGTAAATAAACTGACACGAGGGAAACCTCCGGCTGCGTTTTCAATTTGCTCACTCGATCGTTGCCAAGCTAGTTGTACGTTCAAATAAGCAGACCTTCTTGAACCATAACAGTTATGCGTCGCGCGGCATGGCTCTGCTCAGTCAAAAGGTAGCAATCGCTGCGCTGAACTGGGTTGGCGCATCCATCAGAGCGATATGAAGCCGGTCTTAGATAACGCGTTCTTTTGGTTATCTTTTTCAGCCTGGTGCCTGCTTTTCTTGGGACCGTATTGAGCATTTCAGTTCGCGAATGCTCATACTTTCGGTTGCTCACCCTATCTGTGATATGCGGCTTTCGGTTTAACTGGTTTTCCGCTCGGGTTTAGGCGAAATTAAGCCATCATTTTTGAGGGGTAGTCTATGCGCACTTATCATTCTCTTGTCTTTATTGTTTCACTTGGGATATTTACTTTTGGTTCCTCAGCTTTCGCCGCTGATACTTTTATTCGCTGCGGTCAGTTGTTAGATGTTGTGGCAGGCGAGCTCAAGCAGGATCAAGTAATCCATGTCACGGATAACAAGATCGCTGGGATTTTTGCTGAAGTGCCCCGCGACACCAACGGTGAACTAATTCATTTGCCGGACCAAACCTGCTTGCCGGGCTTGATGGACATGCACGTCCACATCACTTCCGAGACAGATCCGCAACGGTTTGTGCAGCAGTTTCAGCGCGATCCTACCGACTTCGCATATGCCTCGGTGAAGTTTGCTGAGCGCACTTTGCAAGCCGGTTTTACTCTGGTGCGTGATTTGGGTAGTTCGGACAATCTGGCCATCGCGATGCGTAATGCCATCGATCGTGGTGATATTGTAGGCCCGCGTATTGTTGCGGCGGGCAAGAGTCTTGCTACGACCGGCGGCCATGCTGATCCAACTAATGGCGTCAACAGTCGGCTGCGTGCCGACCCTGGCGCTGCCGAGGGGGTGGTGAATGGAATCAGCGAGGCGCGCAAGGGCGTGCGTCAACGCTATAAGGAAGGCGCAGATCTGATCAAGATTACCGCAACAGGTGGTGTCCTGAGTCAGGCGGCTAGTGGTCAAAACGCGCAGTTTTTCGACGATGAGTTGGCAGCGATCATTAGCACTGCTAAAGATTACGGTTTCAAAGTTGCCGCTCACGCGCATGGTGCTGAGGGAATGTTACGTGCGGTGAATGCAGGTGTGGCGTCTATTGAGCACGGTACTTACATGGACAAAGCGACGATGCGGGCGATGAAGCGTATGGGTACTTACTATGTGCCAACCATTATTGCTGGCAAATTCGTCGCTGAAAAAGCCGAGATCGACGGTTTTTTCTCGTCTGTGGTGCGCCCTAAAGCTCTCGCGATTGGCCCGAAAATTCAGGATACCTTTAGCCGCGCTTATGCAGCTGGTGTGAAGATCGCCTTTGGTACGGATACGGGCGTGTCTCCCCATGGTGATAATTGGAAAGAGTTTGGTTACATGGTCGAGGCGGGTATGCCGCCGCTCGAAGCGATTCAGACGGCGACGATTATCGCTGCGGATTTGGTTGATAAGACCGATTCGTTGGGATCCATTGAGCCGGGTAAATTGGCGGATATCATCGCCGTGGACGGTAATCCTCTCAACGATATTGCGACAATGGGCAACGTAAGCTTCGTCATGAAGAACGGTAAGGTTTACCGGCAATAACGGCTTTCAAGTCGATCAAGTTGTCGCATGATCGTCCCCACAGAACACAGATTAAATGAGGTAGATTATGCGCCGAGGGATTTCGATTTGCTTGATGATGCTCGTTGTATGGACGGGTACGGTATCGTACGAAAGTTTAGCGGAGAATGAGATGGAAACAGATAGCATGGAAAACACGGCGCCGACGAAAATAGAGCCATGCCCCTCCTCGCCAAACTGTGTCAGCAGTACTTCGGCTGGGGAAGCACACTTTATCGAACCGTTTGTGCTAGCGGGTTCCGACGATCTTGCGCCTATCCGGGACTATTTGGTCAAGCAGGCTCGCATAACCGTGATCAACCAAACTGCTAATTATTTGCACGTTGAGGCGCGCACCCGGCTGCTGCGCTTTGTGGATGATGTCGAATTTCTGCTAGATGCTGACGGCGCTACGTTGCATATCCGATCTGCCTCGCGGGTGGGTTACTCCGATTTGGGTACCAACCGTCGCCGTTTAGAAACCATGCGCACGGAGCTCGTCGAGCTTGGCGTCATTGCCGGTGGTGTTGCTAGATAGGAAGCACGTGATTGAAAAGCGGCTGACTAAAGCAGTTAGCGCTGGGCAGCGGCAAGTTGCTTAGCGAGATCGATAAAGTCGTTTGCGACAAAGGTATGTTTGCCGGTGACTTCGGTTTCTTCCCCCATACCCGGGCTGCCGAATTCTAATGGCCGAATTACGAATGCGGTCTGTAGCCCCAGTGACGTTGCCCTGGCTAAGTCAGCTTGATGTGAGGCAACCATGACCACTTCCTCGGGTAACAGATCTAGTTTTGCCACAGACTGCAGATAAGTTTCGCGATGGGGTTTATAGAAATGTGCGACCTCAGCACCCAGAATTTGATTCCACGGTAAGTTGGCGAATGTTGCTAAAGCTTGCATGTCAGCGAAGTTGCCGTTGGAGCATGTCGCTATCGGCCCCAGATTTTTGATTTGCAACAAGCCCGTCACACTGTCGGGCCAAGGCTGCATTCGCCGCCAGCAACCAATGCGTTTTGCTATCTCGGCATCGTCGATTGGCTGCATAAGGTGAGCTTGTGCGAGTTCTTTTAGTGCTTCGCTGATAATTTCCGTTAAGCTAATCCAAGCCAATGCTTCGCTACCGCGTCGCTGAGTTTCCTGAGCGTAGCGCTGCCGCCATGCACGTGCGAAATCGGATGCGGAGACTGGCTTTGTTGCGATAGAACCATAGTCTTGCAAGAGCTGGGTGGCGGCCCCGGCAAGCGCCGTGTGCCAGTCGCACACCGTGCCAAATACGTCGAACAAAAATCCCCTTGGGGGTGGCATATCTGGCACGGGTGGGGACTTGGTTTAGGCAGCGTCGCGAGTCGAAATTGGGGTAGCGAGCCCGGGATGCGTGAACTTTTGTTCGCTTGGACCAAACACTAACGCACCGTCTTCGAGCGGGGCATTGCGTATCATTTTCTTGTCCAGCGCATAGTTTTGGGTGTTGCGCCAGGGATCATTGCTGCCTTGTTTCGGGAAGCTATCCATGGCGCGTTCCATATAACCCGCGCTAAAGCCTTCGATCCAAGGACGCAGTTCCATGCTCAGGTCTGCCTCGCGTAAGCGCGGCGTACATTGGGTCACACCCAAAGAATCCATTTGGTTAATCACCCTACAGGCATACTCGGCGGTAAGGTCAGCCCGCAGCGTCCAGGACGCGTTTATATAGCCGAAGGTCTGAATCATGTTAGGAACATCTGTGTACATCATGCCTTTGTAAGCCAGTGTATCGGTGAAATTGACCGGCTTCCCGTCGACATCAAACTGTGAACCGCCTAGGAACTCCATATTTAAACCGGTTGCGGTCACCAAAATATCGGCTTCGATTTCTTCACCAGATACCAGACGCACTCCGGTTTGGGTGAAGCAATCGATATGGTCCGTGACCACCTTGGTTTTGCCCTCGTTAATAGAGTTGAACAAGTCGCCGTTAGGAATCAGACAGAGTCTTTGATCCCATGGGTTGTAATTCGGGGTGAAGTGCTTGTCGACGTCCACGTCGGCATTAAGCTCTTTGCGCACCAAGCCAATCAGCGCTTTTTTCATCTTTTCCGGTTCGGTCCGCATCTTTTTATACATAAACTTTTGCAGCTGTGTATTTTTGAAGCGGGTGAGGGTGTAAGCCATGCCCGACGGTAGCCATTTACGCAGGCCATTGGCTATCGCGTCTTCATCCGGGCGAGATACCACGTAGGTCGGCGAACGTTGCACCATAGTTACGCTGGCAGCTTTATCAGCCATGGCGGGTACCAGCGTCATTGCGGTTGCGCCGCTGCCGATCACCACAACTTTCTTATTTGCGTAATCTAAATCTTCCGGCCAGTGCTGAGGGTGAATCAATGTGCCCTGGAAGTCTTTTTGGCCTTTAAATTCCGGTTGATACGGCTTGTCATAGCTGTAGTAACCGCTGCACATCATCAGGAAATTACAAGAGTAAGCGTCATCGCTCTGGGTTTTAAGGGTCCAGGCTTGCTGCTCGCTAGACCAACTAGAAGACTTTAGCTTTTGGCTATAGTGGATGTGTTGTTCTAAATCATGTTCTGCGATGGTTTCGTTGAGATAGCGCTTGATCGAGGGGCCATCGGCGATGGCTTTGGCCGCTTTCCACGGTTTGAAATTAAAGCCCAGGGTATGCATGTCGCTGTCGGAGCGAATGCCGGGATACTTGAACAGGTCCCAGGTGCCGCCGCTGCGCTCCCGCGCCTCAAGAATGGCGAACGACTTATTTGGATTGTGTTTTTGTAAGTGGCACGCTGCTCCAATTCCGGATATGCCCGCGCCGATAATGACTACATCGAAGTGTTGCACGTGTACTTATCTCCTTGCTTGTTTTTATGGGGACTAAATCGAGGAATTTGGCCTCGATACCGTAGCACTTTGCCAGTGTGATTTCTGAGCAGTCCCGTTCCAAAGGCTAGCTAGTTTAACACCGTTGCTTGTCCTGCAAAGTAGGGCGTAAGGCGTAACAGCAAATTTTGGGTTTCGCTTTTATGCGCGGTGTTCTAAGCGAAACTGATTTAATTGGTAGGAGTGTCTGCGATGAGCT
>DJYW01000111.1:0-2885 GCA_002450255.1 Gammaproteobacteria bacterium UBA6968
TTGAAGAGCCGATGGCGGCTGCGATCGGCGCGGGTTTACCGGTGCACGAAGCGGTCGGGACTATGGTGGTTGATATTGGTGGCGGAACAACCGAGATCGCCATCATTAGCCTTAACGGCGTTGTTCTTTCCGACACCGTTCGCGTGGGTGGTGACCGGTTTGACGAGTCCATCGTCGCGTACATCCGGCGCACGCAAGGCAGTCTGATTGGCGAAGCGACGGCTGAGCGGATTAAGCAGGAAGTGGGCGCAGCTTATCCGCAAAAAGAGATTCGCGAAATTGATGTCCGTGGCCGTAACCTGGCGGAAGGGATACCTCGTAGCTTCACCTTGGATAGCAACGAAATACTGGAAGCACTGCAAGAGCCGTTGTCGATGATTGTTCAAGCGGTTAAGAGTGCGTTGGAACAGTGCCCGCCGGAACTGGCTTCGGACATCGCTGATACGGGAATGGTCGTGACAGGCGGCGGCGCGCTGCTTCGAGACTTAGATATTTTGTTAGCAGAAGAAACCGGATTGCCAGTTATAATCGCCGAAGATCCTCTGACGTGCGTTGCTCGCGGCGGAGGCAGGGCGTTAGAGTTGATGGATGAGGCGGGCAATGCTGATCTGCTTTCAACAAGCTAGCCAGTGTTACAGACCGCCCTGTTCGTATGTTCAGCGATAGCGCGAAGAGCCATGTCCGGGTATTGGATTAGCGCGTGTTTCGTGGCGACGGCTGTGTGCAAGAGATCAAGGCCGCGTGCCGAAAACCGGTTGATCTAGGGTTCTCAAAGGCGATTGAAGCTCTTTACAGTCGGTTAGGGCCGATCTAATTTGGTCGAAGTCGATTTAAGCCGACAAGAGCCTGTACAAAAATAAAACAAGCACTAACAAACTGAACCATGCCAAGCTTACCCGGCTAATTCCGGGATGCGGTGAATGAATAATTTGTCAGTCTCTATCCCTTTGACTTGATCGTGCCGTGGCTACACTACATTTGTGACGACTTTTAGGGGACGCTAATTAAGACGCTTTTTGCTCAAAAACGTGGCACGGGGTATCTGATGGGTGCGCTCGTTTTGCTGTCTGTGGTCTTGATCGTTTTGGATACAGCCACCCGATGGGTTGTACCGATTCGTTCCGCGCTCGTCACCGTGGTTGCGCCCGTGCAATACGCAGTTGAATTTCCTTACCTGTTAACCAGCACACTTCAGTTTTCGCTTACCGATCGCAATACTTTAGTCGCACTCAACGAAGCCCAGGCAGAAGAGATACTGCGTTTATCGCATAGCGTGCAGCAGTTGGCTTCTTTGAAAGCGGAAAACGATAGCATGCGAGCACTGCTGGATTCTAAGGCGCGTTTGCCTGATGAGGTAACCATTACCGAGATTGTTGGGATCGTCCCTGACCCTAATCGAAAAGAAGTAATTATTGATAAGGGACGTATCGATGACGTTAGTGTCGGCCAAGCAGTGTTGCACGATCAGGGGCTGTTTGGACAGGTTATCGAAGTGGGTCAATTATCTAGCCGGGTCATGTTGATAGTCGATCAAGACCATGCCGTGCCGGTGCGAGTTGTGCGTAGCGGCGTACGAAGCATTGCCGGCGGGTCGGGCTCGGTTGATGAGCTTTTTCTTGAGCATGTGCCCAAGTTTGCTGATATTAAGGTGGGCGATGTGGTTGTGACATCGGGCCTCGGTGGGCGTTTCCCGCAGGGCTATCCGGTCGGCGAAGTGGCCACAGTGGACAGTGATCAAAGATCGGGTTTTGCGACCATTCGCGTTGCGCCTGCAGCTCGCTTGAGTGAAGCACGTCACCTGTTGATCGTGCGGCCGAGTGAAGAGCCAAGTGACCTGCCGGCAGCTGTTGGATCGGAAGGCAGTTTGCAATAATGCATACCGCCATATTGATTCCCCTCACCTTTGCGGGCGCCATGTTGCTGGAAATCAGCAGGCTGCCAGCGGGCAGCCTTGGCTGGTTGGCGTGGTGTCGCCCGGAATGGCTGTGCATGGTCACATTTTACTGGGGCTTTCAAAGCGCGCGCGGCCTTAACCCAGTTGTCTTATGGTGCTTTGGTCTTTTTGTAGACGTTCTCTTAGGACAGCCGCTTGGATTGAATGGTGCCATTCTAGCGTTGATTGCTTATGTCGTTGGGCTCAATTGCGAGCGCTTGCGGATGTACTCAATGCCTCAGCAGGTGGCCATTCTGTTGATGATTCTGTTGCTCGCGGAAACGCTGCGGAGCTGGATTTTGAATTTAGCTGGGCACTCAGGTTGGAGCTTTGAAACCTATGTGGCGTCGTTTATAACTGTTTTGCTTTGGCCGGTATTTGAAGCGCTGGTCAAGAAATGGCACCTGCCGCGGAGTCTCGGCTAATGCCTCATCAGCACCAACACCAGCACCGGCCTCTGATCCTGGCGTCGGGTTCGCCACGACGTGCAGAGCTTCTTCATCAGATTGGCCTGGCGTTCGAAGTCCAGGTTGCAGACATCGACGAGACACCGCTATCTAACGAAATCCCTACCGCCTATGTGCAACGCTTAGCCAGCGGCAAAGCGGCGCAAGTGATGAGTCAGAATAAGGTTAAAAATAGCTTGGTTTTAGCCGCAGATACGACGGTTGTAGTGGATGGCACGATTTTCGGTAAGCCCGAAAGTCACGCACAGGGATTGGCAATGTTAGCGCGTCTCTCTAACCGCGCGCATTCCGTTTACACCGGTATCGCAGTAACCGACGGCGATCGCTTGGTTGTCCAGGTGGTTGCGACTGAGGTCACTTTTCGCACCATTTCCGCATCTCAAGCGGAGCGATATTGGCGAACCCGGGAGCCTTTGGGTAAAGCAGGTGGCTACGCCATTCAGGGTATTGGCGCCGTTTTCATCGAGGCAATCGTTGGCAGCTAT
>DJYW01000111.1:3238-17338 GCA_002450255.1 Gammaproteobacteria bacterium UBA6968
AGACCGAACAGCTGCTCAACGACTTCGGTCTTGATACCTGGTCTGTACGATCTGATATCCCATCAGATATGGCCGGAGAGGCCCTTACGAAGAATTGAGGTGTTGGCATAAGGTAACATCTAGGCGAATAAATTCATTTGACGGATGCATAGGGATCGTCATGATTGTCGGTTCAAGCAATCTAATTGCAACGAGTTGTATCGTCTTCATGACTACCTTCAATGACTGATTTGCCCGCGCCACCTAAACCGCTCGATCGCTTTGTGATGCGACCGATCGTTACTCTCTTTGTACTCGCGATCATGTTGCTCGCCAGTATTCAGGTCGTTGGTCGTGCTGGGTTGGCGACAGCTGCATTTTTTGAGGATGAACTCAATCAAATCCTAAGCTTCTGGCGAGTCGAAATTACCGGCTTAGAGGGAGGCTGGCGCGGCCTCAATCCCTACATCGAGGCAGATAAGCTCACCTTCGGGGCAGGCGAATTTGATCGCTTTCGTCTCGAGATCGATTTTGTCGAGAGTATTTATCGCGGCGATTGGATACCTAGACATGTCTATTGGAGCCGCGCGCTTATTGAACTGGAGCAGGTAGCGGCCGGATGGCAGCTAAAAAACGTCCGAGTCCGAGATATCCCTTTCGATCCGGCTTTGGTTGCGCGGCATGGCGATTACTTATTCGGCAATGTACGCCTCCGCCTCTACTCCGCTGCTGGTCCAGTCAGTGACGTAGACGCTGAGTTGTTGATTAGCAACGCGGACGCAAAGCATGCCATCAGGCTGGCCTTATTTCAGGACAGTACTGATGACGACGTTCTATTTATTAATTGGCTAGAGATTGGTGAGTTTTGGGATGATGCTACCGAACTCACCGCGACCATCAGCGGCGCGACTGAACTGCCTCTGGCTCTGACCGCGAATCGACGCCTTGCCATAACCCGACTTGAGGGCGCTTGGAAGGCGCGCAACGACGTGGGACGTGGTTTTATTGATATCGCAGCCTCGCTCGATCCACATCCAAGCTCAAGCTCCCCATTGCAAATCGCGTCTCAGCTGGATTTTCGCTCAAAGCCAGAGTCAACTGCTGTTTTGCTCGATGATGCGTCGAGCATTCAGATCGATGCGATCATTGCGGACACGCAACTCACCCATGATGAATATGTTTTGCCACTTTCGCCGGTGCACTTCAGTCTGCAGATTGGCCAAGAGAATTCATCATCTTGGTCGGGACTAACAAGTCGCCAGCCGACTTTGCGTTTTTGGTCACCGGAAATAGATATTGCCGGCGTTCGCGAATTGTTGGTACGAACCTTTCCGGTGGAGGAGGCTTTGATCAGGTGGGTTGTTGCCATGAATCCAAGTGGTAGTGTTCTGAATATAAACGGTTTTGTGGATGAATCCCTAGGTCTTGGCTACAGCGCCTCGATATCGGATGTCAGTTTAGCCGCGTATCGCGGCACACCTACCGTTGCAAATCTACAAGGCCAGATTGTCGGCCATGATCAGTCGGTTATGGCTTTGATCAATAGCAACGATGCAGTCCTGGGTTTTCCAAATGTGTTTAAAGAGGTGTGGCCTATGAGCCACGTCCAGGGTCAGCTAACAACCTTTTTTCGTGACGGTGTTTTTGCTATGCGCGGACGCAGCATAAAAGGACGGTTAGAGGGCGCTGCGATAGCGGGCGGATTCTCGATCTACAGACCACCAGAAACGCGCGATCAGCAAATTGCCTTGCAGCTTAATGTTGATCAAGTGACTGTAGAACGCAGTCGGTCTTTTGTACCGCATCGACTTTCGGAAGCACTCTATACATGGCTGCAAGATGCGCCCCAAGCAGGTTTATTGACAGGGGTGAGTCTTGCCTATCAGGGCGAGCTCGATACGCGCCAAAGCACATTTCGCCGTTACTTAGAACTTGCTGGCGACTTCGCCGGCGCAAAGCTGAAATACGACGCCGATTGGCCTGCGTTGGAGAATGCGTTTGGTCAATTCCATCTCACAGGCCCGACTACGACAGTCACAATCTCAAGCGCTGAAGTGTCTGGCCTAACTTTGAACGACAGTGAATTTGTGGTGCAGGGGAATGGACCCCACGTAGAGGCAGCGCTAAATGGCGTTGGCGATGGCAAGGACGTTCTGCGCATGGTTCGGCAAAGTCCTTTGCAGGAGGAAGTGCCTTTCCTCGCGCCAGAGTGGCAGGCTGCTGGGCAGGTTGAGTTTCAAGGCGCCTTAACGATACCTCTCTCTGCGAGTGTAGAGCGCAAAGCCGACATCAACTTCACGCTCGCTAATTTCGACCTCACCGTTCCTGAATATCGGCTGGCGTTTGGGCAGCTTAATGGCGCGGGGCAGTTTTCTTTGCCGCATCATTTGCGTGGTGAGTTTGCGGGGCAGCTGTATTCAAATGAGATCGAGATAGCCGCCAGCTTTGATGATTCGTTTGTGTATATGGATGTAGTGGGCGATATTAATTCTGCAGAAATCGCATACTTTGTGGATGTGACTGACGACTACTTTGAAGGAAAGGCATCCTACTCAGCTCGGATGCACTTTGCCGCCACGGACGCCGATGTGTCCGAATTGCATTGGCGGAGCGATTTGCTGGGTATGGCGGTTCTACTTCCGTCCGGGCTAGGCAAGACCGATACACAAGAGACCCCGATCGACGTTACCTTGCAATTGCTCGCTGACGGAACCGTAATGCGTTGGCATTACCTGGAAACGCGCGGTTGGTTACTGCTGGACGACGCCATTATGCAGGGGTCTATCGGGCTGTCAGAAGCACCACTAGTGATTCCGCGTGATCAGTCAGGCATTTTGGTGACCGGCAAGCTCGCGAGTTTGAACTTCGAAGATTGGATAGCGATAGGCGCTAGTGATCCTGACGAACCGCTACTTGAATGGCAAATGCGAAATCTTCGCGTGGCACAACTTGAGATCGACGATTTGGCGTTTTCCGATGTACGCTTAGATGGTGGTCAAAGCGCTTCTGACTTCTTCATCTTTCTGGAAGGCGCTGACCTAAGCGGGCGCGTGAACTTATCAGAAGAGCGTATTGGTATCGATCTGGATTTGTTGCGTTTGCCCGAGCCTGAGGCGGCAGAGCAAACGTCAATGGGCCTTGTGATTGAGTCTATCGATCCGTTGGACGTAGCCATCGGCGCCCGCCTGCCGAACCTCTGGGTAGACATAGATCAGCTCTACTTGGGTGCAGAGCCGTTTGGCTCTTGGCGTTTTGTTTTGGATCGAGTGGAATCGGGCCTGGCAATCACCAATTTTGCAACAGACGTTAATGGCGTGCACATTCGGGATGCCGCCATGCGCTGGGATTTGGCAGAGGATCGGACCTATTTTGAAGGCACTATCAGCTTAGACAATCTGGCGGAAACGCTACCGCGCTGGGACCTAGCACCCTCCATTGCGACGCAAACCGCTTCACTCGCCGGTGCGGTGAATTGGCGCGGATCGCCACTCAATGTTGCGACACTGAGCTTGCGTGGCGACTTAGAATTCTCGGCGCAAAACGGGCGTTTTCTTGAAGCCGACGCGAATGCGGGCGGCATGCGATTGGTTAGCTTGCTTAATTTCGCCAATATTTTGCGGCGCATTACTTTCGACTTTTCCGATGTTTTCGGCGACGGCTTGAGTTTTGACGACCTGCAAGCCGGGGTGACGCTGCAAGAAGGCTTGATGCAGTTTAATCGTCGAATGAAGGTCAAAAGCCCTTCCTCGTCCTATGAATTTGGAGGCCGCATCAATCTGAATGATGGGGGATTAGCAAACGAAATGGTTGTCACCTTGCCGGTGAGCCAAAGCCTACCTTGGTATGGTGCTTATCTTGCCTTGGCCAACCCATTGACGGGTTTGGGTGTGTTGTTGGGTGAGCGGGTGCTGCGTAAACCGATCGAGCAAATGAGCAGTTTGAAATTTGCCATAGATGGGACATTGGATACGCCTGAAGTGAACCTGGTTAGTCTTTTTGATACCACCATCAGTACGCCCGAAGATCCAGCGGAGCAATCTAACTCTGATCCTTTGGACGCGGCGGCACAGCCTTCGCCGGCAGCTGGCCCGAACTAAATGCGGATAAGACAAAACAGCCGCAGACGATAGTAAAGTGCTCGCCGCTCGACGCAGCCGGCGGCTGCCCAGACTTGACGATAAGCGCGAGACACGGCGTAACAAAGAACATTAAAAGATTTGTGGCAATAGCGAATATTGCTGAATGCGATAGCGGAACAAGCGAGGTTAATGCACCAAGATGATTGAACAAGTGAGTGGCGAGCTTTTGATCCCTCGAGGATTAGACCAGAGTTATGTTGAAGGTATTTTGAGCCAGGTCATGGGCCATCAGGTGGATTATGCTGAGGTGTTTGTGCAAAGCGTCCGTGCTGAATCGTTTGGTCTGGAGGACAGTATCGTAAAAGATGGTTCATTTTCGCTTGATGCAGGGGTCGGCGTGCGTGCTTTAGCCGGGGAAAAAACCGGCTTCGCCTATTGTGAAGATATCTTGCCCGAAGGCATTACTCAGGCTGCGTCTGCTGCCAGATCTGTTGCGCGTAGCGGTCAGACACGAGCGCCAATCGCAATCGATCGGATTCAGGCACCTTTGCTATACGCGTCAGCCGACCCTATTCAGAGCATTTCCGATGCCGACAAAATTGAGTTGCTGCAACGACTAAACGACCTAGCTCGCGCTGCAGATTCACGTATCAAAGAAGTAAACGTTCGCGTCTCTGCGAGCTACGAACAGATGCTGGTGATGGCTAGCGACGGCACGGTTGCAGCTGACATCCGGCCCTTGGTCCGGTTAGATGTCTCTGTGATAGCAGTGAGCGGAACACGACGCGAACGAGGTAATGCTGGCGGTGGTGGCCGGCGCGACTTGGCCAGCCTAACGCGAGATGGTTGGGCGGACGAGCTGGCGCGCGAGGCAGTTCGCATGGCTCTGGTAAATCTGGATGCGGTAGACGCGCCAGCCGGGCCGATGCCGGTGGTACTGGGGCCGGGTTGGCCCGGTGTGCTTCTGCACGAAGCGGTCGGGCACGGCTTAGAGGGCGACTTCAATCGTAAAGGCAGTTCGGCGTTTGCTGGCCGAATTGGACAGCAGGTAGCGTCGCCACTGTGTACTGTAGTTGACGATGGTACCTTGCACGGACGCCGTGGCTCGCTTTCCGTGGACGACGAAGGCACCCAAACCCAGCAGACCACGCTTATCGAAAATGGTGTGCTCAAAGGCTACATGCAAGACAAGTTGAATGCTCGCTTGATGAATGTTGCCCCAACGGGTAATGGTCGTCGGCAATCTTATGCGCATATGCCTATGCCGCGTATGACGAATACCTACATGCTGCCAGGTGAGTCTGCGCCGGAGGAAATTCTTGCCAGCGTGGCGCAAGGCGTATATGCGGTTAACTTCGGCGGTGGATCCGTGGATATTACTTCCGGTCGGTTTGTATTCTCAGCCACTGAGGCGTATTTGATTGAGAATGGCAAAGTCACGCAACCGATTCGCGGCGCGACGCTAATCGGCAGCGGTCCGGACGTAATGAACAAAGTATCCATGGTCGGGAATGACCTCGACTTGGACGGCGGCGTGGGTGTGTGCGGCAAGGACGGTCAGTCTGTTCCAGTCGGCGTGGGCCAGCCGACTCTAAAGGTGGATGAAATTACCGTAGGCGGGACTCAAGCCGGCGCCTGATTACTTGGAACCAGGCTGAGACGCCTCATGTACTTCTGCCGCAGCGCGCAAAAAGCGAAACAATTCCCGGGCGATCGTTTTAGAAGGATCTGCTTTGGTTGAGCCGCTTTGTGCTTGCTGACCTGCAGTGGCGCGATGTTGTTGCGCTTTGGTCACTTTACGCACGAGTTGTCTCAGCTGCTGGTGATCCACGTTGGGGTAGGCGTCTATAAATTGTTGTACCGCAGCGGCGTCACGCATCAGGCGATCTCGCCACCGCTCGATATTGTGAAAAGTCTGGCGGGCTTGATTGGATTGGCCGTCAAGGTAGGCCAGGCGCTCAGCGATGGCCGCAGCGTCGCTGTCTCGCATCAACCGGCCAATGTACTGCAGTTGGCGTCGCGATGCTTCGCGGCTGTTGATACGTTTATAGGTTTCGATTGCATGGAGAAGCTTTTCTGTGAGGTCGAATCGTTCGAGTTGAGCGGGCTTGAGACGCGTCAAAGCGTCACCTAGTTCCTGCAGATGCAGGGCTTCGCGCTTGCGGGCAGTCTTCGACTGGCGCGATGGGTCGGGGGCTGTAGAAGCGTCGTCATTCATGATTGATACAAAGAGGTAAAGGTTGAACTTACAAAACCAAGAGACAGAGCTTAAGGGACTTGTGGAAGAAATTCTCGCCGAAGCCAAACATCAAGGCGCAGATCATGCAGAAGTAGCGGTGTCTATGGATCAGGGATTAACGGTTGCAGTGCGTAAAGGTGAGTTGGAAAACCTCGAATTTAACAATGATAAGGGGTTCGGAATTACTTTGTTGTTCGGTCAGCGCAAAGGCACGGCGAGTACATCGGATAGTAGTCCTTCAGCCATTTCAGACACCGTTGCGGCGGCCAAAAAGATTGCCCAGTTTACTCAAGAAGATCCTTGTCATGGCCTTGCCGATGCGGCGTTGATGCCGGAGCAGCCCGTCGATCTTGACCTGTTTCACGAGTGGGATCTGTCTCCGGATGCCGCCATGATAAAAGCTCAGGCGTGCGAAGCCGCCGCGCTAGCTATAGACGATCGCATCAATAATTCTGACGGCGCTCAGGTCAGTACGCAGCAATCGCTGCGAGTTTATGGCAACAGTCATGGATTCGTTGGCGGTTACTGTGGCACTCGCCATGGCATGAGCTGCGTTGTGATTGCCGAGGATAAGGCCGGCATGCAACGCGATTATTGGTACACCACTGCCCGCCAGGCCCAATTGCTCGAATCTGCCGAAGCGGTTGGCCGCAAAGCCGGTGAGCGAACCGTGGCTCGCCTTAGTCCTAAAAAAGCGCCGACTGGCAGCTTTCCCGTTTTGTTTTCAGCGTCGTCCGCTGCTGGTCTTGTTAGCCATTTTTTGAATGCGTTGAGCGGCGCTTCACAGTACCGAAAAGCGTCTTTCCTACTCGATTCAATAGGCACAGAGATCTTGCCAAAGTGGCTGACTCTGCGAGAGAACCCTCTACTGTCCGGTGGTCTTGGTAGTGCCTACTTTGACGGCGACGGCGTCGCCACGCGCGACAACACCTTTGTAGCGGGGGGTGTCGTTGAACAGTATTTACTAAGCGACTATTCCGCGCGGCAACTGGGCATGCAAACCACGGGAAATGCCGGCGGGGTACATAATCTGGATGTGCTTGGTGAGACCCAAACAGTCGATTCATTGCTCCGAGACATGGGCACCGGATTATGGGTTTTTGAATTGATGGGCCAGGGCGTTAACGGCGTTACCGGTGACTATTCCCGCGGTGCCGCTGGATTTTGGGTAGAGAACGGCGAAGTCGCTTATCCGGTGGATGAAGTCACCATTGCAAGCAATTTGAAGGATATGGGCCGCAGCATCGCGGCGATGGCGGACGACTACGATTATCGTGGCAATGTTCGAGCTCCGAGTATGTTGGTAGCAGCGATGACGATCGCCGGCGCATAACATAGCTTGTGCGCGGGCGTTGCAAGCGAGTATGAGTTGTAAGCACTAAAGCTTGAGCCGCGTCGATTTGTCGCCGGTCATGCTCCGGGCAGTCCGCATCCGCCAAGACCAAAGCGGCTAGCCATACGCCCAGGTAGCCATCCCTAAAAACACGAAGAAGCCGGTAACGTCGGTGATGGTGGTAAGAACAACGCCACCGGCTATGGCCGGATCAATGCGCATTCTTCTGAGCAGTCCAGGCAACAGTGCGCCAGCCAGTGCAGCAACAACCATTGTTATCAGCAGCGCGACGGCAATCACACCGCCGAGCAGCGCATCCTGAAACAACGCTGCAGCGGCAACCGCTACCAAAGAGGCCCATAGCAAACCATTTAGTAAAGCCACGACAAACTCTCGATTGAGCAGCCAGTAAATATTTTTGCGGTTTACTTGTCCAAGGGATTGGCCGCGTACCACTAAAGTCAGCGTTTGCGTTCCCGCTATGCCGCCCATGCTGGCGACAACCGGCATGAGTACCGCGAGTGCGACTACCTTGACGATCGTGTCTTCAAACAGGTTGATGACCGCAGCGGCGAAAATAGCAGTGATGAGATTGATGCCCAGCCAAACGGTGCGGCCTTGAAAAGCGCGGTGGATCGGCGCGAACAAATCTTCATCGCCATCCAGTCCAGCTTGTGCGAAAACGGCTTCGTTAGCGTCTTCAATAATCACGTCGACTACATCATCAATGGTTATTCTGCCAACCAGTCTGCCCTGATCATCGACGACGGGTGCCGAGATTAAGTCGCGTTCGGAGAAGATGCGTGCAACATCAGTATCGGTTTGCAAGACGTGAACGGCAGGCGCATCGCCGTCCATCACTTCACGAACCGTGACGGTAGGGTCTGTCGTCAAAAGTTTCGAGAAAGGCAGCAACCCAACGTATTCATCGAGGCTGTTAACCACAATCAGGGCGTCCGTGGTCGCCGGAATGTCTTTATGTAGTCGCAGATAGCGGAGCACCAACTCCAATGGGTGGCGTGGCCTGACGGTCAGCATATCGGTATTCATAAGGCCGCCGGCGCTATCCTCCGGATAGGATAAAACGGCTTCCACCCGACTGCGATCGCGGCTGCTGAGTTGCTCGAGAACCTGTATGGTCAGCGTTGCTGGAAGCTGTTGCAGAATATCGGCTAGATCGTCGGTATCCATTTCCTCGGCGGCAGCGGCAAGCTGAGCAGCATTCATAGCGTCCAGAAATTCGCTGCGGACATCATCGTTGAGATGTTGCAGCGTTTTTTGGCGAACTTCTTCGTCCAGCAGTTCCCATATTACGCGACGAATTTTGGGAGGCGATGCTTCAAGCGCAATTGCGACTTCTCTGGGGCGTAGCGATGCCAGCAGCACTTTTGTCTCTGCTGCGGGTTGTTCTCCAGCTCCTTCAATCAGTTCTTCTAAAGACTGGTAACTCGACATGCTAGGAATCTTCTAGTTCATGGAAGCCCAGATCTATGAGCTCGACTATTGCGGCAATCGCCGCTATCTCGTCCTCACCTTCCGCCTTGATGGTCACGTCACTGCCCACCGGGGCACCGAGCAGCAGCAATGACATGATGCTTTTACAATCGACGGTTTTCGTTTTGAAGGTGAGGGTTTGCTGACTGGCAAATTTATTCGCAACGTCCACCAGCTTAGCGGCCGCACGGGCATGCAGTCCTAAAGGATTTATCAATGTGCGGTTTGCTTCGCGCATGGCCGGTGCCTGACATTAGCTGGTTATGAAGGCGGGCATAGTAGCGTCTGAGCAGAACAAGATCAGCGCTATTTCTAATTACGCCCCAGTAAGTTTGTGCAATTCGCTGTGGTGGACCTTTGCTTCAGTGCGGTCACCTTGCAAAGCTCAACGTGGCCGTGCTAACTCGCGATGACGCACGAGCACGTTTTCGTAACGGTTACTAAAGCGAACTGCGAGCTGATGTGCCATATAGACGCTGCGGTGTTGGCCGCCAGTACAACCCAGGGCGATGGTGATATAGGATTTTGAATTGGCTTCAATCGCCGGCAGCCACTTCCCGAGATAGGCTGCAATGTCATCAAACATATCGATGACTTCGGGTTCGCCGGACAAATACGCTTGCACATCATCATCGAGGCCAGTCAGGGGCTTTAGTCTGTCCACCCAGTGCGGATTTGGTAAACAGCGCAAATCGAAGACGAAGTCCGCGTCGACAGGAACGCCGTACTTAAAACCGAAAGAACGAAATAAAATGCTGATGCCAACGACCTGTCTTTCTAAAACGCGATTCGTGATTTGAATGCGTAGGTTCTGGTCGCTCAGCAGCGTGGTATCAATGGATAAGTCAGCTAAATCTGCTATATCGGCGAGGCGGGTCGCCTCCTGATCTATCGCTTCGCTTAATCCTGTCTCCGGCCCGGTTAGTGGGTGGCGGCGGCGGGTTTCGCTAAAGCGTTTAACGAGGGTTGGACTTAACGCATCTAAATAGATGATTTGCTTCTCGACCTCAAGGTTGCCCAGCGCGGCATAGACGCCAACAAATAAACCAAGTTCACTGCTTCGCGCATCGATACAAACTGCAACAGATTGGGTTTGCGACGGATCGGCCAGTGTTTTCTCGACAAAGGCTAGCAGTAGGCCGAGCGGCATATTGTCCACGCAGAAGAAGCCGGCATCCTCAAAGATGCGCAGCACCGTCGACTTACCAGAGCCGGAGCGACCACTGACTATGATTAACTTCATACTGATCGACTGCCCGCTTGTTTGCTGTCATCGGCGTCTGCGGCGCTAAGCTGTTCGAACAGACGCAACAAGTCCGCGTCTGTTTGGCAGTTTCGAATCATTATGCGGTTAGCCTGGTCTGAACAAATGGCGGAAATTTCTGCCAACAGGGTTAGGTGCCTAGTCTTTTCCGTTTCCGGTACAACAAGGACAAAAAATATGTCCGTCTTAGCGCCATCAAGCGACTCATAGTCGATCGCTTCGCGCAGCGTAATGATCGCCAGCTTAACTTGGTCGCAAGACACACGGCAGTGCGGAATAGCAACGCCGTGCTCCAATGCGGTACTACCCAAGCGTTCTCGCTCCATTAAGTGATCGAATAGATCGTCTGCAGAAAGCGCCGATGCAGGCGCTGCGCCGTCGACGATCTCAGCGGCACGCTGTAATAATCGTTTTCTGCTGTGCGCCGTGAATAGGCAGTCGGCCACGGCATATGGAAGCAGTTCGGCTAAGGCTGAGGGTTGCGACATCGAAAAACTACACTCGTGTTGACAAATTCTGGTTAATGATTTGGCGCTCGACTCTGCGCCCCATTCTGGCGTGCAACAGTCTTTTCTTTATGTTTTAAAATTTGACGGTCGATTTTTTGAACTAATCCGTCTATTGCCGCATACATATCGTCAGCAGTTGCCAGCGCAAATAGTTCATTGCCCGTGACGTGCGCCGTCGCCTCCGCTTGGTGTCCTGCTTTCTCAACACTAAGAATGACATGTACTTGGGTGACCTGATCTGAATGCCGCTCTATTTTTTTGAACTTGTCGCGCACGAAGTCGTTAATCGCGTCAGTCAGTTCCATGTGGTTGCCGGTAATATTTAGCTGCATTTCTTCCTCCAATCTGAAGCTGATTGCAGTATACGCGAAAGGGTAAACAGCGAAATCACTAAAAGCTTATATCAACTGTTTGCGCTCATTAGACGGTGGAATAGATAATGATTCTCGATATTTCGCCACCGTTCTTCTGGCCACGGAAATATTTTGGTCTTTTAAAATGGCGGCTATTTTGCTGTCGCTCAACGGCCGGCGCGGATTTTCATCGCTTGTCAATTTCTTGATGATGGCGCGAATGGCTGTACTAGATACTTCGCCGCCGGTTGCTGTGCCGACGTGGGATGAAAAGAAGTACTTAAGTTCAAATAGACCGCGTGGCGTTGCCAAATATTTGCGATTCGTCACTCTGGAAATGGTTGATTCGTGCAGATCTACCTGATTGGCAATATCAGCCAAGATAAGTGGTTTCATCGCCTCCGGACCATGGTCGAGAAATTCGCGCTGAACCTCTACAATTTTGCTCGCCACTTTTAACAACGTGTCATGCCGCGTTTGGAGACTTTTTAAGAACCAGCGTGCTTCCTGCAAGTTGTCGCGCATGAAGTCTTTTTCATCGCTTTTGCGCACTTTATTGATCCACCCTGCATACGTGTCGTTTATGCGAACCTTAGGCAACGTTTCGGGATTGAGTTCCACTAACCAACGGTCGCTGTCTTTGCGTACAACGACGTCGGGTATGACATATTCCGCTTCGTTATTATTGAGTTCGGCGCCGGGTCTCGGTTGTAGGGTGCGCAGCAAACGCATGACCTCACCAAGGTCTGCTTCATTCAGCTTGGTTGCGCGAACCATGGCGGCAAAATCTTTGGCTGCTAAAAGATCGATATGGTGAGTCAGCAGATTTCGCGCTTCGGGTAGCCACGGGGTTGTGGAATCAATTTGATCCAGCTGCAAAAGCAAACATTCCTGTAAATCTCTGGCTGCAACGCCGACCGGATCGAATTGCTGTACGCGCGAAAGGATTGCTTCGGCATCTTCAAGCTCGATGAGTTCTTCGTCTGGTAAGCGAGCGTTGTTAACGCCCTCGATGAGACTCTCCAAAGCAACGCCGAGCAAGCCATCTTCGTTGATGGAGTCGATAATTGCTAAAGCTACGACCCGGTCGGATGGTGCCATTGGCGTCAGATTTAATTGCCACAATAAATGATCGGTCAGCGTTTCAGCTTCTGAATTGTTGCTGGTTGGGTCAAAGTCACTGTCCGAGTCTGCCGCCGCGGCGCCTTGCGGGTAGACGTCGTCCCAATTTGAGTCGACGGGTAGGTCCTCACTCATTGGTTCGCTTAATTGCTCGCTGACATCCATTTCGCTGCTGGCTTCAGCGCTGGGCGTCGATTCTGCTGCGACGGCGTCTGTTTTCTCGCGGAAGTCGTTTTCAGCTGACGTCGCCGTAGCTTCTTCTAAAGTGTCGCTGCTTGATTCGGATACGCGCCCGTCTTCGTCCACCTCCAGCATGGGGTTACTGTCGAGCGCTTCCTGAATTTCCTGATTAAGTTCTAAGGCAGAGAGTTGCAGCAGACGGATTGCCTGTTGCAACTGAGGGGTCATTTTGAGTTGCTGACCTAATTTTAGGGACAGCGACTGTTTCATATTTTTGGTGTTTTAATGATCTGTCTCATGTTGTCACTACAGGGCGAAACCTTCGCCCAGATAAACCTGCCGAACACGCTCATTATCCAGTATTTCTGCGGCGCTGCCTGTAGCTAATAAGTGTCCCTGGTGAACGACATAGGCGCGCTGGCATATATCTAAAGTCTCCCTGACATTGTGATCGGTAATCAAGACGCCGATTCGGCGCTCGCTCAGATCGCGTATTTGGTTCTTGATGTCGCTGACGGAAATTGGGTCAACACCAGCAAAAGGCTCGTCGAGCAACATAAAGCTGGGGTTTCGAGCCAAGGCGCGGGCTAACTCTAAGCGTCTTTTCTCGCCGCCACTAAGGCTTTGCGCACGGCTATTGCGTATCTCCAGCAGGCCAAACTCAGTAAGCAATTGTTCTAAACGCACAGATTGCTGTGGCTTAGAGAGAGCTTTGTTCAGCTCCAAGATAGCGCGAATGTTGTCCGCTGTAGATAGTGATTTAAAAACACTGCTTTCCTGCGGTAAATAGCCTAAGCCGAGGGCTGCCCGTTCGTGCACTGGTTTGTCGGTAATATCTTGGCCGTCTAACAGAATGTGCCCGGAATCGGCTTTGATTAAGCCAACCAAAAGATAAAAACTCGTGGTTTTACCCGCTCCGTTCGGACCGAGCAGGCCCACAATTTCGCCGCTGCGCAGTTCTAAACTGAGTTGCTCCAAAGCCACCTTTTCGCGGTAGCGTTTGCTTAGGCGAGTTGCGGTCAGAAGGGCTGGGCTAGTCAAAGTGCTAATTGCTCCCGGATCCGTCGGATGCATCCGCGGGCTTGGGCTTGTCCGATGCAGCGGCGCTGGATGACCGTGACGGTTGCAAGCGTAAGCGAACGCGGCCATTCCCAGCTTCGCTCGCAGAATCGCTGCCTTGCGCTGCGAAGCGGCCGGTGTCTAGATCGTATTCGATGCGCTCGCCGGTCATGGTGCTGCTACCTTGCGATAACCTCGCCGCGCCCGTCATCTCGATACGATTCGATGCAGGAAAATAGACGATTGACGTAGCACTGGCTTGGACCTGGCTTGGCTCATCAGAATTTGTGCTATGCACACCCGGAGCACTCTTTTGGGTAAAGGTGGCAGGGGAACCCTGGGTCGTAATATCGGTTATGTCGTCCTGGTCAAACTGCACGAGCAAACTGGCGCCGCGAATTTGTATGCGTTCATTGGTGATTACCACATTGCCGGAATAAGCCAGGGTTTCTTTACTTTCGTCCAACTCCGCGGTGTCGCCCTCTATCA
>DJYW01000143.1 GCA_002450255.1 Gammaproteobacteria bacterium UBA6968
AAGTTCTTGCTTTTTAAAAGCTAACTCTCCGATGGATATGCGGCCTAAAATCAGCCTTTATCTAAGAGCCTTAGGTTGTTGCTAACCTCCCTGCATTTGCTAGCTCAAGAATCCTAAGCGTACCTCGTCAATGTTGTGTTGCTCTCATGCCCAACAGGCTAGTTCTGAGCCTGTTATTCTTCGCAGAGTGAGGTCATCAGAATAAAAAAGGCAATGTCAGAGAGGACGAAATTATGAAACATTGGATGATAGCCCTCTTAGGGATGACGTTTGCAGTCAGTACTCTCGCAGAGGGCACGCAAGAGTTGCCAACCATAGAAGCGGAAAAAGTTGGGATCTCATCTCAACGGCTCGAAAGAATCACGGCTTTAGGCGAGAGATATGTAGAGAACAATCAAGTTGCAGGCATAGTAAATCTGGTAATGAGAAACGGCAAGGTCGTCCATTTCACTGCTCATGGGCAAAAAGGTGCAGAAGACAAAAGGCCATTGCAGAAAGACGACCTTTTTAGAATTTACTCTATGACCAAGCCGATTACGGCTGTAGCTGCGATGCAACTGTATGAACAGGGCATGTTTCAACTCAGTGACCCAGTAGCTAAATTTGTGCCAGAACTAAAACACGTCAAAGTCCTTAATGCGACTGGTCAATTGGAAGATCAGAAGACACAGATCACAATGCATCAGCTTCTTACGCATACCTCTGGCCTTTCGTATGGCTTCGCGGCTACGGTTGACGTAGTGGACCAAGCGTATCTCGGCGCCGATTTATGGGCAGCTAAAAACCTAGATGAGTTTGCGCTCCGGGTCGCTAAGCTCCCGTTGAAGTTCCAGCCCGGAGCTCAATACCATTATTCGATCGCGGTAGATATCACCGGGTTGATTGTGCAGCGACTTAGCGGGCTACCTTTTGATGTATACCTAAGAAAAAACCTGTTTGAGCCCTTGCGGATGGAAGACACTTTTTTCGAGGTGCCCGAGAATAAGATACCCCGATTTCTTCCAAATCACATTATCGATCCGCAAACCGGGAAGCTGGAGGATATTTCAAAAGTTTCTTCAAACCACCCGATGGCGGCTTTCTTTTTAGATAGAAAAAACGTTGCGATGGTTGATTACGAAAATGTTGGCTTGTTTTCTGGCGGCGGAGGGCTAGTTTCAACGGCAATGGATTATGCGCGCTTCGCTGAAGCTATGAGAAACGGAGGAGAGTTAGGCGAACAGAGGATATTGAGCCCTAAAACCGTAGCATTTATGACACAGAATCATCTCGATCCGTCGATGCAGATGGGCGGAATTGGAGAGCGACCAGTGACTGATGGAAATAGCTCTGGCCTCGGATTTGGATTAGGTTTCGGAGTCATTAGCGACCCGGCAAGGGCAGGTGTTATAGGCAGCATCGGAGAATTCAATTGGGGCGGTGCTGCGGGCACAATATTTTGGATCGACCCAGTAGAAGAAATAGTGGTTGTAAGCATGATCCAACTAATTGGTTCGCCATGGCCCTTGAGATCTGAATTGAAGGTGGCGACGTATCAGGCAATAGTTGATTCTTATGTGGATTCGGCTCGCGATTTGTAAAGACCGCGGCCCTACAGAAAAGAAGAGATAAGCAGGCTGCTGGGAGTGACGTTGCAGCGAATCGTGAGCTGGTGCTACGCCAACCCTAAAACCTTCTGGTCGATCGTTGTAATTGGTGGCATCGGAGATGCTCTGTTTTTCTTTTGCTTTTATGACGCGCAATAATTATTGGCTGCGAGCTAGATCATTGTTCAATTGTGCTTTGACGTGGGTACCGATTGCCCGCAGACCTGCAACAGCACTTCCCTGATCGACGTATAGGCGCGTGCGTATAACGCCGACAACAGGCAAGGTTTTGCAGATGTCACCCTGTAAAGGGCCTAAGGCATTCTAGTGGGGGACTGAGCTAGATGAACGAGAGTGCAGGAAAACTGATTACCGACAGCGCTGGTCCCCCTATTAGACTGGCTTGGGCCTTTGGAAGTATTAGCGTGGGGATCAAAAACAACCTCCTTGGTGTTTGGATTCTTTTTTATTACAACCAAGTATTGGGCTTGGACGCGTATTTGGTTTCGATCGCGCTCGCTATCGCGCTTGTGATCGATGCAATATCTGACCCGATTGTGGGTATTTTGTCAGATAGAATACGAACGAGATGGGGTCGCCGTCATCCGTTCATGTACGCAGCTGTCGTGCCTTTTGCCCTTTCCTATTTTTTTATTTTGCAGGTACAGCCTGGATCCTCGGACGATGAGACTTTTTCCAGACTCTTGGTACTAATGGTCATCATGAGAATTTCTATGACCTTCTATGAAGTGCCAAGAAATGCTCTTGGTCCTGAACTTTCGAAAGATTATGACCAACGTAACACGTTGACTGGTTTAAGCTCCGCATTCGGCTGGTTTGGGGGAGCCGTACTGTCCCATTATGTAATGTCAGCCTATCTCCTCGAAGGGTCTTTTTCTGACGCTGAAGGCTATAAGCTCCTCGGCTTTTGGGGCGGGTGCTGGCTTTTCATCGGGACCGTCGTGGCGAGTTTGGGTACGCACCGAACCATCCCCTCGCTTTATCAACCTTCAATTAAATCGTTGAGATTTACGGTCGTGCTCCGGGAATTACGTGAAACTCTATCGAACAGGAATTGGCTTATCCTGTTTGCGGCCGGTTGTGTTTATGCAATTCAAGTCGGCGCAGATACAGGAACAACAACGTATTACAACGAGTACCTATGGCAGTGGCGACCAGAAGAAATCGCGATCTTTGCCGTGTGCCAAGCCGCGGCTGTAATAATAGTCTCTCTGCTTGCACCTTATCTCTCGCGGGGCAGAAATAAAAAAAATGTCGCCGTCGCCGTGTTTTTGCTGGCAACGCTTATTGGACCGCTACCTTACTTTCTTAGACTCATAGATCCCTTAACGGACTTTAATACGTTTTTTTTGAACGGAGATGATCACCTTTGGTGGGCACTACTAATTCACAGCTGCGTGGCAAGTTCACTCGCAGCCTTAGGCTTTATCTATGTTGCATCGATGGGGATGGAAATAGTTGAAGAGGTCCAAGCCGACACAGGACGTAGAGAGGAGGCTTTACTAGGGACCGCGAGCAGCATGATGCATAAGTTAATTGGCGCGGGAGGCACGCTACTCGCTGGACTGATCGTGTCGGTTTCTGGATTTGATGATCCAAGCCTCACGTACGAAACCGCCACAACGTCTGCCATCACTTCCTTTTCTTGGATTCATGTTTCTTTCAGCTTTTTTTTACCGCTTTTTTCAACTGCATTGGTGGCATTCTTCAAAATTGAAAGAGATGAACATGTGGCACGTACAAAAAAACTAGGGTACTCAAGAGAAAAGGCGTAGCTGCTAGATGAAGCGTTTTGGAACGCTTCTAGAAATGGTTTTCTGCGTTAATCCCGCTCTAAGGTCGTTGGCTTAATATCCCAAAGACCGATATCAACCTGCCAACAATGATAGGAGAAGGCCAGATTGAAATTAGTCGCAGTAACGGATGACACGGTCGAACAGTTTTCACCAGACATCCCTGAGCTGATGTGGTCGACCGGACCCATTTCCTATGAGTACCACTTCGGCAAAAGAGAGTTGTTTGATGCGGTAGCACTGGGATCTTGGCGACACCGTGGCTCACTTTTCGGTTTTGATGCTGCAACAGTGGCTATCAAAGACGGACAGCTGGCTGGTGTTGAGATCGGAATGAAGGGAGGTGACTACAGGGATCGTCAGGCCGCGCTTGGACCTGTATGGCAAAAACTGATCGCCGATGGCGACATTGACCCCAATGTAATTCCGGGTGTGCTCCAAAGATCAGACCATGCCAGCTGGCTGAACCCCGTCTTACATGCTGACACCTATTACGTACATGCGCTGGCCGTAAAACCCGAGTTTCGTGGTAAGCGTATCGGTTACCAGCTGATTGATGGGGCTATCAATCGAGCAAAAGAGCAGGGTTTCAAACGGTTTCAGCTGGACGTTCTTTCAGATAACCCAGCCGTGGGATTTTACCGCGCTGTGGGGTTAGAACTTCTAGCCGAGACTCGCGCACCGAAACCGGCGGAGTTTGGAGTGCCGCCCGAGTATCGAATGGGGATGAATCTTTGATGGCTGAGTCAGAGAGAGAGGAACAGTAAGTTGCGCATTAGCATTAGCTTGGGCGGTGCGATGGCATCAGCCGATATCCGGGAGCAACTGGCATATGTGCAGGAGGCTGAAAAGCTGGGCGTCCACAGTGTGTGGACCGTAGAAGGCTGGGGTTATGATGCGGTAACACCGTTGGCTTTTCTTGCTGGCCACACCAACCGCATCAAACTTGGTACAAGCATCATGCAGATCTGCGCGCGTACCCCCGCCAACATTGCTATGACTGCTTTGTCTTTAGCGAACCTCTCCGAAAATCGATTCCTGCTGGGTTTAGGAAACAGCGGTCCTCAGATCGTAGAGGGGTTGCACGGTGTGAGTTTCGAAAAGCCCCTGACTAGAATGCGCGAGACAGTTGAAATTATTCGTATGGCCTTTGCCGGCGAAAAAATCGATTTCTCTGGGAGCCAACATCAGCTTCCTTTGCCTGGCGGTCAAGGACGTTCTCTAAGATTATCTGAAGGTCCAAATCTCGCGATCCCGATCTATCTTGCCACCTTAGGCACCAAGAGTCTGCGGTTCACAGGTGAGGCGGCTGACGGATGGATCGGTACTTCGTTTACACCAGAATATGGCGATAATTTACTCGACGACGTGCGTTTGGGAGCTAGTGAGGCTCGACGTGAATTAAAGGACTTTGACATACATGTGGGCGCAGCTGCAGTGTCGTTCAGCGAGGATGTGGATGCTCTTGTGGAATCTGAACGAATGGGGCGAGCATTTACGATTGGCGCAATGGGCAGTGGAGACACGAATTTTTACTGCGACGCATATCGACGAGGCGGTTGGCAGGATGCAGCTGACAAAGTGCAACACTTATGGTTGTCCGGAGATAGATCGGGCGCAGCAGCAGCCGTGCCTGCTGAAATGATCCTGCGGACTAACCTTTTTGGAGCCAAGGAAGCTATCCGTGAACGTCTTCGTGAATATGAGGCGGCTGGTGTGACTACGCTGAAGGTGCAGCCTAAGGCAAAAAAT
>DJYW01000095.1 GCA_002450255.1 Gammaproteobacteria bacterium UBA6968
ACTATTCCTTAGTGCTTGATGTATCGGAGGCCCATGAAGAATCGGGAGGTGGGCTGTTTCGAGGTATTCGACATGGCGGTGCCCATGATCCGGGTAAAGATTTAGGCTGGTTGAATGCAACACCCCATGCCAACTTGTTTGAGCGAGAGGCAATCTGAAAAAGTTGTAACAGGGTTCAAAATGCTCCGAGAAGCGGTAATTTCCCTCTCAGAGCTTTTTCGTCCCAACTAAGTTTTCATAAAAATTGGCGTTAAGTAGCTGGTCGCTGGGCCAAAGTGCCGTCCCACACCGATGGACCCTCGCAATCAGCATAAGAATTATAGTAATCCAGTGTCGAAGCTCCTCCGCCGCCATTGGCCAGCCAATTTTGATTTTGCATCAGACCGGCAATGCTGTCGTAGATGACAAAGTGCATAAAAGAACCTTTTCGAGAAGCCTGCCCTAGCTGCGGAAGTATTATTGCCCAGCCGATCATTGATAGATCATCTTGATTAGACGCGAGCCAAGAGTCGTGTCTCGCCCTTAACTGCTCACTCGTAACTCCAGGCTTGGCTTTACACCATTCCGTTTGGATAACGCGCCGAGGACTGGCCTCTAGTGCTGGCACGTCCATATACTTATAGAGAACATGATTAAACTTGAAGTGACAGTTACCGACTTCTGAACGCGACTCCATAACTTTGGCAGCCCTTTCCGACTTCTCCCACTTAGTCCAGCCGTCCGCAAACGCAGGTATCGAACCATACACCATGGTGATGTAGTCGGCGGTTTCGTTGGACGAGGTCGCGTGATCATAAAATGGCGTGAAGTTCACGATGCCAAGTCCGAGCTCCAACCTTTTAAATTCGGACGCAGCGAAGTTTGTTTGTTCCTCTGCATCCTTGAGCGTTTTGCCTGGTTTTAGCTGGCAAACTTCGTACTGCATGCCACCCAATTCGCTTAGTACGATTCCGTCGTACTCTTCATCTGCGGCCCATGCGGCGCCACAAAAAAGCCAAGTCGCGGCGAAAAGTTGTGTAATGAATCTCATGTTTATCTCCTGATATTTACCAACTCAATTCTTTAAAATTTGAGCGAAAAAGGTGTCCATCACGTGACGGCCACAACCATTTCAAAAGTAACGCGCGTCACTCAAGGTGTGGAAGAGAGGCACTGACGGCGCGACATGCACCCTAATCCTTTGCTCTTAAGCCCGAATTTGCCTCGAGTAGACGCTGTGAACTTTATCTCGGGTTAATTTCCAAAGATAGCAACCCTCCAGTTCTGCCTCCCTCATGACTCGCTTCATCTCGCCCGGGTAATACCGCTCCTTAGCCTGCTTTTCGCGCCAGTTCTTGTAACGCCCATACTTGGTGTTTGCGACTGAGATAGCGGCTCGGCGTTCGGACGTCTTGGGGAGTGTGCTGAGGACGCCATGGAGCCTACACCGGTGTTTGCCCTCCATGGGGAACTCCGCACGAGGCGCACCTGAGCGTGTCTTATAGCTGCATTTAATGGGTGTTTGGGCAGGATCATTCATGGGCTCATGTCTTTTTTGTAAGTTGGCTGTCTGCGGGAGGCGGTATCCCGATTAGCGCGGCCTCAACATCGTACGAGGAGAATGTCATATATGAGCGGAAGCTGACACGCATATGCGTTTAGAGGGGTGCGGGTTCGCGCAAGGGCCATATATTTTTTGGGTGTGGGTGGCCAGGGACCCTCCAATGGGCCTGATCAAGTGGCGGTATATTTGGCGGTATGTCACGGCAGCGAATATAAAAAAATAATAAAAACAGTAGGTTATGGAATCTGCTCAGTGGAACCCGTAGCTACCACTTTTTATCTCAGGGCTTCCCAGATAATACGCAACTTTCAGTTTTCATTAATAAAAATACGATTATCGAACAGTATGAAAACTTGCCAAACATCATGGCGTTGTCCGGGATACCGCTTTTGCGATTTCGCTTTTAGAGGTCGCTGCTTAAGATTCCAGCATCTTGCCAAGCTCTCAGTGTTGCTTCGTCGAATCCTACTTCAGACAACACTTCGTGATTATTCGCGCCTCTGGGCGCTGCCGCCGAGAGCGCGCCCGAATCTTTACCGTTGAATAACCAAGGTCCCTTGGGCAGGCGAATTTCATGATCGCCAACTAGTGAAGTGTAAGTAGGGTCTGCAGATTTAGCCCAATCTGTCTCCAGCAAATCTGCCGCTGTTCGTACCTTGCCGACTGCAAGCCCACCTGCACCAGACACTTGGTATTCGAGCTCCTCGAAGCTTCGAAATGACCGCATCCAATTTTGAACCTCATCCAGTAGGGCTTTTAAATTCTTTCTGCGTAGTGCGGGTGTGGCAAAGCGCGAGTCGGTTCGGAGATCGCTTCGCCCCATCATTCCGCAGTAACGCATGAATACACCCGACGAGACAGGCGATGCAGCTATGGTCACGAGGCTGCCGTCTGCGACCTTAAAGATTGGCGACTCAGGTGCGCCAAGCGCCAAGGGCTCATCTGTGGCATCCAGTTCGTTGATTTGCGCATGAAGCCTCTCATTCACAGCGAGCATCGTCGCCATCATTGAAACGTCGCCATGAAGACCAGTGCCTGTGGCATTGCGCTTGTTCAGACCTGCAAGCACTGCAATTGCGCCTTCTAAACCTGTGTAGACATCAGCATGGCTCGCCCAATCCGTCACTGGCTGCAATAAATCGTCACCAAAGTGGTCCATTTGAGTCTGTGTCGCCCCGGATTCGGCCTGGACGGTCGGCGCAAAGGCAGGTCGTGTCGACCAAGGAGTGTTCTGCCCGAAACCGGACATCGAAACATAAACAACTGCTGGATTCTGTTGGCGAACGGATTCGTAATCTAAGCCGAAAGTTTTCATGGTGCCCGGACGAAAATTTTCGACGATTACGTCGGCTTTATGGCACAACTTGAGCACTGCTTCTCGCGCTTCGGGCCAATTTAGATCAATGCTGAGGTTCCGTTTACCGCCATTAAGCTGCAAGTAATAGGCGCTTTGGCCTTGTATTTGCGGTGCTGCAATTCGTCCGATATCGCCAGACGGTGGCTCTACCTTCGTGACTTGCGCGCCTAATTCAGCAAGGATGCGCGTACAGGTTGGTCCCGCAAGCACTCGGGTAAAATCGAGTACTCGAATGTTTTCTAATGGTTTCACTAGTCCCCCTCAAAGACTGCTGTTCCTGGTCCGGTCTCATGCATCGCTTTCATACCGCGCTTTACATCCTTACTGGCCCACATCGGAGCGAGTTCATCAGTAAGCGCGAGATCTGCTGCTCGCACACCGTCAGTGCTCGCTAGTCGAGCTATACGTTTAATTGCGCTTAGTGCCAACGTTGGGCCTGAGGCAAGCTGCTGCGCTAGGGATAGCGACGCGGAATTTAACTCGTCGTCGCTCGTCACCAAGTTGATCACACCCCAACGCTCTAATACATCCGGACTGTACCGACGTCCGAGCATGGCGATTTCTCTGGCTCGAGCCGGCCCGGCCCGTTCAGTTAATCGTTGTACAGCACCAAGTAATGGAGCGAGCCCGATAGCAACTTCTACGGAGCCAATCTGTGCTGATTGCGCGGCGACAATAAAGTCGCAGGCAAGGGCAAGTTCAAATCCGCCACCCAGCACGGCACCATGAACGGCCGCGACGGTGGGTATGGGTATCGACTCTAATCTGTCGAGGGTGACTGATGCATCAACACCCCCACTGTCCAAGGCGGAGACATCCGCACCGGCACAAAAGTGGCGCAAGTCACTTCGTATTAAAATAGCACGCATACCGTCCGCAACTGCGCGCTCCTGAGCACAACAAAACTCTTCGATGAAGTCGCGACCTATCAAGTTGTGTGGTGGGTTGCTGAGCGTTACTACTCCGACCGATCCGAGCGCTTCTAGAGTGATCATGTTCATCTGGTTTCCTCCTGTACTTTCTCCATCGATAGGTCGAAAGATTGCACCTGAGTGCGGAACCCGTCAAACATCGTCGATTTTCGTCTATTTTCTCCAGATAAATGGAGGAAAGGGCCTCGCTCCGGTGATCTGAGACAAAAACGTTACCATTACCGCGGTCTCAGGCAGTGAGCATGGAGCGTACATATTTGACAACCTAGTCGCTGGCAACGACGCTGGTAACCTTACCTGAGACGCGAGTAGCTTAAATTGGAATTACTGGCAGTAACGGATGATGCGGTCGAACAGTTTTCGGCGGACATCCCTGAACTCATGTGGTCGACCGGGCCCATTTCCTATGAGTACCACTTCGGCACAAGAGAATTGTTCAATGCAGTCGCATTAGGATCCTGGCGGCATCGTGGCTCACTTTTCGGTTTTGACGCTGCAACAGTTGCGGTTGAAGATGGACGTTTTATGGGCGTTGAGATAGGAATGAATGGAGCGGAATACAGGGATCGTCAGGCCGCGCTTGGACCTGTATGGCAAAAACTGATCGCCGACGGCGACATTGACCCCAATGTAATTCCGGGTGTGCTCCAAAGATCAGACCATGCCAGCTGGCTGAACCCCGTCTTACATGCAGACACCTATTACGTACATGCGCTGGCCGTAAAACCCGAGTTTCGTGGTAAGCGTATCGGTTACCAACTAATTGATGGGGCTATCAATCGAGCAAAAGAGCAGGGTTACAAAAGGTTTCAGCTGGACGTTCTTTCAGATAACCCAGCCGTAGAATTTTACCGCGCTGTGGGGTTAGAGCTTCTAGCCGAGACTCGCGCACCGAAACCGGCGGAGTATGGAGTGCCGCCAGAGTATCGAATGGGGATGAATCTCTGATGGCTGAGTCACATAGAAAGGAACAGTAAGTTGCGCATTAGCATTAGCTTGGGCGGTGCAATGGCATCAGCCGATATCCGGGAGCAACTGACATATGTGCAGGAGGCTGAAAAGCTGGGCGTCCACAGTGTGTGGACCGTAGAAGGCTGGGGTTATGATGCGGTAACACCGTTGGCTTTTCTTGCTGGCCACACCAACCGCATCAAACTTGGTACAAGCATTATGCAGATCTGCGCGCGTACCCCCGCCAACATAGCTATGACTGCTTTGTCTTTAGCGAACCTCTCCGAAAATCGATTCTTGCTGGGTTTAGGAAACAGCGGTC
>DJYW01000154.1:0-2383 GCA_002450255.1 Gammaproteobacteria bacterium UBA6968
CGTCTCGGGCAAGAAATATCCTTCGGCAAAAGCGACTTCAAGTGCTAACTCTTGCTTGAGCGCCGCACCAGTGGTGGCCCGAATTTCTTGGCGCAAGATCACCTCCTGCTTTAGGGTCGCTAACAATTCGGCAACGGTTACGCCTTCCTTTATCCGAACCGGATGGAGCAGCACGTCTCCGGTAGTGAGCTGAGTAAGAATTTGCTGCGCAGAGGCAGCAACGGCGAAACGGTACTCGCCCGCTTGGAGCCGACTACCTAAGTTATTCCATCGCGCCCAAAGCCGAACCACAAGCGCATTATGAATGGCGCTCTCGCGCTCGAGTTGATTAACAACGCCTTGTACTGATCGACCGGGTTCTACGACCATTACCAACGGCGCCTGCAAGGGGCCAGCGGTGGCCATCGAGTGCTCTAGCCAAGTAAAGCAACCAGCTAATGCGACCACCACACCGATAGCACCAAACCCAAGCCATCTCGCCGCTCTACTAAACTGTTGAATCAACGTCATGTAGTTGACTGGCCATCTAATACTGCCATGGGCATTGTCGCGAATTTAAACCTTACCGAAAATAACCGTTCCGTTGGTGCCGCCAAATCCAAATGAGTTGCTTGCAGCGTAATCAAGCGCCACATCCCGCGCCGTATTGGGAACATAGTCAAGGTCGCACCCTTCTCCAGGTGCGTCGAGATTGATAGTCGGCGCGACCTTTTGCTCCGCGATCGAAAGAATGGTCAAAATCGCTTCAACTGATCCTGCCGCGCCTAACAGATGCCCTATCATGGACTTGCTGGAGCTAACACACAGATTCGGTTGATCGCCAAATACGCGCTTGATGCCCATTGTTTCGGCGACATCGCCTAACGGGGTAGACGTACCGTGAGCGTTGACGTAACCAATTTGTTCTGGATTTAAGCCGCCATCGCGCAAAGCGTGAATCATTGACGACGCGCCTCCTGCGCCATCCTCAGCAGGCCCAGTAATGTGATAAGCATCCGCGCTCATACCGTAACCCGAGACCTCTGCATAAATTTTGGCGTCACGCGCTTTCGCTCGTTCGTAGTCTTCCAAAACCAAGACGCCAGCACCCTCACCAAGAACAAAGCCGTCACGCTCCTCATCCCAAGGTCGGCTCGCTGCGGCGGGATCATCGTTGCGCGTAGAGAGGGCTTTCATTGATGCGAAGCCTGCAACTGCGATAGGGGAAGTGGCAGCTTCTGCACCACCTACCACCATCACATCGGCCTCTCCGTATTGAATCATGCGGGCCCCCATGCCGATATTATGTGTGCCAGTTGTACAAGCTGTCACAATGGCAATATTTGGTCCTTTGAAGCCATAGCGTATCGATACGTTACCGGAAATCATGTTGATCACGACGCCGGGGATAAAAAACGGCGAAACACGACGCGGGCCGCTCTTAACCAAAGTCTGGTTAGTATCTTCGATGGTTTGAATACCGCCAATCCCGGAACCAATGGCCACGCCGATCCGGTCCGCATCCGCTGCCTCTGATTCAAGCCCAGCGTCTTCAATCGCCTGTACAGCGGCGGCTATGCCTAATTGAATAAAGCGGTCCATGCGGCGAGCTTCTTTGACCGACATATAGTCGGCTACATCGAAGTCTTTCACGTTGCCGGCAATCTTGACGCTAAACTCTGAGGCGTCAAAAGAGTCGATTAAACCTATGCCGCTTTGGCCGCCTAATGCAGCCTGCCAAGCGCTTTCGACGGTATTTCCTATGGGCGACAGCAAGCCCATTCCGGTTACAACTACTCTTCTTCTACTCATACAAGATCCTCGACGCTTCGCGCACTATGCCCTTTCTCACCAACACAGGGAGCGGTACAACTGACGCCGCGATGTCTCTGCGTAGTCGCTGATTTTACGCACGACTCGGCCGGTAAGATAGAGGAACTAAACGCGACCGATGATGCGCGGCGTAAAAACGTGTCGTAAACGATGCAAGATCCTAAACTGAGTCGCCACGCTAGAAAATGGCCAAGCTGAACGCAGGCGTACTTCTCAAGCCCGAAGCAATAGGCCTTTGCAGCTGATCGTGCGAATGCTGGTCGCCAACTCAAAGATGGAAGAAAAAGACAAATGAACGTATTTGAGCGAGAAAGTTTACGCCTGAACTATGGGCACCTTGCTCTGCTCAGAAGGTCGCTACCGAACGCTATGCAGATTACGCTGCGTCGTGAAGCATCAATACGATTGGTGGCTGCGACTCGGTCCCGCAGTGAATCGATAGGAGTAGCGGGATCACATATTGGTGATCCCGCCAAAAAATTTATTGGTTAGCTAAAATGTAGTCTATTGCCTGCTGGACAGTCGTGATCTTTTCAGCCTCTTCATCAGGAATTTCTGTTTCAAATTCCTC
>DJYW01000154.1:2682-23204 GCA_002450255.1 Gammaproteobacteria bacterium UBA6968
TCAGCCTCTTCATCAGGGATTTCTGTTTCAAATTCCTCTTCTAGAGCCATCACTAATTCAACTGTATCGAGCGAATCTGCACCAAGATCATCGACGAAGGAAGCGGCTGGAGTAAGGTCTTCCAGCGGAACGCCAAGATGTTCACTAACAACTTTCAATACTCTTTCATTCACATTGCTCATTGTGCGAGATCTCCCTGATAAGATGCCCAGATGAAGGGCTGGCAAGTGTATAGAGCGCCTATTTGCGAATCAAGCGCAGATACCCTATGAATTTATTGAGGAAAAATGAATCCGCCACACAGCTCAGGATCCATCTGAATCGCTTATCGCTACGCCATAAACAGGCCACCATTAACATGCAGCGTCTGACCCGTTATATAGCCACCGCCCTCACCCGCCAGGTAAACCACTGCTGCAGCAATATCATCAACCCGACCCATCCGAGCTAATGGAACCCGGTCGAGCATCGCAGCCGTCTGTGCCTCTGATAAGGCTGCCGTCATGTCGGTTTCCACAAATCCCGGCGCGACACAATTAACCGTGATGTTTCGCGAGGCTAACTCATGGGCCAAGGAACGGGTAAACCCTTCTAACCCCGCCTTGCTCGCCACATAGTTACTCTGTCCAGCGTTGCCTGTAGATGCTACCACGCTGCCAACATTTACTATGCGCCCGAAGCGCGCTTTGACCATGCCTCGAATGACGGCCTTTGTTGTAAGAAATGTACCGGTAAGATTGGTGTTCATAACGGCACCCCATTCCTCAGCGGACATGCGCAGCAATAAATTGTCGCGGGTGATGCCAGCGTTGTTAACCAATATCGTTGGCATGCCATAGCGATCGTTTACTTCCGCTACAGCATCTGCAATCGAGCCGCTGTCCTGCAGTTGCATCACTACACCATGTCCTTTACCAGCTAATTGCTCGCTGATCTTGGCGGCACCGTCAGCCGATGTCGCGGTGCCTACAACTTGACAGCCTTGCGCCGCTAAATGAGACGCGATTGCTGCGCCGATGCCACGGCTGGCCCCGGTCACCAATGCTATTTTATCTTCCATATCCTCAATCTCTTCTTGCTGTATCTCTCGAACCTAATCTTTTGCGGCACGATGGCTGGTTATGCAGCGGTTTCTATGTCTCGCTAATCTGTGCTGCGAGCGGCCTGCAACCCGTCCGTTGTGCTGAGTCCGGTGCATTTGTTATCTCGAGAGATACGCTTCAGTAAGCCCGCCAGGACGTTACCTGGCCCGCACTCAATATAGCCAGTCGCGCCAAGCGCCTGCATCGCAGCCACGCAAGCAGTCCAGCGCACCGGCTGATGTAGTTGAGCAACCAATTTGGTTCTGATTTCTTCAGGACAGGCCGACACTTTTGCGTCGACATTATGGATAACCGGCACCGAGGGCATGCCCACTTCGATAGCACCAAGGAATTCGCTCAGCTCAGCCGCCGCCACAGCCATTAATTCGGAATGAAATGGTCCACTCACATCTAAAGGCAAGGCGCGTCGAGCACCGGCAGCCTTACACGCTTCAATCGCGGCGTTAAGCGCATCACTTGCCCCCGCAATCACCACTTGTCCCGGCGCATTAAAATTCACAGCATTGACTTGCCCCGGAGTCTCCAGGCAGATCTGCGTCACCTGTTCGTCTTCGAGACCAAGCACTGCCGCCATACCACCCTGGCCCGCCGGCACGGCTTGATTCATGAGTTCACCACGGCGGCGTACTAAACGGACACCATCAGCAAAACCGATTGCTCCACCGCAAACCAGCGCGCTGTACTCACCCAGACTGTGTCCGGCTAAGACTGCCAAGTCTGCAGTGTTTGGCGCCCACAATTCCCACAGCGCATAGCTCGCGGTTAGCAACACCGGTTGCGTATTTTCAGTTTGCGCCAATACCTCAGCGGGGCCTTGAGTAGTGATTTGCCATAAATCCACACCGAGAAGATCCGAGGCCTCCGCAAAGCGCTGCTGTATCGAGGGGTAGCTCTCATTTAGCTCTGCGAGCATGCCAACGCTTTGCGCACCTTGCCCTGGAAAAACTACTGCCTGTGTCATCTTTCTCTCCTTTTCCCCGATGTTTAGACCCTATTTATAGCTCGCGAAGCATAAGCTACAACGCTTTCCGTCGAACGCCGATGATGAACTGTCGGCTAGACCTGTGCCTTTACAAAACAAGCGCGCCACTCGAAACGATTCTCGTAACCTGCAGGCTTTCGTCTCTTATGCCTTTTCATCGCAGGCTTAATCCACACACAGCGATGCAGACGACTTATTCCGCAAGGTCTCTGCTAACCGCACTTTTCGACCAAGCCTCACTCGACCGCTGCAGCGCCAAATCCAATTTCGCAACTATATTTGCTCGTAAATAATAAAGCGTCTGCTCGATTGCGCTCGCAAATCCAGTGGTGCCTGTACTCCCGTGACTTTTTACAACCAAACCGCGTACTCCAGCCAAAAGTGCGCCGTTATAACGCTCGGTATTGAAGTCTGCGGCAACAGCGGCCACTAAGGGATGCTCAAGCGCCGCATGTAACTCGGCCAACTTCGCGAACCGGCGACTCAAAAAAGTGGCCGCACCTTCAAAACTCTTTAACAACAAGTTACCCGTGTAGCCATTACACGCCACCACGTCGGCACGCCCAGAAAAAATGTCATTCGGCTCGACAAAGCCAGCGAAGTCAATGTGCTCCGTTCCCGCCAGCATGGCGCTGGTGCGGCGCAAGACATCCGGCCCCTTGCCCGATTCAGTCCCAATATTGAGCAAAGCGACACGAGGCTTTGTCGTGACGTGCTCAGACAGCGCAGCGACTTCGCAACCCAAATGGGCGAACTGGTACAGCAAGCGGGCTGAAACTTCGACGTTAGCGCCAAGGTCTAATACGTGAAACGCCCCCCGATCGCCCTCAAATGGTTTAATGATAGCCGGACGCCGTAGATCCGCGAAGGTGCCTAAAAAATGCCGGCTTAAGGCAACCAAAGCTCGCGTATCACCACTCGTGACCATCCCATCCACTTCTGCTTCAGCGACCATACGAAGGCAGTACGCGAGGGAAGATTGTTGGCCGATACGCAACACGTCTCGCAGGGATTCTTCACCGGTGATCTGTGTGGTGGTATGCACGATTTGAAAGGGGGATAGGTCTAGACCAATAGATTCCGCGGTGTCCTTCAGCGCAACGCTGTCACCGACTAGAGATAGGCTCGCTTGCTGCGAGAATTTTGCACACGCAAGAAGACGGGTCGCTAACGGGGACGCACCGCTGCTCATGTCCACAGCGATGCGAGATGAGGATTGGGGTTTTTGTTTCATAGCCAGCGTAGGCTAGATGAGGGGTGAGGTAGTGCGCCTGTGAGTCTAAAAACTCTTAGCGATTTAGAGTTCTTCCGATCAGGTGCTGTACCAAAATAGACTGTCGATCTATGTCCAAGTCAGCGATTTTGACGCATCGGCTCAACCTAGCGTCCTACCAACCCTCACCGTACAAGCTTTGGGCTAAGCTTTGTCTTGTATGACCTGCCGGCCCCGGTAGAACCCATCTGCACTGACATGGTGTCGTCGGTGTGTCTCACCAGTTACCTGATCAACCGAAAGAGTCGGTTGAGCCAGCGCGTCATGTGAACGACGTTGGCCGCGACGTGATCGGGTTACTTTACTTTTCTGTACCGCCATTTTTTGATCCTATTTCTGTCGATCTAAATTATGTTCGAACGCTTTCTAAAACATCCGTTGCAGGTCCGATTACACGGCAATCGGACCTGAAGATAACGCCGTTACTCTCGGCCGGTGTCGTCGGAACTGAGCAAGTCCTTCAAGGCCGCGAATGGCTTATAAGTGCCTTCGTTTTCCCCTACTACAGGTTCGTCGCCATAACTGCGTGCAGGACGATGCTCACAAGCAGTATCGTCACAAATCCTGCCTGGGATGGAAAGGAGCAACTCATCTTCCATCAATTCAACCGCATTCAAAACGTCTTTCGAGACAACAACTATGTCCATATCGACGCCTCGCGCCTTGCAGGCCTCTGCGGCACGCTTGGCACCTTTTTCATCTTGAGTCAAAAGCGCATGCATCGTCGCCGTGACTGGCGCTGACACAACCCGCTGACACCAGTGGCAAGCGACCCGCATTGCTGTGGACGCTTGCCCGGCGACCGTAGCCAGCCCATCGGCATCGACATCAAACTTCAATTCTATCTCGACGTCGTCCACGCCCCCGCTGGCCGCATTTAAGCGCGTCCATGCTTCACCTGGCACAATGCGTACTATCGTTGCTTTGCGTTGTGCTAAGTCAGCGTAACTGGGAGGTGTTTCTTCTTGCCAGATCATTCGGCGCGCAATCATAGGTATCATCAAGCACCCTGTAAAGTAACAAGCGGGCAAAACTTAGGCGCTGAACTCGCACGAGTAAGTCAGCGCCCTTACCGGATGGTTCGATCCTAAGGGCGCGCCGGCGTGAGAAGACCCAGTTGTTCTCGCGATCGGCACTTGGATCATCTCGCACTAACTCTAGGACCGACAATGCCAAATCAGCTCGCCAAACTCTTTTTAGCGTCAACTTCTAAATATCGCGCTGCTGCACTCACCAAAATCGGGCTCAACTTCGCTCAAATATCGCCAGATGTTGACGAAACCATGCAATCAAGTGAATCACCCAGCGCTTTGGCGACGCGCCTCGCCGAAGCAAAAGCTGCCGCAGTAGCGACTAAAATCCAGGCCAACCAGCATGATCAGTTGGCTATTATCATAGGCAGCGATCAAATCGGAATTTGTGACCAAGCGGTGCTAACCAAGCCAATCACTGAGCAAAGGGCAATCGAACAACTCGCCGCCTGCAGCGGCCGGACCGCCGAGTTTCTAACTGCTCTTTCTATCTTTACCGTTAAGCTTGGACTGGTATCGCGCTACAGCACCGACCTGGTTTCAACACACCTGCAATTTCGTCGCCTTTCGGAAAGCGATATCAGCGAATATGTGCGACGCGAACGCCCGCTTGATTGCGCCGGCGCATTTAAAGCAGAGGGTCTAGGAATTACTTTATTTGAGATGATCCGCGCCGACGACCCCAGTGCACTCATCGGCTTACCTTTAATCAAGCTGGTGACGCGACTGCGAGCTCTAAATCACAATCCATTGGCCTGATTAACAAAATGATCACCAAACTAAAGCCAGGTGGAATCGGTGCAACTCTCGACGGGGGAAGCGGAGTTGCCCGTAAGCTAAACAGGCACTAGCCGAAACAGCTCCATTAACTCAGCTCACTCCAAATCTGCTCCATCCTTTTATCGAGCGGTGCATTCAGTTCGAGCCCTCCATATTGAGTAGGCACAATCAAACGCTCTGCGTGTAAACAAAGGCGTGCAGCCTGATCGTCTTTAACACCATATTTAGAATCACCGACGAGCGGACACCCCTGCGACTGTGCATGCACTCTAATTTGGTGGGTCCGTCCGGTATGCAACGATGCACGCAGCTGTGTTGCACGCTCCTTGGATGCCAATATCTCGAAATCGGTACGCGCGGTCTGGCCTAGCCCATCGACCCTAACGCGCCGCTCGCCCCATTCTGTTGAATATCGTTTTAAGCGCAGCTGCACGGTTTTAGCTTGTTTCGGCCAGCTTCCATGAACGATCAGGTGATAGTGTTTTTTTACCTTACGCTCCCGAAAGGCTGCTTGAGCAGCCGCTAAAACAGACCGTTTTTTACAAATCAGCAGACAACCGGAAGTGTCCTTGTCCAAACGATGGGCCAACTCCAAACGCGGGTCGTCGCGAACGATACGAAGAATCTCGATGATGCCAGCACTGATCGAACTCCCTCCATGGACTGCAAAACCAGCTGGTTTGTTAAGACCGATGAAGCGCTGATCCTCATACAATATAGATGCTTCAATTTGCGCGGCAGTGGCATCTTGAAACGCTATCGGCGCGCTTTGCCGCACCGTAATAGGCGGTATCCGAACCTGGTCTCCCTGGTCCAGTTTGTAGGTAGGTTTGACTCGTCCACCATTTACCCGAACCTGTCCGGTTCTTAGCACCCGATAAATCTTGCTCTTGGGTACGCCCTTCAAAATACGCAGCAAAAAGTTGTCAATTCGTTGGCCAACATCATCCGGATCATCCACCGATCGGTACTCTACTCCCACGATTACCGCGCCTGGACAAAAAATATTAAGGGTTTGAGGGGCTTAGCGTTCACTGGTAGACTCCGTGCGCGCGATAAGAGAGCCGCTAGCACATAACCGCTTTTGCTGACTCTAGTCCCTACTGCTCAGCCCCTGTGGAGATTGTCTATATTTTTTAGACTTCTAGACCCAGGTTGGTCAACATAGGGTGAGTTTTAGAGCCAAAACGCAACGGTCGTTTATCGCGAGAATGTTTTTCGATTTGAGCGATTGTACCCCGGGTGGCACTTGGATGTTATGAAACCAAGTGCCGGCTTCTACGGACGCCTCTGTTTACAGAGCAATGGGTCTTAACTGAAGTGTGTCTGCGCTTGGGAGCACGATCGTTTAGATCAAATTGAGAGCGCTGTTGAGATACTAATTGTCGGATTCGGCAGCGCAATGCATGGGTTTGGTGGTTTCGAGCAAACAAAGACGCGCAGGCGCTTTGCTTCGAAATTAGAAACCAAGCTTTGGCAAAGAAGAACGAATTTAAAAAATTGAGGAAGAAATTACCTTAAAGCTAAATGCAGTCTAACGCTCGATCCACCTACAAATAGGATAACCCGTTCCCAGTGTGGCGCAGTGACGCTTAGCTGGACTAAAAGCTGCGCTAGCAGTGGGGTGTTCAAGAGTGGCCTTCGGTAAACGCGAGCGTTTGATTGCAAATATATTTAAGGAAAACAGTCAGGTTCGTAACAAGGCTTCGATGCTTGCGGACCGGTAAAATTCAAAAACACATAGCAATTAAGTTTATCGATCTTGGCACACACATAATTGGTGCAATCCGAGATCATAGGTTGGCGCTCTGGCGTAACGGCGTTTTGTGGGCAATATGTTCCCAAAGCGCGTATGAGATAGCGAAGCTCGTATAGCCGAGCATGAGTGTAGGAATGCGATTGCGCATCCCAAGTACCTGAAAATTAAATCTTCTCACGACGTTTCGTTACGAGATCATTCAATTTTAGGGACAACGCGGCCCGTAGCAACGTATCAGGTGTTAAACCGATACCGAACAAGGTTTGTTTTAAAACACAAACTGATCCAATTTGCAGGAGATCGCCTAGTAAAAGGCGTTCATCGCAAGATTGATTTGAGGTCAATCTTTTCGCAGATCAGATACGGAACGGCGTACTTATAACGAATAAGAATATTGAGTGCCTTCACGATCCAAGACTGAGGCCGCTGATCTTACAAAACTTGTTGCTGTGATTTGAATTCAATAAGACGTCTTAGTCGTCACTTTGGATTCTAATTTGAATTTGCGCATCCGAATCACAACAGTGATAAAGGTGCTGCCTACCGGTCTGGTTCGGAACTAACTGCTGTTATTTCTTCCTTAGCTTTTGTAACGCTTTTTTAAGCAAACAAGGTCCGCCCGTGGTTTTGACCCGTGCGACCGCTAAGGAAATCATCATGAAAAGAATGCTAATCAATGCGCGGCAACCTGAAGAAGTCAGGATTGCCCTGGTTGATGGTCAGAAGCTTTACGATCTGGACATCGAGAACCGAGAACGCGAGCAGAAAAAGTCTTCCATTTATAAAGCCCGTGTTACTCGGGTTGAACCAAGCCTGGAGGCAGCATTCGTCGAATTTGGCTCCGAGCGGCAAGGCTTTTTACCTCTCAAGGAAATTGCGAAAGAGTACTTTAGGAAAAAGAGCAATCCGCGCGGCGCTATTCAGGATTTAGTCGCAGAAGGACAAGAGATCATAGTTCAGGTCGAGAAAGAAGAGCGCGGCACCAAGGGCGCCGCACTCACCTCCTTTCTCAGCCTGGCCGGGCGCTATATGGTTTTGATGCCTAACAACCCGCGCGCTGGAGGAATCTCTCGTCGCATCGAAGGTGAAGATCGTGACGCCATGCGCGAAGCACTCAGCCAGATAAATATTCCTGAAGGTATGGGCGTAATTGTACGAACTGCCGGGGTTGGTCGCAGTTCCGAGGAACTCAACTGGGACTTGGATTATCTATTGCAGGTCTATCGGTCTATTACCGAAGCGGGCAATACCTTTGATGCGCCCACGTTGTTGTACCAGGAAAATAGCGCTGTACTGCGTGCCATACGCGATAACTTGCGCAAAGACATTGGCGAAGTGCTCATTGAGGGAGATGCAGCTTATGAAGAAGCTTCTGCCTTCATCAATCAGGTCATGCCCCACTATGCCGATAAGGTTAAGCCTTATAACGACGGCATTCCGTTATTCAGCCGTTATCAGGTCGAGAGCCAAATTGAAACGGCATTTCAGCACACGGTCCAACTCCCATCCGGCGGCAGTATTGTCATCGATCCCACTGAGGCCTTGGTTTCTATCGATATCAACTCAGCTCGCGCTACTAAGGGCTCGGATATCGAAGAAACGGCGCTGAATACCAACCTCGAAGCCGCAGATGAAATCGCCAGACAGCTGAAGATTCGCGATATGGGCGGCTTGGTAGTGATTGACTTCATTGACATGGTCGCGCCCAAGAATCAGCGCGCGGTTGAAAACCGCATGAAACAGGCTGTTGAGTCCGATCGGGCGCGCATTCAAATCGGTCGCATCTCAAGGTTCGGCCTGTTGGAAATGAGCCGGCAACGCCTGCGTCCATCGCTCGAAGAAGTTACGACAGAATTATGCCCGCGTTGCTCAGGCCAAGGCCGTATCCGCGATACCAAGTCTTTGGCACTCGCGATTTTGCGCGTGATGGAAGAAGAAGCATTAAAGGAAAAGAGTGCGGTAATTCGGGTGCAAGTGCCGCTAGCCATCGGTGCATATCTACTCAACGAAAAACGTCGGGATACAGTTGAGATTGAAGCACGCACAGGGACCAGCTTGGTGATCATCCCAAATATGAACCTGTCGACACCGACTTACTTGGTCGAGCGACTGCGCGGTGATCAAGTCGAAGAAGAAGGCAGTATTGGCAGCAACGAGCTATCCGACCTCGCTAATCAGCACATCCAGCAAGAGTTACCTGAGGACAAAGCAACCCCACCGCGCCAACAGGCTGTGGTTCAGCCGAGCCTGCAAATGGCGCCGCCTAAGCCCTCGCCCAAAACCGCAGAAGCATCCGCTACATCACAAAAAAAGAGCAAGCGAGATGCCAAAACGGAGAGCAAGGTTGCCAGCAAGTCAAAACCAGGATTGCTTGGCCGTTTTCTAAAAAGCTTGTTTTCTGACTCTGATGAGGGCGCAGAAGCCGCAGACGGCCGCGCCTCCGCACGCAACGATCGCAGATCCAACAAACCTCGGGCGCAAGACAACCGAAATAAAAAACATCGGCCGGAATCTGATGCCGCGCAAGACAGAAAATTCGAAGAAACCGAGACCGAACAAGACAGCAAACCAAACAAAGGCCGTCGTCGTGGACCCCGTAAAGAAGACAAACGCGACGAGTTGAAAAAACCACGAAAGTCCAGTGAAAAAAGCAACCAAGATAAAAGCGAGACGGCGGGAAATAATGAACGTGATTTCGTTGCTGTTTCTCCTGCAGAAAGACAGCCCTCTGCAGAAGCATTGGCTGCCAGCAAACGTATGCCAAAGCGTGATCGCACCGCGTCCACTTCGCGCGCAAAGACGGAGAAAACAAATTCCGCAACCGTGACCCCGATCAAAGGTGATACTGAAACCACCATAGCGACGGCAACTGACAAAGCAGACTCGGCAGCAGCCGTTGCTAGTGGTAGCGTGCAACTGGGCGAACAGACAGCCGAATCAACCCGGGAAACGCAACCCTCAAACGATGTGGTTGATACGCCTGACGCAAGCGGTGCGATGGAGAAAAAGAGCGAGAGCGAAATCGAGGCGGAGCAAGGGCGCAACAAACCGGCACGTCGTGCGTCCAATGATCCTCGAAATCGATCTAAATTGAGCGCGAAGGAAACCATGCCAGAAGCAGCGAATTCAGACGAACCCGGTCAACATGAGGCGGGACCAGCAGCATCCGATCAGACTGAAATCGAGCAAACGATGGCGCAGCCAGACGAATCGGCTGCAGATGTCATAGCGAGTGACGACGAAAGCGCAACAATCAGAGAAGGCGAGCTAACCGAGTCAGACTCAGCAACCGTGGAAGAAAATGATCTGAAGGTAGAGAGCGCTGTAGCATCTGCTACGGATTATGTAGAAACGGGAGAAGCAGAGGTCTTGAACGACGCCGTGGCTTCTATCGACCAATCGGACGTACAAGAAGAAGCGGCGCCTGACAGCCAACCGTCAGCGGAAGCGCCAGTACCGGCAAAAAAAACAGAACGTGCCTCCAATGACCCCCGCGAAGTAAAAAGACGTTTACGCGAGCAAGAGCTGCGAAAATTAGGTGTGCTGCCGGCAAAAAGCAACCAAGACGCTTCCTAGCACGCGGACTGTCTAAACGGGAGCGGTAACAGGTGGCAGTGCGATTAATGGCTGCCGCCGGTAGTGGGCATCCCAAATAGGCAATTTCAGGTAGACATACACGATAAGGTCAAAACGATATTACAAAGCGCGTTTTAGCCGCACTGCCTGGTTTTGAACCATTCCGGTTATTGGATTTTGGTGGGTTCCTGCACCAAGGCCACTCCTAGCCGGGCCTGGACGTCGGCGCGGATTGCAGCGGCATAAGTCAATACGTCGGCCGCTTTTGCACCGCCCTGATTAACCAGCACCAGCGCTTGATTGGGCCAGCATGCCACCTTTTCCGCAGGCTTGTCCTTCCAACCGCAATAGTCGATCAGCTGCGCCGCGGAAAGCTTGTAGCCGTCACCTTCCAGATACGCATCAAGACCTAATGCGCGGATCGTCTCGACTAACTCCGCCGATACAACAGGATTTTTGAAAAAACTACCGACATTAGGGTGCCTGTCTGGATCCGGTAATCTCGCTTGCCGCATAGCTATTACGGCATCAGCCACCTGCCGCGCCGTGAGTGTCTTTAAACGATTATGCGCAAACTGCTTGCGCAAGCCCGGATAGCCCAGCCGGGGCCTGAAAACCTTTTGTAGTTGTAGCCGCACATGAGTAATGGTCAATCCTGGCTGCAATTGAAAAATACTGCTGCGGTAACCAAAACCACAACGCTCGTTGTCTAGCGTAATGGTACGCCCTACATCGTCAAAACCTTCGACTTCAACGACAAAGTCGGCAAGCTCAGCGCCATAAGCCCCTATGTTTTGCACCGGGGCTGCGCCAACGGTTCCAGGTATTAGCGCCAGATTTTCAATCCCGTACCATCCGTTAGTGATACAACGCAGTACCAGCTGATGCCAGTTCTCACCACCGCCTACGCGAATCGTGATGGTGCTATCTGTTTCGTCGACGACATCGATTCCGACAATCGACATTCTGCCAACAAACCCTGCGACTTGAGGCGCTACGATGACATTTGAACCAGCACCGAGTATTCGCAAAGGCGCTCTATGCGCCCGCGCAAACTGAATCGCCTCACAAACGTCGTCAGGCGTTTCAAGCTCAGCGCCAAAATCTGCCCAGGCTGGCAAAGCAAGCGTATTCGGCAGCGCGAACGGTGTCGCCAGCTTCAAGCTTGAATCCGTCTAAAGGTCAGGTTGATGCGAGGCAGGTCACATCGTTTGGTGGCCGGCAAACAATGGCGCTGCCTGCCATCAAAAACAAGCAGCGAACCATCTTCGAGCTGCAGGGTCTCGCGTTCGCCGCTGGTGTTTGAATCGACTCGAAAACGGCGCGACGCGCCTAGACTCAAAGAAGCAATGGTTGCTGCGGCGCCACGTTCATCATCTTTATGCCATCCCATGTATTGAGCGCCATTCTGATAACGATTCAAGAGTACGAAGTTAAACGTCAGACCACTAAGAGCGTGCACTTTTTGACGAATGCGCTGCAGAGGCTCTGGCCACCCGTGGGTAAAGTGGTCGCAACCGGTATAGCGATAATTCAAACCGGCATCACCAAACCAAGTGAGCGTCCGAGGCGCGGTAACCTCCCGACCATATATTCGAAAGGTTTCGCTTTGCCAATTCACTTCCTCGCTGGCATCCAGCCAATTCATAAGCTGCGCGGATTCTTGTGGTGATAAAAAGTTCTGGTAATAGTCCAACATGACAGAGAACAGTTTTTAAGACACCTTAGGGTATACTACGCGGCTAGTAGAAACTAACGTGAGGATAGGAAGTGGACATAAAAGGAAAAGTCGCCGTCATTACCGGCGGCGCATCAGGATTAGGCAGAGCCACTGCGGAAATGATTATTGCCAATGGCGGTCGTGTTGCGATCTTTGACCTAAACGAAGATCTGGCAAACACCGCCGCAAAAGAGCTCGGCGACGCCAAAGCGTACCAGGTGAATGTTACCGACGATGCGTCAGTCAGTGCTGCAGTCGCTCAGGTTCAGGAAGACTTTGGTGCCATCCATATCAACGTAAACTGCGCAGGCATCGGCGCAGCCTCGCGAACAGTGGGTCGCGAAGGCGCTTTAGACATCGCTAAGTTCAATTTCATTGTGCAGGTGAACCTCATCGGCACTTTCTCAGTATTGAGCAAATGTGCTGCTATCATGCAAGTGAACGAGCCCGAGGGTGAAGCACTAGAGCGTGGTGTGATCATCAACACCGCCTCTGTCGCGGCATTCGACGGCCAGATTGGTCAGGCTGCGTATTCTGCCAGCAAGGCTGGCGTTGCTGGCATGACCCTGCCTATCGCGAGAGACCTATCTCGTCAGGGCGTACGCATTTGCACCATCGCTCCAGGAATCTTCAACACGCCAATGATGGCTGGCGCGCCGGATCAGGTCCGCGATCCGCTAATTGACATGGTCCAATATCCTAAGCGTCTTGGCTTACCACCCGAATTCGCGTCGCTATCGCAGCAAATCGTCGCGAACCCTTACCTGAACGGCGAAACCATTCGTCTCGACGGCGGTATTCGTATGGCACCGAAGTAACGGCTTTACCCAACTCAATGGCCCAATCCAACACGGTTGCATTTACTCACCGTGTTGTTTGAGGGCCGCGAGTACTCGATCCAAATCTGCCTGGGTATCGATTCCTCCTGGCACGACTACGCCTGCATCAAGCACCAACAAATCTTCCCCGGCTTCCAACCAACGCAATTGTTCAAGCTTTTCTATTGATTCTAGGCGCGAGGGTGGTAAGGCCACGAACCTGGCCAAACCATGCATTCGAAACCCGTATATACCCACATGGCGACGCACGACGCCATCGTTCAACAGCTCACTGATTTCGGCGGACGGGAGCGTATCCGTTGGCGACCATACATCCCGTGGATAGGGAATCGGCGCGCGGGAGAAATACAGGGCCCGGCTGCGCTCGTTAAGAACGACTTTGACGACATTGGGGTTTCCCAGCATCTCGAAGCTATCTATCGGCTCGGACAGCGTAGCCATGCCACAGCCTTCATTTGCCTGCAAGCCTTCGATCAGCACCTGCAACGCCTGCAATGGCAGTAACGGCTCATCACCCTGCAAATTAATAACGATATCTTCCGACGCAAACCCGATACGGTCGGCGACTTCTTTCACTCGATCCGATCCCGACTCGTGGTCTGGGCTGGTCATCATCGCATCGTACCCAGCTGACTTTACCGTAGCCAGCACACGCTCATCGTCGGTCGCTACCGTTATAGATTGCACATCTATTAGCGCCGCTTGTCGCACGACGCGGACAATCATCGGTTCACCGAGGATATCGACTAGCGGCTTACCGGGTAGCCGCGTCGATGCGTATCGAGCTGGAATCACTATGTGCACTGCCATAATCTGCTGAATCCGGTAACTGGTTTTTAGAGTTACAAACAACGGATTGTTTGCGGTCGAGTTAGCGGCTCGAAAGCACTGCTCCTATTATCGACTGATTCAATCGTCGGTGAAATAGATGTGGGCCTACTTAGCCCACCAGGTCCGAAGATGCGGCCAAACCACTGAGGACTGATTGTGGCGCAATAGCCTTGCGTCTGAGCAGGTCTTGTAGTCGTGCATACACATCCGAATCAAAGTGCGGAGCGATGCTACAAACCCAAATGAATTCTTTATCGCACTCCAGGCCACGCAATTTAACCGCGTCTTTTTCGGTACAAACGACCGGTAAATTAACCAAGCTCTGTAAATCCGAAACCTCGAACAGATGATGATCGGCAAAGCTATACGTGTGTAAATTCAACCCCAGACTGACGAGGGTGCCAAAAAAGCGCTGAGGATTGCCAATCGCGCACACCGCGTTGACTTCACTATATTGCTGACAAAACGCTTCCGGCGTCAGCTGTGCGGAACTAGCAAGGTTCTGAAAGTAACGAACCTGCATTTCCATATGCAGGCTGTCGGTATAGTCAAAACCGTCACCGTCGCCGCCATTGACGACTACCCAATCAACCTGCTGCAGACGATCTGCGGATTCTCGCAACGGCCCCGCTGGCAGTAGCCTGCCATTACCCAAACCGCGAGTGCCATCAACAACCACAATTTCAATATCCCGCGCCATCGCAAGGTGTTGCAAACCGTCATCCGACACAACAATGTCGCAGCCAGCGCTTTCGAGTCGTTGCAGCGAACGAGCTCGATCCGCTCCAACCGCTATCGGTACATGAGTTCGAGCACGCAACATAGTCGCTTCATCGCCATACTGAAGCGGATCACAATCTTGCTCTAACAATGCGCCACGCTTGCTTAATGAGCCTTTGTAACCGCGCATTACAATGCCCGGGTTAAAGCCCATCTGCAAAAGACTTTCGACCAAATACAATACTAACGGGGTTTTTCCGGTGCCACCGACGGTCAGATTGCCCACCACAATTACCGGCAGGGGACTGCGCGAATGTTGCTGTTGCCAGCGCTTGGCTTGTCGCATCTTCCAGCGGCTCAACACCGCAAAGGCCCAGCTAAACGGCAACAACCATCGGGTCCAACCCGCACCACTATACCAGGCATCGACCAAGCGATTAGTCGGTTCACTCAGAATCATCGAACGTTGCCAGACAGAAGTTCTATTCAATTGACCCGAAGCAGCAGCAACCTGACCGGCTTCATTGGAAACGGGCGCTAATTCGTCCTGGAACTGCGCAGCATGCAATTCAGCATAAACTCCCTGTTGGGCAAGCAACGCGCCATGTTTGCCTCGCTCAACAATGCAGCCTTGATCCATGACAATTATTTCATCGGCAGATTCAACCGTGGATAGACGATGCGCGATAACCACGGTTGTGCGACCCGCCATCACTTCAACCAAAGCATCCTGAATGTACCGTTCCGATTCGTTGTCCAGAGCCGAGGTGGCTTCATCCATAATTAAGATCGGTGAGTCTTTTAAAATGGCCCGAGCTATCGCGACCCGCTGCCGTTGCCCGCCAGACAAAAGCACGCCATCGTCACCTACTAGGGTGTCCAACCCGTCTGTAAGATCTGGCAAAAACTCGGCTACGTGCGCGCGGCTAACAGCATCCATTAAGCGCCCAGGGTCTACATCCGCAAGTTCACCGTACGCGATATTATTGCGAAGCGTGTCGTTAAACAGCACTACGTTCTGGGAAACCAAAGCTATCTGTCGCCGCAGGGACTGTAAATCCGCGTCGGCAATATCTTCGCCGTCCAAAAATATCTGGCCCGATGCGAGTTCATAAAATCTTGGAATCAAACTGACCAGAGTGGACTTACCGCTCCCAGAGCGCCCGACAAGGGCCACCGTTTGACCTGGTTCACAGGAGAAATTGATTTTTTTCAGAACCAAATTACGATCTTTAGCATAGCGAAAGGACACATCCGCGAATCGTATTGATCCAGCTGCCCGAACAGGCGCATCAGTCGCGTCGGTGGCGACGGTTGCTTCCTCTGGCTCGTCGAGCTGGGCAAAGATATCCTCAGCAGCGGCCATACCTCGCTGTAACTTCGCGTTAATCTCAGACAGCTTGCGAACCGGACGACCCAGCATGCCCGCCATACTCAAAAAAAACACCGCATCCCCGCTGCTCAAACCGCCGCCAATCTCAGGTTGATATAACAACACGATCAGCAAACACAGTGCGCTAACGATAATGGTCTCGTTAATTTGCGCGCTGAAAACACGGGTTACGGCCATCTTTAAATTTTGTTGGCGATTGATTTTACTAGCAGCTGTAAACCGGTCAGTCTCATACGCTTTGCCGCCAAACATTTTGACGACACGGTTACCACTGACCGCTTCAGAGACAATGTGCGTCACATCTCCCATGGAATTCTGAATCCGCCTGGAGATGCGTCGAAAGCGATTACTTGCGAGATACACCAGCAATGCTAGCAACGGCACGACAGCGATAAAAATCAGTGTCAGCTGCCAATTCAAATATAACAAAGCCCCCAGATACACGATGACTTTAAGTCCATCTTGCACCAGCGCCTTAAGTACATCGGTGCCGGTATCTCTCAGTTGCGCAACGGTAAAGGTGATCCTCGAAACAATATGGCCCTGACTGGTATTGTCATAATACGAAGCCGGCAAATTCAGCAATTGATCAAACAGCACCTGCCGGATGTTAAACACAACATTAAATGAAACCCGTGCCATGACCGTCTCGCCGAGCAAGGCCCCAACCGCGCGTGCGGCTGTCGCAGCGACCATCAACAGAGGGATCGTCATATCCGGATTGACGGATAGACCATCCCAAGCATCGATCAAATTTCCGAAAAGACGGACGAAATAGGCTTCAGCCGCTGCAGCTAAAAAAAATCCTAACAGCGATACGCCTAGTAATAACCGATAAGGAAGGACGAAGCCTAGTAAGCGGCCGTATAAATGCTCTTTAAACTTTGCCATACCGATCTCTGGTTATCGCCTTACTGACAGAGGCGCTAGAGAACGCATTAGCGTAGCACCTTGGAGCCAATAGAAAGGTCCTCAGTGGCTACCGCGGTTGCCAACGATACTTGCGTCAGACCGAGTTGAGCGCAAGCATCTAAGGCGGTCACAACAGACTGATGACTACTGTCGGCGTCCGCTACAACAGTGACGGTATAGCGAGACCTTGGCGCGACCACAAGCGGTTGTAGCGCAGACACTAATGCAGAGCTTGAAGCGGCCGTAACCGCCTCTCCATTCACAAAATAGGTACCGGCAGCATTTACCGCAACGGTGATGGCCGCCGCATCCATTCCAGCCCCGCCGCCCGCCTCGGGTAGCGTTATGTCGATCCCATAGGTATCCAGCGTTGAATGCGAAACCATGAAAAATATCAACAGCAAAAATACGACATCAATCAACGGCGTTAGATCAACAATCGAAAACTTTGCACGTCGCCTGCTTCTAACTGTCATGACTCAGTTCGTTTGAGGGTGACGTTGATATCTTGTCTGACGCAGTTGCCGTTGGACCAGCATTCCCCGCTGTATCGAGCAGCCGTCCCAACTTTAGGTCGATGACACGACGGCCTACTGCTTCGATCTCCAGCAAATAAGCATCCACCCTGCGAACCAGAAATCGATGGCAGGTCAGGCTGGGAATAGCAATCGTTAAACCAACGGCCGAAGTCACCAATGCTGTGGAAATACCGCCCGCTAACATTTCAGGTGGTTGCGACTGGGCTTGTACCACCGTGCTAAAGACATCGATCATGCCTACCACTGTGCCTAAGATCCCAAGCAAAGGGGTCACAGCTGCGATCACCTCTAGCGCCGTCAAATAGCGTTCCATGGTATGAGCAGCCTGGTCCAACGCGGCAGACAATTCACTTTCGAGTTCTGGAGCTGATTGCAATGGTTTGGCCAAACAACTTGCCAGCACTTTGCCCATCAGCGAGTGTCTGCTCAACGTATCCACAGCCACTGGATTATCAACCAGTCTCGCTAAATGTGATTCAACTTCTGCAGCGAGGTTTGGTGGCACGATTTCACTTGGTCTGAGGTACCAGCAACGCTCCGCAACGATGGCACAGGCGATTACGCTGCAGGCCAGCAGCGGAATCATGATCAAGCCACCGGATTGAATCAGTCCAAACATAGCAGTCGCCTAACCATCGTTTGCAAAAGTGCAGCTACCAAGAGCAACCACGTGCAGTGATCGGCCAACACTCACTGATGCGTCCATCGGCCTCTTCAATCCAGTAGTAGTCGTGTAAATTGACGGTCGGGTCGCAGTGCGGAGTGGCAAAACTCAACGTTTGCCCTAAGCGAACCTCTTGCTCACCCGAGGGCAAAATCAAGACGCCATGCTCGTCCCCGGCAAATCTAAATGCGACGTCAGGTAGATCGATACACTGTGGAACGACGCTGTCAGAAGCAAACGCCTTATAGCCCCCATCGACGGTAATCAGGCCCTCTTTAGGTTGACTGATGGTGCTGCAAAGAACGGTTAGCGCGATCTCGAAGTCGTCGAATACGTCATTATCGCGACTGTGCACTGCCCTGTATTCTGCATCCATAAATATGTAACTACCCACTTGCAGGTCTGTGATAGCGGCTACCGATACATCGATATCGTAAGTACCTGTGCCGCCACCCGTGACGACGTCCACCGCGAACCCGCGGCTTTCTATTGACGCAATCAATTCGCCGGTCGCTTCCCACGATCGTAGCGATTTCTCGCGGCGCTTAGCATAACTCTCCACGTGCATGATTTGTCCGGCGTAGTGCTGCACACCGGCGAAGTAGAATCGTGAGTCGTTACTTACTCGTTCTATCAACGACAGGATTGTTTCTAGATCTCGCACCCCGGTGCGCCCCATCGACACGTCGATATCAATAAGCACACCCATGCGGTTGGCAGGATCGATGTATTTCTCTAGTAACTTCAGGCCTACAGTGGAATCAACCACCAGCTTGATGTCTATGTCCGTTTTTGTCCCTGGCTCCATCTGGGTATTCAGACTAGCCGCCATCGAATCATCAGGCTTATTGCCTTTGTATTGCGAGAGCAGATGGTTCAACAGCCGCGCCTTGGTGCTCGTGGCTACCGGCGAGGTAATCAGGAGATTGGTGACGCCGCCTTGCAACATCGCCGCGGCCTCGCCGATTTTCGCGACGCAGATACCAACGCCCCCAGCACTGATTTGCTGAAGCGCGATAGTCGGACACTTATGCGTCTTGCTATGGCTGCGCATACCTTTCCCGGAAGCTTCCAGAAAAGTATGCATCTTGCTCAAATTGCGAGACAGCGCTGCTCTGTTGATGACCAGCGCGGGAGTCGGCAGTTCTGCACGTGCCAGCGGATCCGTTAATCGGATGGGGGCCGTTGGCTTGTTGCCTAGCTCTCTTAGCGAAAACTCAAAAGACATAAGCGGGGCTAATTATTTCTAAATTTTTCATAACAATAGTTAGTCGCCTCAACGAATCCCTCTACCGAACCACAATCAATACGCCGCCCCTTGAATTTGTAAGCAATGACACAGCCTTCGCGTGCCTGCTTCAATAAGGCGTCTGTTATTTGCACCTCGCCATTTAACCCTGGCACCGTATTTTCGATGATGTTGAAGATATCCGGGGTCAAAACATACCGTCCGATTATACCGTAGTTACTAGGTGCTTCGTCTGGGTCAGGCTTTTCAACCATGTCCGTAACTCGAATTAGATCATCGCTTATCGCTTCGCCAGCAATCACCCCGTATTTACTGATTCGTTCCTTTGGCACTTCCTCGATCGCGATGATGCTGCAACGAAATTGGCGGTAAAGCCTAATCATCTGCGCCATAACGCCCGGGCCTTCTTCAACGAGGCATAGGTCATCGGAGAGAATTACTCCGAAAGCCTCATCGCCAATGATTTCTCGACCAGTTAAAATCGCGTGGCCTAGCCCCAGCATTTCACGCTGACGCGTATAGGCAAAAGAACATTGATCGATCAAATCCCGAATACCGGATAGCGCAACCTCTTTGCCAGTACCGGCAATTTGCTTTTCGAGTTCGTAATTAATATCGAAGTGATCTTCGATTGATCGCTTGCCACGGCCGGTGACAAAGCAAATTTTGTTCAAGCCACCTTCGGCCGCCTCCTCCACGCCATATTGGACTAAAGGTTTATCAACCACCGGCAGCATCTCTTTGGGCATAGCCTTCGTCGCAGGTAAGAACCGAGTGCCGTACCCCGCGACAGGAAAAAGGCACTTTTGAATGTTGCTCATGAATTTCTCTGTTAATCGGTCAGGCAATGTTACCTAGACTGATCAGCAATTTGGGCGATTTGTCGAAAAAAAGTGGCGAGCCTAATCACTAGCACAGAACCGTTCTTAGTGGGCAAGTGCCAAGTGCACGTTTAAAAAAAGTGCCATAGCTCGACGCCGTTGAAGCTAACTGGTCAGAAAACGCAAAACCTGCCCTAATCTCATGGCCCTTAAAAGCAAGGGGGTTGAAAAAGTAGAAAGATAGAGAGGTAGAGAGGTAGAGAGGTAAAGCGATAGAGAGATAGACAGATAGAGAGATGGAGAGATAGAAATATAAAGAAATAGCGAAAT